>SLQW01000124.1 GCA_007131295.1 Pseudomonadales bacterium | reverse complement strand
CTGGAACCTGGGCGTCCGTGCGGACCGGCTCGCCGGCGATTTCGAACAGTTCGCTGCCGACGGAACACCGACCCCCCGACGCATGTTTAATTTCGGCACCATCGTGCAGCCCACGTTCAACATCTTCTACGCAGCCACCGAACAGGTGACGCTGTTCGCCAATGCCGGCCGCAGTTTCCAGCATCCTTTCGGCTCCGCCGCCTACACCACCGGTGACCGGGACGCCCGCGACGTGTCCATCAACGATGGCTGGGAGACAGGGCTGACCTGGCAACCGCTTCCTGCCCTGCAGCTCCGCGGCTCCTTCTGGCGTCAGGACGCCAAGGATGAGTTCGTCGTGGTCGACGGGACGGCCCAGAATGTCGGCAAGACGCGTCGCGATGGTTTCGACCTGAGCTTCAACTGGTTCGTCAGCGACGTGCTGTATGTCTGGGGCAACTACACCACGGTGAATAGCGAGATTCGCCGCGGCGGCGACGCAGAGTCGGCCTTCGTCGGCAACCGTCTGCGCAGCATCCCCGATCGCACCAGCTCCCTCGGCCTCACCTATGAGGTGACGGAAGCGCTCACGGCGCGGGTCCGGATGGAGGGTCAGGGCAGCTATTTCGTCAACGAGGCCAATCTCGGCGGCAAGTTCGGCAGCTACACGCTGTTCCACGCCAACCTGGAGTACGCCATGAACTGGGGCAGTCTGCGGCTGCAGCTCAACAACATCACCAACAAGTTCCACGAGTACGTGTTCGACTTCAGCCCCGACGGCAGCGCCACGATCCACTCGCCGGGCGATGGGCGAAGCGCAACCGCGACCGTGAACTACCGTTTCTGATGGCGGACTCAATGACCGCACAGGCCTGCCCCATCGTCGAAGTGACGAATGTGTCCTTCGCCTACGACAGCACGCCGGTGCTCGAGGACATCTCACTCGCCGTCGCCCCAGGATCTGTTCTGGCGGTGCTCGGTGGCAACGGCGCGGGCAAGTCCACCCTGCTCAAGCTCATGCTCGGACTGCTGCCGCTGCAGTCGGGACGGATCCGCATCGACGGTGTCGACGTGGCGGCGCAACCGGACGAGGCCCGCCGCCACATCGCCTATATTCCGGAGAGCGTCGCCGTTTATCCGCAGCTCACCGGTCTCGAGAACCTGCGTTACTTCCTCGAGCTGGCCGGGCATCGCAAACTGGAGGACGCGCGGCTGCTCGCCGCACTCGAGGAAGCCGGACTGACGGCCGCAGACGGTCGCGCACGTGCGTCGACGTACTCCAAGGGCATGCGGCAGAAACTGATCGTGGCACTGGCGCTGGCGCGCGAGGTCCCCCTGCTGCTGCTCGATGAGCCCGCTTCCGGTCTCGACCCTGTCGCCACTGCAGAGCTGAGCCGGCTGATCCGACGCCTGGCGGCGAGCGGCGTCGCCACGGTCATGGTGACCCATGACCTGATCGCCGTGGCCGAAGTGGCGGACGAACTGTGCTTCCTGCGCGCCGGCCGGCTGCAGCAGGACCGGCAGCTCCCCGAAGCCGCACGGCAGGATGTCGCGACGCTGCGAAGCCTGTATCTCGACGCGGCGGAACAGGCATGACGCATCTCATCACCGCAGTGGCAGGCAACGAGTGGCGCATCCTGGTGCGGGAGCGGACGTTTCTGCCCGGCGCGATCGCGCTGCTGCTGCTGTTGCTCGTGTCGCTGGCCATCACACTGGAGCGCTACCAGGCCGTTCACGAAAAACAGCACGAGCATACGGCCAGGGCCGACGCCGACTGGCAGGCGCAGCCCGACCGGCATCCCCATCGCGTCGTCCACTTCGGCGATTACGCGTTCAAGCCGGTGGGACCGCTGGCCCACTTCGAATGGGGCGTGGAGGCCCATACCGGTCAGTCGATCTTTCTCGAAGGGCATCGGCAGAACGCGGCCAACTTCAGCGATGCCAGCGAGTCCACGGCGCTGCTCTACTTCGGGCAGCTGACGCCGGCATTCGTCCTGCAGACACTGCTGCCGCTGGCGTTGATCTTTTTCGGCTATGGCGCGATCGCGCGGGAGCGGGAAAGCGGCCTGCTGCATCAGATCCTGGCAGGCAGTCCGAGTGCCGCGCCCCTGCTGCTTGGAAAGTGGCTCGCGCTGGCCGCGGCCGGTTTCGCCGCCCTCCTGCCGCTGGCCCTGCTCGCGCTCGTGGCGGTCGTTACCACCCCCGAACACGCGCTACGGGTCGCGATGATGCTCGCCGGCTATGGCGTCTACGTGCTCATCTGGAGCGGCCTGATCGTCACCGTCAGCGGCTTGGCCCGCAACGCCCACGGCGCCCTGCTCGGTCTGCTCGCGTTGTGGATCGTGCTGTGCATCGCCATTCCGAGGGTACTGCCTGAGCTCGCCGGGCAGCGCCATCCCGCACCGACCCACGTGGAGACACAGCTCCTCGCGGAAGCGGCGCTCCGTGAAGTGGGCGACAGCCACAACCCGGACGATCCCTATTTCAATGCGTTCAGAACCCAGACGCTCGAGCGCTATGGTGTCGAAAGGGTCGAGGATCTGCCCATCAACTACGGTGGCCTGGTCATGGCGGAGGGCGAGCGCCTTACCAGCGAAGCGTACGCGCAGGCCAGCGAACGCGTCTTCGGACAGCATGCACGCCAGAATCTATGGGTTGACCGCTTTGCTGTCGTCAGTCCTCATCTGGCGTTGCTACAGCTGTCGCGCTCAGCTGCCGGAACCGATACGGAGCACTACATACACTTTCTGCGCGCCTCGGAGGCTCGTCGCTACGCCATGGTGCAGGCGCTGAACGAACTTCATACCTACGAAATCGCGTTCCAGAACGACCGCGATCAGCGGCTTGGCGCCGCAGCCTGGGATGCCATTCCAAGGCCGGAATACGCGCCGCCGGATGCGCGCTTCGCCCTTGCGCGATCGAGTGGCGCCCTGTCGATCCTGTTGGGCTGGCTGCTCGCGACCGGGGCGCTGCTCAGCTGGCTCACCCGTCGACTCGAGCGTGCTCATGGCAACTGAATTCCGCCTCCTGCTGCGTTCCCGGCTGACGCTTGCAGGCCTCATGATCCTCTTCGCCGCCGCTGGGATCGCACTCTGGCTCGGGCACACCGAGATGCAGCGCCAGCATGCGGAGATCGAACGCGCTGCGGCGCTGCAGGCCGAGCAGCGTACGCATCTCGGGTACGCAACGCAGGACGATGTCGCTGCGGGTTCGGTGGGCTACTACACCTTTCATGAGGTGGCGGACCCGCCCGGCCCGTGGAGCTTCCTGGCCGTCGGCAACCGCCAGGTCATGCCACCGGTTCAGCGCATACGCCTGCTCGGCCTCGAGGCGCAGCTCTACGAAGGCGAATCACGCAATCCGGAACGCGCGGTGGCCGGCGCCTTCGACTTCGCGTTCGTAGTGGTTTTCCTGCTGCCGCTGCTGGCCATTGCCCTGGCTCACGACCTGCTGCCCGGCGAACGCGAGCGCGGCCGGCTAGGACTGCTGCAATCCCTGGCTCAGGCGGAACGTTCGTTCTGGAGTCAACGACTCCTCGCACGCCTGCTGCTGCTGTTCGCCAGCGTCGGGCTGCCGCTGATCGGCGCCACCCTCATCCTGCAACGACCCGTGACGTCGTTGCTTGCGCTGCTCGTCGGCATCGGCCTCTACACCACGTTCTGGACCGCGCTTGCCGGTTGGATCGGGCTGCGCTGGCGCAACCTGTCGTCCACTGCATCCGCGATGGCGCTGCTCTCGATCTGGGTGACATTGGTCATGATCGCGCCGACGTTCGCCAATGCCGCCCTCGCCCGCAGCGTCGACGCGGATCTCGGTGGCGAGATCGCGCTCGAGCACCGGCGCAAGGTGAACGACGCCTGGGACCTGCCGAAATCAGCCACGTTCGAGCCGTTCTTCGCGTCCTATCCCGAGTGGCGCGACACCGCTCCCGTCACCGGACGTTTCCACTGGAAGTGGTACTACGCGTTTCACCACGTTGCCGACGAGCACGTCGCGCCCAAGGTGGCACGCTACCGGGACGCGCTCGCACAGCGCGCCGAGGCAACGCGAATGCTCGGCGTCGTTCTGCCGTCGGTCGCCATGCAGAACCTGTTCGACGGCTTGGCGGACAACGGCATCGATCGCGTGCTGGCCCAGCGCAGCGCCATCCGAGCGTTCCATACGCGCCTGCGCCATCACTTCTATCCCTATCTGTTCGATGACTTGCCCTTCGACCACTCCGCACACGCGGCGATGCCGAGCTTCGAACCGCCGCAACGCACACCCCGGCAGGATGCCCTGGCCTGGATCGGGCTCGGGGCCAGCGGCCTGCTCGCGCTCTTCCTCGTCGTTCGCAGCCTCGATCGCCGCGTTCGAAGAGCGGCGGCCCGCTACGCGCTTCGCTGAGGACGCTGCGATCAGCGTAACCTTTTGATCGTTCCAGCAGGCGGTAGGTGCGGCGCGCCGCCTCAACCGCCGAAGCTGAAGCGGACCCCAGCAACGAAAGCGCGGCCGATGATCGGGGCATCGTTCTTGAAGAAGCTCTGGTGACGCCGCCCGTCCTCGTTGAGCAGGTTGCGACCGCGCAGGAACACTTCGGTGCCCTGCCACGCCTGGGGCGCCAAGGTGAGGTCGAAAGACAGCAGATTGAAGCCGCTGCTGCGGTCTTCCGCCGTGCCGGTCCGGTTCTGTTTGAAAACCCGCTGGTAGTCGAATGAGAGGTCGACGTCAGCCAGAGCCCAATCGATACCCAGACCCATCCGCGGTGGCGTGATGCGGGGCAGATCGCCGTCGCCGCGCAGCCGGCCGCGAACGCTGTCGGCACTGAAGCGTAATGTCACCGGTGTATTCCCAGCCACGATGTCGGCCACCGCGCTGATCTCCGCACCCCAGAATTCGGCATTCGCCTGCTCGTTGAACACGATCTGATTGCGCAGTCGGCAGAGACCGCCATCGCCAGGCATACAGCCGGCCGCGGCACCCTCGCCGGCCCGGTTGCCGATGTCGTTGACGAAGAGAGGATTGCCTGCGCCATCGTCTAGAGACTTCAAGAAGATGAAGTCGTCGACGCGGTTGTAGAACAAGGAAACGTCGTAGTGGAACGGACCCACGCGTCGGTCAATACCGAGTTCGAAGTTGAGGTAGGTTTCCTTGTTCAAGTCCACATCGCCCACCTCGAAGGTTCCGGCAGCTGGGTGGCGGCCGAAGGCATAGAGCTGTTCCGGAGACGGTGCCCGCTCGGCGCGCGTGACTGCCGCCCGAATGTGATGTTCCGCGTCGAGCTCCACAAAGGCGCCCGCCGAAAGGCTGGTTGGCGTGAAGGTCCGGTTGCCCGGTGTCTCCGGGAAGGGCAGGAACGCACCGTTCGGTGCGGTCACGCCTTCGACCCGGATCCCGAACACGTCATCGGGCTTGGCGCGCTCGCGCTCGATTCGGGCACCAAGCTCGATGCGGCCAAAGTCCATGGGCCGCTCCTGAAGGACGAACAGCGCAGCCGTGCGGGTTTCCGTCGGGCGGACGTAGAAGCCGCGGTCGGCGCCACGGGGGTCGTCTGCCTCGAAGTCGCGATTCGTGAACTGAAAGCCGACCACACCGCGCCAGTCTGCGATGGGTTCATGCACGAGCTCCAGCCGCAGATCGAATTCGTCATTGTCGAAAACCGCCTCGACCACTTTCTCATCGAGCTCGCCACCTGCGGGCGTGCGGTTGAACTCGAACTCGACCTCGTCCTGTTCGAACTCGGTATAGGACATGCTCAGGCGCGCGGTCTCGATGCCCGCGAAGGGCTGGCGGACCACGGCCCGGAAGTCAAAGCGATCGTAGTCGGCGATCACCCGCTCGAAGTCGTCGGACTGGCCGCCGAGGTCACGAGGCCGCGCATCGAAATTCTCGGGGATACCGTAGTCCGTTTCCCAGCGCGTCCAACCGACACCGATGTGGCCCCAGTCCTGCCGCCAAAGACCCGTAAGCGAGAACGAGTCGGTCTCGATGCTCGAGTTGACCAGCTTGCCGCGCCGCCCGCCCATTTGGCCGACCTGCTGAAAGCCATTGATGTCGAAGTCACCGGTCCTGCGCAGGCTGGCATCTGCGCGGAACACCAGCTCGTCGCTGGCGGGGAGCTCGACGGCAACCCGACCCTGTCGGTCATTGCCGTTTTCGCCGTAGCTGAACTGTCCATCGATACGGGCCTGATCGCCGAATTCCGGGTTGAAGCGCCAGGTACGAACGTTCACGACGCCACCTGCAGCGCCGCTGCCGTAGGCAAGCGTGGCCGGCCCGCGGGAGACCTCGATCTGATCGGCGCGGGCCGGGTCGATGCCGATGGCATGGTCCGCACCCTCGCCGGAGACGTCCGCGACGCGGAGCCCATCCTCCAGGGTCTGCACCCGGGAGCCCTGGAGTCCGCGGACAGTCGGGCGTCCGACACCGGGACCGAAGTCCGAATTCGCGACGCCCGGGAGGCCATCGAGCAATGCGCCTAGCGTCGCCTCGCGGCGACGATCGAGTTCGGCGCCGGCAACCACGGAGATCGGCTGAATGAGATCGTCGGGCGTCCGACCGCCGATGGGATCCGCAGTGACGATGATGGTAGGCAGCACGGCCTGAGAAGCCCTCGGGGCATCTTGCTCGGCCAGCGTCGCAAGGGGTATCGCCGTAGTGACTGTTGCAATAACGAGCGTGGTCATTGAAGGGCGCATTGTCGACATGGATCCATTCTCGTACGCAGCCGGGAGTAGGGAGGAGAAACCAAGAGGCAACTTTCTTCACTCTAATGTTATGTTATAACGTCTGCAAGCCTTCCTCCCGCATGCGGCTCCCACCGCGCAAGCATCAAGTCGCAGACAGATCTCCACTGGGGCGCGCGTCGGGAAGCCTCCGCAAGGCCGAGCCATATTTTCATTCCGCCCGCTGCAGCGCCCAGGTCCCAGCAAGCATGTCCACGGGCGTGGCGTAGCTTCGGCTGATGATGCGCGTCGCTCTTCAGCTGTTTTCGAAGGGAGCTTGCACTACCCGCAGAAATAGTTATGTTATAACATTTCGTTCAGGCCGCTAATTGGATCCCCCTCGATGACGAAGCATGAGCAGTCGCTCTCGCGACTCGGCGCCACTGATGTAACGGCCTCGCCGAAGGCCAGCGACAAGCTCCTGCCCACGTGCTTGTCCGAGCGGCGATCGATCCCCCCAAAACTCCTGACCGAACCGGGACCCAACGCTGAAGACCTGAAGACCATGCTGGACGCCGCTTGCCGCAGTCCGGATCACGGCGCACTGCGGCCCTGGCGCTTCATCACCATCGAGGGTGATGCCAGGGGCCAGCTTGGGGAGGTGTTTGCCTCTGCGCGCAAGGAACGGGACCCGGATGCGACTACTCGAGAGCTCGAGGCTGAGCGGCGCAAGCCGTTGCGGGCACCGCTCGTCATTGCCGTAGGCGCGTCGGTGACCCACGACCATCCCAGCGTGCGTGAGATCGATCAGGTGCTCTCGGCGGGATGCGCCGCTCACGCGATCCTGATCGCCGCCCAAGTCCTGGGTTACGGCGGAATCTGGTTGACCGGCAGCAACTGTCATGACCCCAACGTGAAACGTGCGCTGGGGCTGCGTTCAGAGGACAGCATCGTTGGCTACCTCTATCTCGGAACGCCACTCAAGGAGCCCCCGGTGCGGGAACGACCGAACGCAGACCATCTGCGGATCTCGTGGTCGCTCTCCGAATCAACAGCCACATTTTGACTCGGCGTCAAGCTTCACCGGCATCGACGCCGCGCCAGCGGAACTCTTTCGGGGTCGTTGCGGCGCTCTGGCGCGCTGTTACGCAGACCTCGCTATAAGCCTCTCTACTCAAAGTCAGGCAGGAGACGAATTTTGAACAACACGGCAACCTCGCTTCGCACCCTCGCTTTTTCTATCGCCATGATCGGCTCCATTCAGGGTGCCGCCGGCCAAACAGGAAGCGAGGCGGGGCAAACTCAGTCTTCCCTCGACAGCGTCGATGAAGTCGTCGTCACGGGCGCGCGGGAGTCACTCCGGACGACACGCGGCGCCGGCACCCGCCTCGGCCTCAGCGCACTCGAAACACCCGCCAGCGTCCACACGATCAGCCGAGAAGAGCTAACTATCCGTGGCGATCGATCCACTGCAGAGGCGATGGCCAGAGCACCCGGCTTCGCGCCGGTTGGCATGCAGGCTTTCGCGGGCTCGGCCCTGTCTGCCCGGGGATTCACGGGCAATGCCTCGATCGGTCAGCTTTACGACGGTAATCGCCTGTTCGTGAGCGGCGGAGCCATGAGCTTTCCAATCGACACCTGGGGCTTCGATCGAGTCGAAGTGCTGTCGGGGCCGGCATCCGTTCTCTACGGCGCGGGCACAGTAGGCGGCGCCGTCAACTACGTGCCTCGCGCATTCGACCGTACGGAATTCTCTCATGAAGCACTGCTGGCGGGAGGCAGCTTCGATACACGCAGGGTCGGCCTCGCGAGCACTGGACCGATTTCAGAGCAGATCGGATACCGCCTGAACGGCGTCTATAACGAAACATCAGGCTACGTCGCCCGTAACAGCAACAACCGATGGGCCATCTCCGTCGGTCTGGAAGCGGATCTGAGCCAGAACCTGACGGTGTGGCTGCTTCACGACTCGGCCAAGATCACTGACCAGGCCTACTTCGGCACTCCCCTCATCGATGGACGTATCGATTCGCGGACGCGCCGCCTGAACTACAACGTCGAGGATGCGCGCACGACCTTTCGCAACGACTGGACGCGGCTTCGTTTGCGTTGGCAACCGCACGATGGCGTCGAAACGAACCACGAATTCTACTATCTCGATACCGCACGGAACTTCCGCAACCTCGAGTTCTATACGCACAATTCCGATACCGGGCTAATCGACCGTCGATTCAACTTCGCGACAGACATCGACCAAACCCAGAGGGGCACTCGCCATGACGTACGCTTCGAAACCTCGCTCGGGGAACGCAGCGCAACGTTACTGTTGGGCGCGGAATACAACGAAGTCGACTACGGCACCGCGACCTTCTCAGCTGGCGGTACTTCCGTGGACCCCTTCGATTTCGAACCTGGCCTCTTCGACTCAGGGCCAGGAACCACACCCGCCCTGAAGACTGATACTCGACAGTACGCCGTGTTCGCTGAGGGCAGTCTGGAGGTGACGGAAAAGTTCAGGCTCCTCGGTGGACTGCGCATCGAAGACATCGACATCGACCGCCTCGACCGCCGTAGCGGAGTCGAGACTGAACTCGACTTCAGCCCGGTGACCTGGCGCATCGGCGGATTACACCTTCTCAACGAAAACACCAGCATCTACGGGCAATACACGGTCGGCAACGACGCCGGCGGCTCACTGATCAGCCTGCGAGCAGTCGGTGCGGAAAAGCTGCAGACGGGACGGCAGTTCGAAGTCGGCATCAAGCAGGTGGCGCTCAACAACCGCGTCAACTGGACGACTGCACTCTACCGCATCACCCGGGACAACCTGCTTTCGAGAGATCCGGCGAATCCAGAGCAGTCACAGCAGGTTGGCAAGCAGTCTTCCCAGGGAGTCGAATTCAGCGCCGTCGTCAATGTTACCGAGCGCATCACGCTCGACCTCAACGCAGCCGTGCTACGGGCGAAGTTCGAGAATTTCGATGAGCAAATCGGTGGCGAGCTCATTTCACGTGAGGGCAACACGCCAGTCAACGTTCCGGAACGTATGGCCAGCATCTACGCTCAGTACGCATTCAGCGAAACTTGGCGCTTCGGCGGTGGCGCGCGCTACGTTGGTCGTCGCTTCTCGGACACAGCGAACGAGCGTCGCATTCCGGACTATGTCCTAGCCGACGCTTTCGTGTCCTATGCCTGGACGGAGGACGCGGCGTTAACGCTGCGCGTGCGCAATCTGTTCAACGAACGCTGGGTGGTTCAGCCCTACAACTCCGGCTCTCAATGGGCACTGGGTGACCCTCGAAGCTTTGAGCTGTCCGCGCGAATCGGCTTCTGATCTGGGTGGCGGTGGATCTCGGGGTCATGTCCAGGACGATCAAGCGCATAGTGGTCCTCGTGCACCTATACCTGGGGCTGCTGCTCAGTCTCGTATTCGCCATCTGGTTCGTCTCCGGGATCGCCATGGTCTATTACCGGACTCCGGTTCTCGACGACAATCAGAAGGCGGCATTCGAGAAGCCCTTGCCACAACAGATCACATTCGAAGAGCCGTCATCCCTGGCGGCGCTCGCGACGCACTGGACCGCTGTGGACATGCTATCTGCCGCGGTGTTCGAAGGCCGTCCGCTGTATCGATGGCGTCTCGACGACGGGCGCTGGCAAGCGGGCTGGGCGGATGATGGCGCCAGGGCTGGGTTCGGTCCGGAGGAGCTAGAGCCTGCCGCTGCGCGCTGGTTTGCCGGCACAGACGGCTTCCGCTATTCAGGCGAGTTCGACGAAAACACTCAGTGGACATTCTTTCGCAGCGTTCGCGGGCACCTTCCGCTTCACCGTTTCACTTCCGGAAGTGCGTTCCTGCGTGAAGAGATCTACTTCTCGAGCCAAACCGGTGAACCGCTGATCAGTACGACGCCAAGCAGTCGCCTGCTGTACTTTCTCGGCCCCGGACTGCATTACGCCTCGTTTTATCCCATCCGAAATCGAAACCAGCTCTGGCGCGACATTGTCAACTGGACCTCCGGTGCAGGCGTCGTCCTGGCCGTTACCGGCATCATCATCGGCCTCTGGAGGTTCCGCTGGACACCCAGCCAACGATCACAGCGAAGGATCCCCTTCACACGCTTTTGGATGAGGTGGCACCACATCGTGGGCCTGGCGGTAGCCGTTCCTACCTTCACCTTCGTATTGAGCGGCCTTTTCTCTATGAACCCAGGCGCGATGTTTCCAAGTATCGCGATTTCCGAGCCCTTGATGGCTGACTACCGCGGATCTCGCCCCTCCATCACCTCCTTACCGCCGGCTCACGCCGGACTGGACTCTCTCGATTTCAGGACCCATCGCGTCGACTATCTGCAACGAGACAGCGCCTTCCATCTGCTTGCGCATTCCGGCGACGGACAGCGTCAGCGGGTTGGCCTGGACGCGGATAGCTGGCGGGCCCAACTGCCCTTTTCTCAGGCAACGCTGATCGCGCACATCGAAAGCTTGCTCGACACCGGCGTCGCAGAAGCGCAATGGCTTGAAAGCTATGACAACTACTACTACTCACGGAAGGAGCGCTACCGCCCGCTGCCCGTGCTGCGTTTGATTCTGGACGACGCGCAGGGGGCCTGGCTGTACATCGAACCGACCTCGGGAGAGCTGCTACGCCAGACGGAACGAGGCAGCCGCGCACGGCGGTGGCTTTACAACGGGCTACACAGCCTGGACCCGCAGTTTCTGCTCGACCGGCCTCGGCTTTGGACAACGGTGATCTGGTCGTTGAGTCTCGGCGGGCTGTTTCTAAGCGTCACGGGAGTCGTGCTTAGCTGGCGCTGGCTGAAGCGACGCTTTGCTTCACCCGGCCCTGCGCGTGCTCGGAAGCATCACTTTGCGCCGGGGCTTCGAACGTGACGCTCTGCAGAGGAACGCAATAAGTAAGCCACTACGCGCGTCCTCCAGAGGCTCGGCTGACCGCTGCCACCTTATCGATCAAAGCCGCCAACAAAGAGATTGCACCATGTCCTGCAGCATCCTCTGTCGGCAACTGACTCTTCGCTACGGTCAGCACGTGGCGGTGGAGGACCTCGATGCGGAGATCGAAAGTGGTTCTCTGACCGCCCTGATCGGGCCCAATGGTGCCGGTAAGTCGACCCTGCTCGACGCCATCGTCGGCAATCGCGCTCCTGTTCGCGGGCAGATCGCAGTCCGCAACCAGGGGCATGGATCGATCGCCTATCTTCCTCAGCACCCACAGGTAGATCGCAGCTTTCCCATCGACGTTGCTGGCCTCGTCGCAATGGGCCTCTGGACAAGGCGAGGGGCCTGGAGACGATGGCGGCGACAGGATCGAGAAGACGTCAACCATGCGCTCGAAACCCTGGGATTGGTAGACCACGCCCGGCGCCCGATCAGCGCCCTGTCAGGAGGCGAGTTCCAACGCGCCCTGTTCGCCCGCATCCTGATTCAGGACGCACGCCTGATTCTGCTGGATGAGCCCTTCGCCGCTGTCGACGAGCAGACGTCTTATGCTCTGCAGGAGATCATTCTGCGCTGGCATAGAGAGGGGCGCACCGTCATGACCGTGCTGCACGACCTCGATCTCGTCCGCGCCTTGTTCCCTGAAGCCATGTGGCTTGATCGCCGCAAAATGGCCCACGGGCGCACTGAGGCTGTCCTCGAAGACGTTCAGGCCGTGCAAGACGCTCGCGAAAACCGGCGTCACAAGCACGTGCAGGTCACGACGGGAGCCGGCTGATGTTGATCGAACTGCTGCTTGCGCCCTTCACGGAGTTCGAATTCATGCGACGCGCCCTGCTCGGCTGCACGGCACTTGCCGTCAGCGCGACGCCGGTAGGGGTCTTTCTGCTCTTGCGGCGCATGAGCCTGGCTGGAGAGGCCATCGCTCACGGAATCTTGCCTGGCGTTGCTGTGGCCTACGTATTAAGCGGCCTTTCGGTAGCCGGCCTGACGCTGGGCGGACTTCTTGGCGGGCTCACAGTAGCCCTACTCGCAACCTGGATGTCGCGCACGACGATTCTGCGCGAGGACGCCAGCCTGGCCACGCTCTATCTGATGGCCATGGCCCTGGGCGTCCTGCTGATCTCCAGCAGTGGCCGGAACGTCGACCTCTTTCATCTGCTGTTCGGGGGCGTGCTCGCGCTCGATGATGCCTCTCTCGGTTTACTACTCAGTATTGCGGTCATCACGGTTGTCGCGATGCTTCTGCTGCATAGGCCTCTGACCTTCGAGTCAGTCGATCCAGGCTTTATGCGCGTGGTAAGCGGTCGGGGGCCAGTGATTCAATCTGCGTTTATCATCCTGGTCGTCATCAACTTGATCGCAGGCTTTCATGCTCTTGGCACCTTGCTCGCCCTTGGCATCATGATCCTGCCTGCGGCATCCGCGCGCATGTGGAGCGACCGCATCGGCGTGATCATGGTCCTGGCGCCCGTCATGGCATGGTGCTCCGCATGGTTCGGTTTGCTCTTGTCCTATCACGTGGAAGCGGCGGCCGGACCCGCCATCGTCGGTATGGCTGGCGCCATGTTCGTGCTCTCTCTGCTGCTGGCCAGGCGCAGCAAGACCGACACCCGAAGCTCTACCAGAACTTGGAAAGGCACATAACAATGAATCCTCGAAAAACAATACTTGGCGCTATGTGTTTGCTGTTTCTCAGCATGCCTACCTGGGCATCGGCGAGCGAACTCACTGTCGTTGCAAGCTTCTCCATTCTCGGCGATCTCGCAGAGCAGGCAGGAGGAGATAGGATCAAGGTCTACACGCTGGTGGGTCCGGACAGCGACGCCCACGCCTATACACCGACACCCGCCGATGCACGCCGGCTGAGCGAAGCTGACCTGGTTTTGGTGAATGGCCTGGACTTCGAGGGCTGGATCGATCGCTTGATCGCCGCTTCCGGGTACTCCGGTCAGGTCCTGGTGGCCAGCCATGGCGTAGAGCCGCTCCGAAGTCATGGCCATGGCCATGGCCATGGTCACGACGATCCCCACGCCTGGCAGAATGTACGCAACGTGATGCGCTATGTGGATAACATCGCAGCGGCGCTGGCAACCATCGATCCAGCCGGTGCCGAAACGTATCGCGACCGAGCTGAGGCCTATCGCCTGCGGCTGGATTCGCTCGATCAGACCATCCACAACTTCGTCGCCGAGCTGCCACCGGAGCGTCGAAAGGTGGTCACGTCTCACGACGCATTCGGCTACTTCGAGGCCGCCTACGGCCTGCGCTTCGTCCCCGCTCTCGGCAGCCAACCGGATGCAGAGCTTTCCGCCCGGGAAATGGCGGCGTTGGTTCGCCAGATTCGCCAGGAGAGCATTCACGCCCTGTTTCTCGAGAACATCAGCAATCCGCGTCTGCTCGAATCTATCGCGCGCGAAACCGGTGTTCGGATCGGCGGGAAGCTCTACTCCGACGCTCTTTCACCACCCGGAGGCCCAGCGTCGACGTATCTGGAGATGATGCAGCACAACCTCGACGTGCTGCGTTCCGCACTCGACACCAGGCACACAGCGAGGTCGCAACCATGACTCGAAAGCAGATTCCCGTCACCCTTCTTACCGGGTTCCTCGGTTCGGGCAAGACGACACTGCTCAACCGCATCCTGACGGAGCAGCACGGTCGAAAGTATGCCGTCATCGTCAACGAATTCGGCGAAACCGGTATCGACAACGACCTCGTCGTCGATGTGGATGAAGAAGTCTTCGAGATGAACAACGGCTGCATATGCTGCACGGTACGGGGAGACCTGATCCGCATTCTCGGCGGGCTCATGAAACGTGCGGAGAAGTTCGACGCGATCATCGTCGAAACGACCGGGCTTGCGGATCCGGCACCTGTCGTGCAGACCTTCTTCGTCGATCCGGATGTTGCCGAGAAGACAGCGCTCGATGCCATCGTAACCATCGTGGATGCGGTCCACCTCGAGTCCCAGCTCGACCAGCATCACGAAGTGGAAGAGCAGCTCGCCTTCGCCGACATCGTGCTCATCAACAAGACCGACCTGATCGAAGCCGATGTAATTCCGCGTATCGAACGACGCATCCGCGCCAAGAATCCCTACGCCCGAATCCTGCACACGACTCGATGCCATGCACCGCTCGACACGCTGCTCGAACAGGACGCATTCAAGCTCGAGCGCGTACTCGAGGTTGAGCCTACCTTCCTCGAGGACGAGCACGATCATGAACACGATGACGACATCACGAGCATTTCGCTGCACGCGAACACACCGCTCGACCCGGATCGATTCCGAACCTGGTTCGGCGAGCTGCTCCGAGAGCATGGGCAGAATATTCTGCGCTCGAAGGGCATTCTCGACATCGAAGGCGAGGACGAGCGCTACGTCGTTCAGGGCGTACACATGCTCATGAACAGCGAGCACCTCGGTCCATGGCCAGAGGCTTCGCCACGGGAATCGCGTCTGGTGTTCATTGGCCGTGGGCTGGACGACCTTGATCTTCAGACTGGATTCGAGGGCTGCAAAACGGCGTGAATACAATCCGGGACCGCAAGCAGACACCGTTCGAGCAGCAGGCTCACAGCCTCTGCACAGGCGCTTTTGCGACTTCTGCCGTGAAGAACGGCAGCCGCATCTTCGTTGCGCACGGAGATGGCCGCGTGCGCTGCCTCAATGACGACGGCACCGTCGATGTCATCGAGGCCCATCGCGGCGCCATTTTGTCGCTCGAACTTGATCCATCCTCTGAAAGCCTGATCAGCGGAGGTGACGACGGCAAGTTTCTGGAGATCGACCCTGACCGCGGCACATCCGCCGAAATCGCGAATTTCGGATCCCGGTGGGTGGATCATGTCGCCGCAAACAGGAATGGTTTGCGCGCTTGTGCAACCGGTCGAAGCGTCCACATCTGGCGTCCTGGCGCATCCAAAGCCGATATCCTGGAACATCCGAGCAGCATCGGGGGTATCGCGTTCGGTCCCACCGGAAACCGACTGGCGGTCGCCCACTATGGTGGTGCGACCATCTGGAAACGCCAGGCAAAGCGGGGCTGGCAGCGCACATTGCTGCGCTGGGCTGGCTCCCACATCGGCGTAACCTGGAGCCCGAACGGGCAATACCTGGTGTCATCGATGCAGGAGAGCGCCTTGCACGGATGGCGGTTGCGTGATCAGAGCGACATGCAGATGTCCGGCTATCCGACCAAGGTGCATGCATGGGACTGGTGTGGTGACGAACCATTCCTGATCACCAGCGGCGCGGCGCAAGCCGTATGCTGGCCATTCGACGGCGCGCGCGGCCCCATGGGTCGAAGCCCTCTCACCCGCGGCGGAAGCGAGAACAGCTGGGTGACTCAGGTCTGTACGCTACCAGGTACTCGAGCCTTTCTCGCCGGGTTCGAGAACGGAAGCGTGATGCTCTGCGATCTCGACGAAGACGGTCCAGCTCACATTCTGCGTCACGCTACGGGCGCCGAGGTTACGGTACTGACGGCCACCGATGGGCTCGAAATGCTGGCGATCGGTGATGCCGAGGGGCAGGTGCTGTGGAGCCGACTTGCCCGGGAAAGCTGACGTACGGTGGGCGTACCTCGCAGCCAGGATGTGCGTCGCTTCTTCTTGGCTGCTTGCAGTCACTGCCAGGGCCCTTGCTGTTTGGATGCCACTCCCGCAGTGGCGTAAGGTGACGACGCGTGGAGGTATAGGTGACGCAAGACCCTGCAGATCGGTATCGACCTGCGTGCTTACGAGCCCTTCTGAATCTCATTCATGGAGCTACCCCATGACAGCGCCCCTCTTGCGGGCTTCCCTTCGGACGACATTGGTCTGCGTACTGATTCTGGGCACCGCGGTAACTCGCGACGCACACGCCGAGAGCTACGTCTTCGGTTGGCCCTTCGTAACCGCGGACATGACGCCTCGCGGCGGTACGACGACCGGTCCTGCGGTCGAGCCCGTACGCGAGGCGACGGCGGAGTTCGAAGCGCTACAGGCCGACGGTCTGACGCAGTTCGAACGCGACCGCCGCGCCATTCTCGCCATGGCAGGCAGCTACCGGGTGAGTTTCGACTTTCTCGAGATCGTCGGCTTCGCAGCCGACTTCGAACCCGCTTCACCCTACCGCAGTTGGGCAACCGAGCATGTCTACGTCGTCGACGACAGCGGCGAACGCATCGTCCTGCAGCACATCCTCATCATGTCTTTCGTCAACGAAGACGGCGAGACCACGGGCCCCTTCGTCACCAAGCACTGGCGTCAGGATTGGCAATGGCAGGCCTCCGCCGTGCACACCTACCGCGGCCATGGGACCTGGGCGCGTACCACCCGTGACGCCTCGGAACGAGAGGGACGTTGGACGCAGACGGTCTGGCAGGTGGACGACTCGCCGCGCTATGCCGCTTGGGGCGCCTGGCAGCACACGCCCGAGCGGTCCTGGTGGCGAAGCGAGGAAACGTGGCGACCGCTGCCGCAGCGTGAGTTCACGGTTCGCGATGACTACGATGTCCTGATCGGGTACAACACGCACATCATTCTGCCCAGCGGCTGGGTCCACGAAGAGCACAACGTGAAGACAGTTCTGGATGCAGACGGCACCGTCGCTTCCCGGCTCGCCCGCGAGTTCGGTCTCGTTCGCTACGAGCGGCTGCGAGACTTCGATCGCAGCGCGGGAGACGCCTATTGGCAGGCCACTGCGTCATTCTGGGGCCAAGTGCGCGCGTATTGGCAGCTGGCCATGGATGAAAGCGAGCGCATCCGGCTGCGCGAACGCGTCGACGGACGCAGACTGTTCGAGCCTCTGTTCGCCCGGGCACAGGCCATCGCCGATGGCGAGATTTTCGACGAGAGCGACAACCAGGCATTCATTGCCAGGACGATCGACAGCTTCCGAGCCGACCCGGAGCAACCCTGACCCGAGGTCGGCCCAAACCCATCCAGCTCCCGAGTCGAAGTCAGCGCTTCGACTACGTAGATCCAAATCATCCCCAAACGACCAGCGGCGGCTCCGAGGTCCGGTGAAGAATGTCCAGGGGTGTGTCGTAGGCTCGGCTCAATAGATCCGCATCGAAGAAACCGGCCACAGCCCCCCAGTAGCGCGTGCAGCCCTCCGCCAGCAGCAGGACCCGGTCGGCGACCGCGGTGACCTGATTGAGGTCGTGCAGAATGAGCATGACGGCGGCACCACGGTCGGCTTCGGCACGGGCCAGACGAAGCAGTTCGCGCTGGTACTTCAGATCCAGGCTCGCCGTCGGTTCGTCGAGCAACAGACAACCCGGGGGTATCGCGCGGCGGCACTGAACGAGGGCACGTGCCAGATGCACCCGCTGACGCTCCCCGCCCGAGAGCCGCGTGTAGGGGCGCTCGGCCATGGCCGCGAGGCCCACTTCATCGAGGACGTCGGCAACTGCCTCCGCGACTTCCGATTCCGAGAAGGCATCGCCTTTGCCGCTGAGCACGAGGCCGAGCGCCACGACGGTCGCGACCGGCAGATCGAAGCTCAAGAGGGAATCCTGCAACATGACGGCACGGCGCCAGGCCTGGGCGCGATCGGACCACTGGCGCAACTCGCGACCATGCAGACGGACCTGCCCGGAAGCCGGCGCCAAATCGCCGGCCAGCACGGCGAGCAGGGATGACTTACCAGAACCGTTGGGGCCTGCGACTGCGGTGACTGAGCCGGGTTCGATTCGGACCGACACGTCATCGAGCACCCGACGATCGCCTCGATAGAGCGTCACACACTGAGCTTCCATGCCTTGTTCCACCGTCATCCGAAAACACTCACTCGCCGGCGCTGCAGCAAAAGCAGCAGGAAGAACGGACCGCCAAGGAGTGTGGTCACCAGACCGATGGGCAGTTCTGCGGGCGCGACGATGGAGCGGGCAACGAGATCCGCGAGCAGCAGCAGAACCGCACCACCGAAGATGCTGGCGGGAAGCAGCATGCGGTGATCGGGGCCGATCAGGAGACGGATCATGTGGGGAACGACCAGCCCGACGAATCCGATCACACCGGTAATGGCAACCGCTGCACCGACCTGAAGTGCCACCAGTACAACGAGCAGGCGCTTGACTCCAGCCACCGGTAGACCGGCATGACGCGCGGCGCGTTCGCCGAGAAGCAGTAGGTTGAGCCAGTGTCCGCCACGAGACAGCAGCAGGGTCGTGGCGGTCATGATGCCCACCGCCGGCAACAACTGAGACCACTCCGCCTGGGCGACCGACCCCATGCTCCAGAACGTCAGCGAGCGCAGTTGTTCGTCGGTGCTGATGTAGGTGAGCAGGCCGATACCGGCGCCAGCGATGGCGTTCACTGCGATCCCGGCCAGCAGCAGCAGCGCCACGTCGGCCTGCCCCTGCCGCTGCGCCAGGGCGTAGGCGAGACTCATGCCGGCCAGGGCGCCGAGAAACGCCGCTCCGGGCAGGAGCCAGGCACCCATCCATGCCAGCGGCAGCAGACCGCCGAGGACGATGACGCTGACGGCTCCGAGCGCCGCACCGGATGAGACCCCGAGCAATCCGGGGTCGGCAAGCGGGTTGCGGAACAGGCCCTGCATCGTCGCACCGGCCAGCGCCAGGCTGGCGCCGGTGGCCACGGCGACAAGGGTGCGGGGGATGCGAAGCTCCAGAATGATGATACGCGCCAGTGCGGACTCATTAGCGTCTGTCGCTCCGACGAGGGCCTGAAGTACGCTGACGTTCGCCGGACCGATCTGCAGAGAAAGGAGCACGGCAACGAACGTCAACACGACGAGACCGGTCACGAGGGCCCGGGGTCGCAGGCGGGCGCGCGGCACCCAGCGTCGCACACTATGGGACGTTGGCACGGTGGCTGAAGTCATGGCTCGAGTGGGCTGATGCCGCGCGTCTCCGTCGAGACGATCTGAGCGCCACCGGCTTCCCCGCTCGCCCGAAGGGCGTCACGGAGCCGGGTGATCGCCAGCGCGGTGCGCGGCCCGAAAGAGAGGAGCAGGGTGCCTTCCATGGCCACGACGCACCGGCAGCGGCCCGCAGGGGTGTGTCGCAAGGCCGGCATACCGACCAGAACGTCCACACCGCCGACCCGCTCGAGCGTCTGCTCCATGACCAGAATGACGTCCGGTTCGGCGCGCAGCGCCGCCTCCATGGACAGCGGACGGTAGCCCGAAAAGCCCGACAGCGCGTTGCGCGCCCCCACGGCCTCGATCATGGCCGCGGCGGCTGTATCCCTGCCCGACGCCATGGGCGCGCCGTCGCGAACGCTAAGAAGAAAGAGCACCCGCGGCGGCTCGCCCGGCAAGGCGTCAGCGAGCACCGCATCGATCTCGCTTGCCACCGCTGCTGCGAGTTCTTCGGCCTCTTGTTCGCGACCGATTGCTTCGCCTACCGCAAGGATTTTCGCGGGTACCGCGCGCGGATCCGGCAAATCGTCGATGCGGGTCATGCGCACCCCAGCGGCTTCGACTTGCCGCAGGATGACGGGCGGACCTGCCGACGCCACGGTCAAGACGTGATCCGGCTCCATGGAGAGCACACCTTCCGCCCCCAAGGCACGGTGGTAGCCGAGCTGCGGCAGGTCCTGAAGAAGTGCGGGGTGGCGGCTGCCGCTGTCCACGGCCACCAGTGCGTCCGCCGCACCGAGGGCCACGACCGTTTCGCTGATGGCCGCGCCGATGGCGACGATCCTGGTCGGAGCGTCGGCACCGACCGGGAGTGCGAGGGCCAGCGCCAGCAGCATGCCGACAAAGTGTACTGGCCTCAGCATGGCGGCATGGCATCCGCAAGCTGATCAATCCACGTCCGCCAGGCGCGCGGCTCCGGCTCGTGGGCAGGTCGGTCTCCGAACAGAGTCAGGACGAGATCGCCCGCTGCGTCGTAAACCTCCAGTGCGCTGACGACCCCGTGGCGGGTGGGCTTGCGCACGACCCAGAGCCGGGCCACGGCGGAGCGCGAGATATGCAGATTGAATTCCGGGTCGAGAACGTTCAGCCAATCCTGCATGGGCTCGATGCGCCGGACGGGACCGCGATGAATCTGGACGCAGCCACGGTTGCGGACAAACACCATGATCGACAGCTCACGGGTCGCCGCATGGGTGAGCGTGGCTTCGAGGGTTACGGGCGAGACGGGTCGTGCAAGTTCTGGAGGCGCCAGCCGCAGGGCCTGTTCCCTACTGATGCGATGGCGTCGCAACAGGCCCTGGAAGTCATGTGTGTCCTGAAGCTGCGACCACTCAGCGAGCAGCCGTTCCTGGTCTACGTCGTCATCGGCAGCGTAGTCGCCCGGAGCGGTCGCTTGGAAGCGGATGCCCTGGGCCGACTCGGACTTGCGTGCGGAGTCGACGATGGTGTCGAAAGCCTCCCGGTCGCTCTCAGGTCGCAGATAGACCTTATGCACCGCGCTACCGCTGGCGTCGAACCACTGCAGGCTTGCCCGCAATCCGAGCTCGGGGCAATCGTCTACCGCGACCATGTGCCGCCAATGGTCGAGGAACAGTCGCAAGTCGATGCCATCGTGGATGATCATGCCGACGTGACCGTCGAGTTCGCCAGGACCGTAGCTGCCGACCTTTTCATGCACCACGGCGTGATTGCGTGTCAGCGCCATGACCCGCCCTAGGGTGGGGAGCTGCATGAGCACGTCGCGAACTCGCTGAGGATCGAGCCAATGGCACCAGGACTCACCCGTTAGGCCAGCTGCCTCGAGCAGCGCACATTCCGACACACCCAAGGCAACCGCCACTGCTTGGGGGCGCCCTTGCGACGTCCGCCATGCGGTCATCAGCGCTTCAGGTGGGTTCTCGGTCTCTCTTTCCGAAATCGATGGGCTCGTGGTCACGATCACTTCCAGCAATTAATCCGGTTTACTTAGTGAGGATGAGCTTGTTCTGACGGGTGAGACGCAGGCGGTAGGTTTCATCGCCGTGGCGGATGACCAGCTCCCTGCGACCGCCGAGCAGAGCCTCGCTCGAGAGCTCACCGCTTTCAGCACGACCAGAGCGAGCATTCGCGGTCTCGATGCACGGGCGCGTGGGCTGCCGGCTCATGACGGGTCTGCCTCCGATCAGGTTCCGAAGTCGTAACTCAGGGAAAGGCGCGCGGTTCGTCCCGGGCTGTTCAGCGCATCTAGGACGTTGCGGTAGGTCTCATCGAACAGGTTCTCGATCCGCAGGTCGACGCGCGCGCCGGCCAGGGGACCATGCGCGGGAGCCCAGGCCGCGAACAGGCTGTGCACGGCGTAGCCGGAGGCGCCCGGGTCACCCTCGCGCAGGCGGCGCTGGCTGGCCACCCAGAAGCCCTGCCAGCCTGCGTCCATGTTCAAAGCCGGGAAGCGATAGCCCAGCGACAGCGCCACCTTGTCTGCAGGGATCCCGGAGAGGGGTTCATCGTCGTTGCGGTCATCACCCCGCAGCCGGCTGGCAGCCAGCGCGGCAAACCAGCGCGGTGCCTCGTACTGCGCTTCGAACTCCAGACCCTCGATCCTTGCCTTCTCGACGTTGTCGCGGCTTGTGGTGCCGGGCGGTGGAAACATCGACACCCGAGACTGAATGAAGTCGTCGTAATCGTTGCGAAAGGCGGCGAATCGTAGCCGTAGACCATCGTCTCCGCTGATCAGCCCACGGTGGCTATAGCCGACGCCGAACTCCTTGTTCTCTGCCGTCTCCGGGCGCAGATCGGGGTTGGGAACGAAGTTGTTGCCAGGGAAGTGCTGCCCGCGAACGTAGAGCTCGGTCAACGACGGTGCCCGAAAGGCCTCGGCCCAGGTTCCGTAGAGCATCCAGCGCTCGGAGGGATACAGCGCCAGCGTCACTTGCGGCGACAGCTCACTCTCACTGCGGTTAGGGAGGTCCGGGTTCGTCTGCCTGACGCTGTCGTAACGCAGCGCCGGAATGAGCGCGACACGCTCGTTCCAGTTCAGTTCCGCGCGGCTGTAAATGCCGGTGACACGCTGCTCGGCCTTCGGGAACTGCTCGCGAAGCGCGCCATTGCGACGACCCTCCTGGCGGTCCCGGTACAGCTCTCCTCCCAAAGTGAGGTTGAGCGCGAGCTGCTCCGACAACTCGATGCGATGGGCCTGGCTCAGCTCGACGCCAAGCGTAGTCAGCTCCGTGTCGTCGATACGGTCACCGTCAATGAGGCGTTCGGTGAGGTCGACGTTGTTGTAGTACGCCGTGGCATCGAGATTGAGCCAGTCCCGCTCGGCGTGCTGATACGCGTACTGCAGCGACACCATGTCCTGACGTGTGTCGCGATCGACGATGTTGGTAATCGAAGCCGTGTTCGCCGACGACGGGATCTCGTGCTCGTTGCGGTAGCGCTGAAAGTTGAGCTGGAATCTGTGCTCCGCGCTAGGGCGCCAGCCCAGCTTCGCGGTCAGGTTGCTGACGTCGTCAGCACTGAACGGAATGGTCTCACCGTCGCCGTCTTCGAGGTCATCAGTCTTGCGGCGGGTGAACCCGCCGAGGACGTCGAAGCGATCACCGAAACGCTGTGCTGCCACGAGCGTCCCGTAGCGCGCGTCGTTGTTGCTGCCATAGCCAGCCATCAGGCGGGCGCCAGAGGGTTGCTCAGCGCTGAGCAGGTCGTCCACTTCCAGGGAGCGAAAGGCCAGCACACCACCAAGCGCGCCGCTGCCGTAGAGCGCCGAGGCTGAGCCGCGAAGCACCTCCACCCCGCCGAGCTGGCCGGTGTCGCTGAAGAAGCGGCCGCGATGGCCGGAGCTGAAGTTCTGCCTGACCCCATCGGTGCGGATGACGATGCGCTCGCCCCCCAAGCCCCGGATCGAGGGCTGCATGGCCGTGGTACGCGGCCCGCCATTGAGCTCCACCGACGGGACCCGGGCGAGGACGTCCGCGAGACTCTCCGCCTGCTGTCGACGCAGTTCCTCCTCTCCAATGACTGTCACGGAGGCGGGAACGCGACTGAGCTCGCCCTCCTTGCGCTCGGCGATGACCGTGATGGTCTCGAGCACATCCGGAGGCGACTGGGACTCAGCCACCGCGGCGAGCGGCAGGAGCAGGGTCAAAGGCAGGATGGCAAGGGGTCGGGAGCGATGCGGATCGAACATGGCGGCACCTGTCAGCACTGGGAGCGCTATTGGCAAAGGCATAAGCGCTCGAATACACGCTTGCGGCGTGCTCGCAGTGGCTGCCTGGCTCCGCAGATGTCGGTCAGACATGTTCGGGCTGGGTGGCTAGCTCGAATTTTAAATGCGATTGATTTTCATTTGCAATACTTGCAGCGGCCGGGTAGAAATGCAAGTGATAATTGTTCGCATCTGATCCTGCGAACGTTGCTCAACGCCCGGATCGGCACCAAGACACGATTCCTCAGAAACGGAGGCTCTGTTGCAAACCCCCAATCGCTCCCGCCCCCTCTGGCACGACGTGATCCAGCACGGCAATGCCCATTTCACCGCGGGCCGTTACGAGGACGCGCTGGCGGCTTTCGATCGCGCTCTTACCATGGTCGATCGTCTGCTGGCCGGCTGCCGGGTCGATGTGGCGCTGCTGATCTCGAAGATCGTCACTCACCTCAACCGAGCCACAACGCTAGTGCGCCTGAAGCGCTACATGGATGCAGATGCGGCGTTCCGGCAGGGCCATGGGTTCGCCCAGGCCATCGTCGAGGAGCAGGCGTTTCCGGAGAACCTGCGTCATGCGGCCCGCTGCCACTGCCGCATGATCTTCAGCGAGTGGCAAGTGTTTCGTAGCGAACACGGTCATCCCCTGAATCATCCGGCTGAAGCCGCCTTCGCGGCGTCCTTCGAAGCTTCCAGCGCTGCTGCCAGCGCCACCATTCACTGACCGAAAGGAAGGCTTGTCGGGGCGTTGCACACCCGATTGGCCGAGCCCGGCGGAGGGCCGACCCCTCGACCCACTAGAGCAGTTCCGAAGACCCCGGATCAGCGCAGAGCCCGAACCACATACTGCCGGTCAATGGCGAAGTCATCCAACGCCGCCTGAAATCCGGCAGCCTGAAGCTGCGCCACAACGGTTTCTGGTTCAAGCCGAAAATGCCGCGGCGGCGCACGGCCTTCGTCCCAATCGGGTTTCGCCTCGATGATGAATACGACTCCGCCGGTCTCCATCACCT
>SLQW01000160.1 GCA_007131295.1 Pseudomonadales bacterium | reverse complement strand
GCTTGTAGACCCCCTCACCGATCGCAGCGAGGCGCCAGTGGGAGAATGCCCGATAGTAGCTGATGCCGGAGAGGTCACGGCCAGTGGCGTCCTGATATCGCTCCACCAGCTCATTGCGCGTGGGAAATCCGCCTGCGGTTGTCGGCGGCTGGTCCCCTGGTCGGGTGTCGAGCTCACCGGGCTCGATCCAGGAATTAAGCAGGTAGCCAACGTCCGCAAGCGGATCACCCAGCGTGCAGAGCTCCCAGTCGAGCACGGCGGTAATCCGGGGTCCCGAAACCAACATGTTCCCGAGGCGATAATCACCGTGCACGATGCTGGCGCCCACCTGCTCCGGCATGCGCTCCGCCAGCAGGTCGCGACAGGCCTCCATGGCCGGGATGTCTCGGGTTTTCGACTGCTCCCACTGCCGCGTCCAGCGCTTCAGCTGCCGTTCGAGATAGGCCTCCTTGCGCCCGAGATCGCCAAGTCCGACCGCATCCGGGTCGATGGCGTGCAGCCGTGCGAGTACGTCAATGACTTCGAATCCCAGCGCTCGCCGATCGTGTTCGGGAACCGCCGCTGCCGCATCGGCATCGTGCAACACGGCGCCATCAACGAAGCGCATGATGTAGAAAGGTGCCTCGTTGATGCTGCGATCCTCACAGACACCAGCGGTGGGCGCCACTGGCACATCCGTGGATGCGAGCGCCGAGATGATGCGATGCTCGCGCGCTACGTCATGCGCACTCTCGAGAACGTGGCCGAGAGGCGGGCGACGCAGAACCCAGCGCTGTCCGCTGGCATCGGTAATTGCGTAGGTCAGATTGGAGTGACCGCCGGCGATCAGATCGAACTTCAGGGGCGGTTGTATTCCTTCCACGTGCTCTTCGAGCCACGCAGTCACCCGTTCGGAATGAATCCCCTCAGCCATGTTGCGATACTCCCGTTTCCATCGCTGCGCGGGCCCTCCCGCGCAGCGGCGAAGGAGAGTGCCACAACCGCAGTTGCCATGCATGTCTCGGCCGCAGCGTATCCGACCGAGGGCGCTGTCGGTTTGTGCGTGGTCCAGACATACGAAGGGCGCCCGCAGGCGCCCCTTCGATGGCCCGGGCGCACCCCGGAATCAGGCGACGCGGACCAGTCTGGCGATATCCTCCGGCTCCTCGACCTGCTCGATCACACAATGGTGCAGAGCCCTGATGGCCCGTTCGTAATCTTCCTCGTCGATCACGAACTGAATGTCTACCGCCCGCATGTTCTGATGGATAGACAGAATATTGACGTCAGCACGGGCGAGCTCTTGCGCGCAGTGGGCAAGCAAACCAGGGACATCGAGATCGCTGCCGATGGCGCAGACCATGGAGACCTTTTTGATGGTGATCATGGCCGATGGATAACGCTCTTCGATGAAACGGGTCAGACGCTTCACCTTCTTGATGGACGCGGCAACGTAGTGCGTGATGCTGTTGGCATTGACGTCCTTGGTGACGACGGGAATCTTGAAGCGGTCGATCAGACTCAACAGCTCCGCATCGTAACCAGTACTGACACCCACCATGTCCTGATCGAAAACTTCCACGGCAATCAGGCTGCGCATACCCGCGACGATCTCCACGCACGGGCGCTCGCTGCGGTAGACGCTGTCGATGAGCGTGCCCTCGTGATCCGGCTCGAACGCATTCTTGACCCGTAGCGGAATGCCGTTCTGGCGCAGCCCCTTCGCGGCTCGCGGGTGTATGGCCTCCATACCCAGGTTGGAAAGCTGATCCGCCACGTCGTAGTTGGTACGCCCGATCGGCGCGACCTTCTCTGCTCCGACCACTTTCGGGTCTGCGCTCGAGAGGTGGTATTCCTTGTGAATGATGGCTTCGCGTGCGCCAGTGATCACTGCCACCCGAGCCATGGTGATTTCGGTGTAGCCACGATCGTAGAGCTGCACGAGCCCCTCTTCGCACTTCACGTATCCGGGACAGATCGGCAGTTCCCTGCTGAAGTCCACTTTGGCAAACGCCGTGCGGATTTTATCGTCCAGCGGCAGCGACGTGTCTTCACGCCATCCTGTGAGATCCATGAAACGCGCATTGACCCCGCGCTGTTTCAACACCAGCGTCGTGTTGTAGGCACTATGAGCCTCGCCGATCGCGGCGAGCATCTCGCGTACGGTGAGCAGGTGCTGCTCAAGCTGGAAATGCCCATAAGAGCAAAGGCGCTGCAGATCCATCAGGCAACTGCGGGCACCTTCGATACGCTCGCGGATGAACTGGTCGGCGGCCTGTCGATAGACCTCGTCATCGAAAATTTCAGCGTTCTTCTCGCACATGCGCTCACCGACACGCGTGAGTGCATCGCTCCAGAGCCACTCGCTTTCGCCCTCGCTGAACAGCGCGAAGACGCCGGCATCTCCGGACTTCTTGTGCTCGAGCAGAAGATCCGTCATGCCGCCGTAAGCCGACACGACTATGGCGCGTTGGTAGAGGTCCTCTCCTTCCCGATCACCGATCAGAATATTGGCCAGCACCTCGTCCACCTTGGACATGGAGGTGCCGCCGATCTTCTCGACGGTGTGACCACTCATGCTGTCCTCCTCATGTTCTCTGCACTCACCACGACCCTCCAGGCCACGGCTCACTCGATGATGTCCGCCTCGAGACCATAAGCACCTTCATCATCATGCGTCTCGTTGCCTTTCAATGCCGGGTTGAAGACACAAGCCACCACCATCTCCGTCTTCGGACGCAGGAGGTGCCGGTCGTTCTTATTGAGGACATAAAGGGTGCCCGGCTCGACCTTCCAGATCTTGCCGTCGTCCGTGGTCTCGACCTCGCCCTCACCGGAAATGCAGTACACCGCCTCGAGATGGTGCTTGTACCAGATCAGCGTTTCGCGCCCGGCGTAGAGCGTGGTGATGTGGAACGAGAAACCCATGCCATCGCCCTCGAGGAGCAATCTGACGCTGTGCCAGTTCTCGCCTTGCACCTTGCGTGGGCTCTTTTCCGCTTCCGACAGCTTGCGTGTGAACATCGCGTCCTCTCGATTCGATTCGTCAATGAAGTTGAGCGAGCCAGATCCTCAGCTCGCTTGGCGCGCGCGCTTCTCGACCACCGCCGCGAAACACTCGTCGAGGATGGCGAGCCCGCGCGCGAGCTCCTCGTCGTTGATGACCAGAGGCGCCAGACACTTCACCACTTCATCATCCGGACCGGATGTCTCAATAACCATGCCTAGCCGGAATGCCTCGTCGACGATGGCACCGGCCATTTCGCCGCTCGGACAGGAAATGCCTTGCATCAGGCCACGCCCTTTGCGGAACATCCCTTGGCCATATTTGGCAATGATGCCGTCGAAACCTTCCCGCAGGACCTCACCCTTGCGACGGACTTCCGCGGCGAAGGCGTCGTCAGACCAGAAATGATCCAACGCTGCGGCTGCCGTGACGAACGCGTGGTTGTTGCCGCGGAATGTGCCGTTGTGCTCGCCAGGCTTCCAGATATCCAGCTCTGGCTTCATCAGCACCACGGCAAACGGCAAGCCGTAACCCGACAGGGACTTCGACAGCGTTACGATGTCGGGCTCGATGTCCGCTGGCTCGAAGCTGAAGAAGGTACCGGTACGGCCACAGCCAGCCTGAATGTCGTCGACGATCAGCAGCATGTCGTGGCGACGGCAGCAGGCTTCCAAGCGCTGCAGCCAGTCCATGCTGGCAGCATTGATACCGCCCTCTCCCTGCACGCACTCGACGATGACCGCAGCCGGATGACCCATGCCGCTGGAGTTGTCGCTCAGCGTCGTGTCGAGGACCGCCACGGTATCCACGCCGGGGCCACAATAGCCGTCGTAGGGAACGAATACAGTACCCGGCAGATTGATGCCGGCGCCGCCCCGGTGATGCTGATTACCGGTGGCCGCCAAAGCACCAAGAGTTACCCCGTGAAAGCCGTTGGTGAAACTGATGATGGTCTCGCGGCCCGTTACCTTACGCGCGAGCTTCATGGCTGCTTCCACCGCGTTGGTCCCGGTGGGCCCTGGGAACTGCACTTTGTGGGACATCCCTCGCGGTTTGAGGATTCGCTTGCGGAAGGTCTCGAGGAAATGTGCCTTCGCCTTCGACTGCATGTCGAGACCGTGCGTCAGACCGTCGGCCGCGATGTACTCGAGCAGCTTTTCTTTGAGCACTGGATGGTTGTGGCCGTAATTGAGCGTGCCCGCTCCGGCCAGAAAGTCCAGGTAGGCCCGCCCGTCCGTATCGTACAGATGGCACCCCTCGGCGCGATCAAACGTAACCGGGAACGAGCGGCAATAGCTTCGGACTTCCGATTCGAGTTCCTGAAAAATCGTCATGCTGACTCCTGTTGACTGAACGACGAGCGACGCTCGACCACCGGATGCAAGGCATTCCGCGGGAGCGTCGCTCAAGGTAAGGGCGGATTTCAGACGTCTTGACCGACCTCGAACGGACCGATCTGAATCAGGATCTCATCATCGTGCCGACCGTCAAAGTGGGCTTCGCTGTCGAACATCACGGTAGAGTGCAAAGGCGCGTCGAGATCGCGCGCAAGTGACCGGAACATGCCCCAGGACGCTTCGTTTTCCGGAGTCACGGTCGTATGCAGGTACTGCACGTCCGCATTCCGCTCGAGAATGTCTTTGAGCATCTTTTTGCCGAGCCCCATGCCGCGGGCGTCCTTCGACACGGCCACCTGCCAGATGAACAGCGTATCCGTCCGATCCGGGACGATGTAGCCCGAGATGAAACCGAGCAGGTCGCCGTCAGGCGCCTCGGCCGCGACGGAGGTCTCACGAAAATGCGTTGCCTGAATGAGGTTGCAGTAAAGCGAATTCTCATCCAGCGGCTTGCAGCGCCGCACGAGGTCGTGAATCAGAGCACCATCCGTGCTGCGCGGCGCACGCAACTCGAACGGATCGCTCGAACTCTGGGCAGCCGGCATCCGGGCAGTGCGTTGTGTTTGGATCGGGCTGACTGACGCGGTGCTCATGAAACATACCTTGATATCTAGAGACGGAGAAAGATTACACCACTAAAGATTTTTAGGCAAATTCGCGCCCCCTGCTCGCGCAACGCCGCTCTATTCGCACCATTTTTGGGCATTTTCTGGCCAGAAGTGGATGATTATGCGACTATTCCCGCCACTGTGATGGCAAATGGTAGCTCTCTTTTCGTTTTCATGACGAAAGATTCGGTAGCCGCAGCCTCACTACTCGCTCTAGGAGGTGGTGTGCAGATGGCATGGGAAGTCACTCAAGTTAAACTCGATATTTCGGGGCGGGGTGCAGATTCGGCTGTGGATAAACGCTACGACGAGGTCCTGGTCGCACTAAGGCGGATCATGCACGCGACGGACCTGTACTCGAAGAAGCTTTCGAAGACGGCGGGATTAACTGCGCCGCAATTGCTCATTCTGCAGGCAGTGCGCGACCTCGGCGACGTCACCATCGGCACCCTTGCACGCCACATCAGCCTCAGTCAGGCGACCGTGACGACCATTCTCGACCGTCTGGAGAAGCGCGGTTTGGTCTATCGTGAACGCAGCACGGTGGACAAACGCAAGGTCCACGCCCACCTCACCGAATCTGGCCAGCAGGTTCTCGAAGATGCGCCTACCCCGCTTCAGCTCTCCTTCACGCAACGCTTCCAGCAGCTCGAGGACTGGGAACAGAGTATGATCACTGCCGCTCTGCAGCGGGTGGCGGACATGATGGATGCCGGCGAGCTCGATGCCTCACCGGTGCTTCATGTGGGGCTCATCGATCGCTTCCACGAAATCGAATCGGATAACGGTGGCGAATCCAAGCACTGAGCTTCAGCTTCTCACGTCGTCCACCGACGCAAACGGCGAACCGTCCCCCCAGCAGACCATTCCACCCTCCCGAATCAGGTGTTCCAGGGCGGAATGCACGGCCCCCAGGGCCAGTTGCAACGCCTGCAGGGAATCTACCCCTCGCGCCCTCGCCCGGTCTTCGAACAGGTTCATCAGCTCCGCTTCGCAAAGCCATCCATCGTTCGTTCTGACAGGTGCATGCAGGCGCAAGACCACCGCGCGCTGCGGCTCTCCGGCGGGCTGACACAGGAGTGCGCGCTCGGCGATCACCTGCTCCTCTGCAATCTCGCGCACGCTATCCACTCCTGCAGGTCTTGACGCCGCCACACCCTAGACCAAGTGCCCTCGGTCGGAAACACCCGGACCTTCCAGGCCGGCCCTGACGCTGACGCGGCGGCATCGATTTCACTCACCCGCCAGTTGGTGGTGAAGTCGACCCAGCACCGCCATGCCGGTTGCGCCGCGCCGCGATCGACGGACTTGTCGTTTTCCGCCAGCGAGCTCGAAACCGTGCATCGCGCCCGTCGTTTGCCTTTTCGTCATGCTAAGGTCGCATCGCCGCAACAGCTCAATCCCGATGCCAACCCGCGAGGAATTCTCAGATGAGCAGCGCCGAGGATCTCTGGCCGTTCCTTCCGGGACGCCCTACCCTGCGCATCGTTAGCGCATCCGGCGCGACCCTGACGACGGACGATGACCGGAAGATTCTGGACCTCGCTGGCGGAGCCATAGCCGTCAACGTCGGCCATGGCCGTGCCGAGGTGGCGGAGGCTATGGCCGCGGAGGCGGAGCGCTTGACCTATGTCGTACCGCCCTGGTCGACCCCTAGCCGCGAACGCCTGGTTGCTCGCCTCCGACAAGACTGGCTTCCAGACGGGCTGGAGCGTGCCTACTTCGCCAGCGGCGGCTCGGAAGCCAACGAATCCGCCTTGAAGGTGGCAGTTCAGCACTTCGCCGCCCGCGGGCTGCCGCAGAAATGCAAGATCATAGGTCGCGAGCTCTCCTATCACGGCACCACCATCGCCACCACGAGCCTCGGCGGGCATGCCGCGCGCCGTATCGGTCTCGAGTCCGTGCTGCAGGACCACCCGCGGGCACCGACGCCCTACCCGCTCCGGGCTCCGCGCGAACTGCCGCCGGACGCGCTTGGACGTTACTACGCTGAGGCACTCGAGGCCGTGATCGACGCCGAAGGGCCAGAGACTGTCGCCGCCGTGATGGCCGAGCCCATCGTCGGCTCGTCCGGCGGTGCCCTGATTCCTCCGACCGACTACTGGCCGCGCATTCGGGCCTTGTGCGATCACCATGACATCCTGCTGATTTTCGACGAAGTCATGACTGGCTTCGGCCGCGTGGGGCGCCGCTTCGCCTGCGAGTTCTGGGGCCTTGCACCGGATCTGCTGGTGGCGGGCAAAGGCCTCGCCGGAGGCTATGCCCCGATTGGTGGTCTGTTTGCCAGTAAGCGGGTGCTCGACCCGATTGCGGAAACCGGCGGTGAAGTGATGTTTCACACTTTCGGTGCTCACCCGGCCGCCTGCGCCGCCGCCGACCGCGTGCTCGACATCCTCACCCGCGAAAAGCTGGTGCAGCGCGCAGAAACCCTGGGGGCAAAACTCGCAGGCTGGCTCGAGGACGCCTTCGATGATCACCCGCATGTAGCGCAGACCCGCGGCTGCGGTCTCCTGCAGGCCATCGAGTTCGTGGCCGATCGCGACACTCTGGCCCCTTTCCCGGAGGCGGCGGGCCTCACCCGAAGAATCATATCGACAGCACTTGAGCGCGGCGTCTACTGCTATCCGGGTGGCACCGGAGCCATTCGGGATATCGTTTGTCTGGGACCGCCGTTCATCATCACCGAAACCGAACTCCAACGCGGTGTAGCAATCCTGCGCGAGGCCGTCGACATCGCCATCGCTCAAATCGATTGAGCGATGGCGCGCCCCATCAGGCGTTTGGCCGTGCCTTGTCCTTCCCCATCACGCCCGCCGTCAGGACGCCCTTCATTGCCTCTTCCACCGTGAGATCGAGGGTGGTGAGCTCCGACTCCGGGAGCAGGAAGGTGTAACCGCCGATCTGATAGCTCATGGGGAAGTAGACCGAGACCCGCTCCACATCGGGCTCGCCCACGGCGACGAAGGCTGGGCCAGTCACGAAGCCCACCATCCAGACGCCTTCCCGGAATTCCCAGGCGACGACGCGCCGGGCATCGTCATCAGGCCCAGGCAGCGCGAACTGCAACAGATCCCTCACCGCGCCATAGATCGACTTCACCACGGGTACCCGGTCGACCACGGCCTCCATGGTATCGACGAGCCAGCGGCCGACGTAGGCGTCGATGAGAACGCCTACGCCGATGAGGATGCCGACGGCAAGGAAGAGTCCCGTACCAGGGACGTACAGCCGTTCGCCGAGCAGGGCCTGCAGCGGAACGGCAAGCAGTCCTTCCAGCATACCGAACAGCCACACCAGGGCGTATACGGTCACGAGGGCCGGCACGACGGCGAGCATGCCTTTGCCGAACCAGGTCATGATCAGCTTCATGGACGGCCCTCCGCTTCGGCCCTTAGACCGGATCCCAGGTGAAAACCGTGTTCGTGGCGCCAAGATCGGTGAACTGGGGCGCCATCGAAGCGAACGCATGATCGACCACGGATTCCGGAGTCCAGCCCTCCAGCCTGGCCATGCCACGGATCGGACGCGGCTGGCTCATGAGAAAGAGCTCGTTGCCGCGGACGGCGAAGATCTGACCGCTGACGTGTTTGGCCGACGGCCCGCAAAGCGCGACTGCAGGTGGCGCAACCTGATCGGCCCGCATCTTCTTCTGGAACGCTTCCACCCGCTTGGCGCTGGCTTCGTCCTTCACCGGGATCGTGGCGATCATCCGTGTCCATGCGAACGGGGCGATGACATTCGACCGTACGTTCTTCGCCGCCCCTTCCATGGCGATGATGCGCGAGAGTCCCACCACACCCATCTTCGCGGCCGCATAGTTGGCCTGACCCAGATTACCGATGAGGCCGGAGGTGGAGGTGAACATGACGAAGCTGCCCTCCTCCTGGTCGCGGAAGTGGTTGATGGCTGCGCGCGCCACATTGAAGTGGCCGTTCAGGTGCACATCGATGACCGCATCCCAGTCCGCGTCGTCCATCTTGTGAAACATCTTGTCGCGAAGAATGCCCGCGGGATTGATCACCGCATGCAGCCCTTTGAAGGTATCCAGCGCGCACTCCACCATCGCTTTCGCGCCAGCGCGATCACTGACGCTGTCGCCATTCGCGATCGCCTCGCCGCCGCCCTTGGCGATTTCGTCGACGACCTCCTGGGCCGGATTACCTGCGCCTTCGTCTTCACCACGCACGGAAGCGCCAAGATCATTGACCACGACCTTCGCACCCTCCTGCGCTGCGAGCAGCGCACACTCGCGTCCGATGCCGCGTGCCGCACCGGTGACGAGCACCACCTTACCGTCGAGCTGACCCATGAAAGTCTCCCTGCCTGAATCGAAGAGGCGGCGATTGTAGCAACCCCCGTGGCGGATTGAGCGCGATGGGTGTCGCGACCCGCGGCAAGCCGAAGGCGGACACCAGCGAAGCACGCGCCGGCGTCTGTCGGCCGTGCTCCGGCACAGGATTCGAGGCAGAATGCCGGCCGCAGCCCAGCAGCCGAGGAGAGATACAGCCGATGTCGTTCAACCTTGCAGCGGTTCACGAAGCAGTTGCGGCCGCCGTGCCGGATCGCGAAGCCCTGGTGTTTCGCGATCGCCGCTTCACGTTCGCGCAGCTGACCGAGCGCACCCGCAGGCTCGCGCATGTGCTGATCGAAGCGGGCCTCGGCTGCCATACCGAGCGCGAGCAGCTCGAGCCTCATGCCTCCGGCCAGGATCATCTGGCGCTCTACCTCCACAATGGCAATGAGTACATGGAAGGGATGCTCGGCGCCTTCAAGGCGCGGGTCGCACCCTTCAACGTCAACTATCGCTACGTCGAGGAAGAGCTTGTCTATCTGCTCAACGACGCCCGCGCCCGGGGCATCGTCTATCACGACGTGTTCGCCCCACGCGTCGCGGCGATCCGTGCCGAGGTGCCCTCGCTGGAGCTGCTGCTTCAGGTCGCCGACGACTCAGGCGAGGAGCTGCTGCCGGGCGCGCAACGCTACGAGGAGGCGCTGGCAGCCGCATCAGCAGAGCGCCCAAATCTGAACTGGTCTGCCGACGATCTCTACATCCTCTACACCGGCGGCACCACAGGCATGCCCAAGGGCGTGCTCTGGCGGCAGGCCGACATTCTCGTAGCCGCACTCGGGGGCCGGGATCCACTGGACGGCCACGTTATAGGCAGCCTCGAAGAGTTCGTCGAACGCGCCCGGGCTGGCGGTACCCGAACGCTGCCATCGCCACCCTTCATGCATGGCGCCGGGCATTGGATCGCCTTGGGGGCCTGGCATGCCGGCAACACGGTGGTCATCCAGGACGTGGTCGAGCGCTTCGACGCTCACGATGTTTGCAGCGTCATCGAACGCGAACGGGTCAACTTGCTGCTCATCGTCGGTGACGCCTTCGGCCGGCCGCTGGTGGACGCCCTGCGCGAGCACAGTTACGACATGAGCACTCTGCAGGTCATCCTGTCCGGCGGTGCCGCCCTGAACGCCTCCTACAAGCAAGCGCTGCTCGACCTGATCCCGCACGTCACCATCATGGACTCGATCGGCTCGTCCGAAGCCGGTGGCCAAGGCGCCAACGTCGCCACGCGGGAGACCGGTGCGAACACCGGCCGCTTCCAGCCCGGCCCGGGCAGCACGGTGGTCAGCGAGGACCTTACCGCCGTCCTTGAACCCGGCCACGACGGCATGGGCTGGTGGGCCAAAGCGGGCCAGGTCCCTCTCGGTTACCTGAACGATCCAGGGAAGACAGCGAAGACCTTCCCCACCATCGACGGGGTGCGCTATTCGGTACCTGGCGACCGCGCCCGGCTACTTGCTGACGGTGCCATCGAGCTGCACGGAAGAGATTCGGTGACGATCAATTCCGGCGGCGAGAAAATTTTCGCGGAGGAAGTGGAGCACGCCATCAAGCAGCATCCGGACGTCTACGATGCAGTGGTCGCCGGGCGGCCGAGCGAGCGCTGGGGGCAAGAGGTAGTGGCGATCGTGCAGATGCGCCCGGGCACCCGTCTGGACGAGTCCGCACTGCTCGCCGAGTGTGGTCGTCACCTAGCCCGATACAAGTTGCCGAAGGCCTTCATCGAGGTCGAGAAGGTCCTGCGCAGTCCCGCCGGCAAGGCCGACTATCGCTGGGCGCGGGAGCAGGCAGGGAGCTGAGCTGCGCGCATACATGCACGCGTGCTTTTCGCGTAAGCTCGGCCCTGCCATGAAGCCAGGAGGGTAGCCGATGAGCAAAAGACCGTTTCGATTCGCCGTGCAGGCATTCAGCGCTGATTCCGCGCAGGCCTGGAAGGATCTCGCGCGCAGCGTCGAGGACCAGGGCTATTCCGCATTTCATCTTGCGGATCACTTTCTTGGTGAGGGCCCGGCGCTCGCGAGCACCAATCATCCTCACCAGACGCTCGCATGCATTCCCGCCATGACCATGGCGGCCGCGGTGACTCGGGACATCCGCATCGGCTGTCGCGTCTTCTGCATCGACTATCACCATCCGGTCGTGTTGGCGAAGTCCGCCGCCACCATCGATCTGCTGAGCGACGGGCGCCTCGAATTCGGGCTCGGAGCCGGCTGGATCCAGGCCGAGTACGAAGCTGCCGGCATCCCCTTCGACCGGCCAGGGGTCCGCATTTCGCGACTCGAGGAATATCTCGGCCTGTTCCGTGCCTTTATGAGCGGGGAGCAGATCGACCACAACGGCGAATTCGCACAAGTCAGCGGGTTCGCCGGCTCACCTGCGCCTGTGCAGAAGCCAATGCCACCGATCATGATCGGTGGCGGTGCGAAACGCATCCTGTCCCTGGCCGGACGCGAAGCAGACATCGTCAGCTTCAACTTCAACAATCGCTCCGGCGTGATCGGCCCGGACGGTGTCGCGAGCTCCACCGCTGATGCCACCGCCGAGAAGGTGCAGTGGGTGAAGGCCGCGGCGGGCGATCGCTTCAATCAGCTCGAACTCGAAATCGGCGCCTATTTCACAGTGGTCACCGACCACCCGCAGCAGGTCGCCGAACAGATGGGCGGGATGATGGGGCTCTCTGCCGAGGCGATGCTGGACCACCCCAATGCGCTGATCGGGACGGTCGACAGCATCTGCGAAACCCTTGAGGCACGACGCGAACGCTACGGCTTTTCCTACATTACCGTGGGCGGCGACAACGCCGCGGCGTTCGCACCGGTGGTGGCACGACTCGCCGGCAAGTGACCCGACTCCGCCCTCTCTGACGGCATCTGCGCCCTACCTCGACCCTCGACCGGAACGGGGGCCTGGGGTAGGGTCCAGTGCAGCATCAGTACTGGGGAGTCACCATGAAATTCAGCTTCTGGCCTGCGCCCATGCAGGACTTCGCCACCGTCCTCGACCTGTGTCGGCATGCCGAAGCGACCGGCTGGGACGGGATCTGGCTTGCGGACCATTTCATGCCCAATGCGGAGGACACCAGTACGCCTTGGCCAGAGTGCTGGACCACCCTGAGCGCGCTGGCGGTCAGCGTTCCGCGCGTGAGGATCGGCTCGCTGGTCGCAGGCAACACCTACCGCCATCCAGCAGTGCTCGCGAAAATGGCTGCCACCATCGATCACATCTGCGACGGCCGACTCGTGCTCGGCCTCGGTGCCGGGTGGCAGGAAAACGAGCACCAGCAGTACGGGATTCCCTTCTACACGGTGGCGGAACGACTGGCGCGCCTGGACGAGGCTTGCGCGGTCATCAAGACCCTGTACACCCGGGAGAAGAGTGATTTCGACGGGCGCTTCTACCAGCTCGATAACGCATCGCTCGAGCCGAAGCCGCTGCAGGATCCGCTGCCGCTGCTGATAGGCGGCGGCGGCGAAAAAGTCACGCTCAAGATCGCGGCGCGCTGGGCTGACGAATGGAACGTATGGGGGACGCCCGAGACGCTCCGCCACAAGGTGGGGGTGCTCGAGCAGCACTGCGCCGACCTCGGCCGCGACCCTGCGCGCATCCATAAGTCGGCACAGGCGCTGCTGTTCATGAGCGAGGATCAGGACTGGCTCGAGCAGCGGCGCAAGGCGCCGATGCAGATGGCGACCATGATCGGCACGCCCGATGAACTCGTGGAGACTGTGGCGGCCTATGCCGAAGCAGGCGTCGACGAACTGATCATCCCGGATTTCACCCTGGGCCAGGGCGACGCGAAGAAGGCGATCATGGATACATTCATCCGCAAGGTGGCGGGACGCTGATGCTCTGCATCGTGGCGCGGGGCGATCCCGCAACGGATCTGATTTAATATGCGCCGATTAACCACATTCGAGTGAGGGGACCCCACCTTGGCCGAGCCCAAGCCACCCGCGACACCAGTACCTGCCGCTACGATCGTGCTGCTGCGCGACGATCCGAATGAGGGACTCGAGATCTTCATGGTTGTCCGCCACCACCAAATCGACTTTGCCTCGGGTGCGTTGGTCTTTCCGGGCGGCAAGATAGACGAGCAGGACGCGGACCCGGGTCTCGCTGCCTACTGCGATGGCGCCGATCCAGATCCCGTAATGCGTGCGATGCAGATCGGCGCAATCCGCGAGGCTTTCGAGGAAGCAGGCGTCTTGTTGGCGCGCGAGAATGGCAGCGACGAAATCGTCAGCGGCGAGCGCCTCGCGAGCCTGGAGCACTATCGCAGCGCGCTGCACAGCGGCGAGGTGTCACTGCAGCAGTTTCTCGACTCCGAGCAGCTGCGCCTCGCCTGCGACACCCTCGTCCGCTTCGCCCACTGGGTGACGCCAGACATGATGCCGAAGCGCTTCGATACGCACTTCTTCATCGCTCGCGCACCGGAAGATCACGTACTTCTCCACGACGGGCACGAGTCTGTGGACTCGGTCTGGATCCGCCCACAGCAGGTTCTCGATGATGCCGCCGAGGGCCGACGAACCGTTATCTTTCCGACCCTGCGCAATGTCGAGAAACTCGCGGATGTGGATACCGTGGACGCCGCTATCGCAGCGGCACGTTCCCAGCCGATCGTCACCGTGACGCCGTGGACGGAAAAGCGCGACGACGGACTCTGGTTGCGCATCCCGGTGGAAGCAGGCTACCGGATCAACGAAGAGCGGATGCCGGGCCGCGGTGGTTGAAACTTCAAACGTATTTGTCGGGAGTGAGCAAAATGGCCGAAGCACAGGCAGAACCGAAGCAACAGGACGAAGTGCTCTACGACGTCGAAGAGCACATCGCAACGATCACCATCAATCGCGAGCAGCAGCGCAATACGATCTCAGGGCCCATGCTCGATGCCGTGACCGAGCTGATGCTGCGAGCCGACCGTGACCCGGACGTCCGCTGCATCGTGCTCACCGGCAAGGGGCGCTTCTTCTGTGCCGGGCTGGACCTGACGAGCGGCCAGATCGGAGGTTCGAGCGCCGGGGGATTCAGCAACCTCGATCTGCGGGCCACGCCGCCTACCGTAATGCACAATCTGGATACCCCGACGATCTGCGCTCTGAACGGGTCCGCCGCCGGCTATGGCATGGACATGGCGCTGGGTTGCGACATCCGGGTCATGGCCGACGGCGCCAAGATGGCGGCAGCATTCACGGCCCGCGGCATCCTGCCCGAGTCCGGTGGGACATGGATCCTGCCGCGGCTTCTCGGTTGGGAGAAGGCTGCCGAGCTGATCTTTACCGGACGCACGCTGACAGCCGAGGAGTGCCGGGAACTCGGACTGGTCGCCCACGTTGTGCCCGCCGACGAGGTGGCTAACAAGGCCCGCGCGCTCGCCGCGGAGATCACCGCCAATGCCCCTCTGGCCGTGCAAGCCGCGAAGCGCATGATGCGCATGGGCATGAACGAGACCTTCAACGATCACGTCCATCATGTCTTCCTGCAGCTCTTGCCGCTGTTCCGTACCGAGGATTTCAAGGAAGGCATGGCAAGCTTCCTCGAAAAGCGCCCGCCGAACTTCCAGGGCAAGTGAGGCAAAGGCCACAGCGGCGGCAAGTGTGCAGCACGACGTCTGGTCGGGCGCAGCACCGCGATGCCAAGCGGGGACGCGTCTAGAGGTCCCCATACGGGTGTTGCACGCTGAATCGAGACCCGGCGGCTACGGCATCATCTTCCTCGGGATACCGCTGCCGCCGGAAGCGTTCGGCGTTCCCGTGAACTGCCCGCCGGAAACGCTGTAGCTCGCCCGCCGCAGCGCGCGAGCGCCGCCCTTAGACGACGCGTGAGGCGTGGCCTTCCCAGTAGGGTTTGCGCAGCTCGCGCTTGAGAATCTTGCCGGTACCCGTGCGCGGAATGTCGGCGACGAACTCCACCGTCCGCGGCACCTTGTAGCCGGCGAGGTGCTCACGCGCGAATGCACGCACCGCATCCACGCCCAGGTCGGAACCCGGGCGCTTCACAACATGAGCATGGACCTGCTCACCCCACTCCTCGTTCGGAATACCGAATACGGCAACGTCGACGATGTCGGGATGGGTCTCCAGGGTCGATTCGATCTCGGCGGGATAGATGTTGACGCCGCCGGAGATGATCATGTCCTTCTTGCGATCGCAGATATAGTAGAAGTCTTCCGCATCCCGATAGGCGATGTCGCCAACAGTCTGCCAGCCACCCTCACGCCGATCCGCTTCGTACTTGTCCTGCGCCTTGTGATAAGTGGTGAACACGCTGGCGCTACGGACGTAGAGTTCGCCTTCCTTACCTACCTCGGTCACCGGCTTACCCTCGTCGTCGAACAGGCAGATCTCGACGCCCGGGGCAGCCTGCCCGCAGGAGCCTGGTTTGGCACGCTGGTACTCTGGCCGCAGGATCGTGTTGACCCCGAGTTCCGTCGAACCGTAGACCTCGAACAGCGAGTCTTCGGGAAAGCGATCCAGGTACATGAGCTTGAGCGCGTAGGACCAGGGTGCGGCATTGGCGATCATCACCCGCATCGAGCTCGTGTCGTACTTCGCCAACACGTCGGCCGGCAGATTGCAGATCATCCGCACGGGCGCCGGTGCCGCGAACGAGCTCGACACCTTGTAGGTGTCCACCAGCCGCAGCCAGTCCTCCGGATCGAACTTCTTCTGCAGCACCACCGTGTTGCCGAGCATCTGGGCGATAGCCATGAAGCCGCTCGGGCCGGAGTGATAGAGCGGCCCGGTCGTGAGATAAACATCATCGGGACGGTAGCCGTAAAACTCGATCATTCTGGCGATCTGCTCCGGATCGCCGATTCCTGTGCGCACTGCGCCCTTGGGCTTACCCGTAGTACCGGAGGTGTAGATCATGGTGCCTGCGGTACCGGGCTCAATCCGCAACGCGAGCTCCGATGCATCCATGCTGGGAATGAGTTCATCCGCAGACAGCTGACCCTCTGCCGGGTCCCCGTCGAAGACCAGAACCTCGCGCAGCTGCGGCGTGTGCGGCCGGATCGCCTGAAACAGTCCGGCGAACTCCGCATCCACGAACGCCAGCACCGCATCGGAGTTGTCAACGACGTAGGCGGCTTCCTCTTCGGTCAAGCGGTAGTTCAACGGGACGGCCACTACACCGCTCTTGCGCGCCGCGTGGATCATCGCGACGATCCAGGGTGAGTTCTGTCCGCACCAGATGACTTTGTCTCGGGGCTGGGCGCCGTACTCGAGCAAAAGACGCGCAAGGCGGTTGGCATGCGCCTCGAATTGCTCGAAATTCCAGACCCGCTTGCATCCGTCCGGCAGATCTTCGATTACCGCCGTCTTGTCGCCCTGCGCCTCAGCCAGCTGGCTGAGCAGATCCCGCTGCTGCTGTTCGGTCATGGTGCACTCTCCCCTCCATCGAGACACCATTGTGGCCCAGGACTGCACTCCGTGGCAGCCCGCGCTGCATGAGCGCAGGAACAAAGCACTGTGGGAGAGTGGGCAGCGGCGCTGCTCGCTGAGCGACGAATCAGCCGGATCGAGGAAAACAGCGTCGCCAGCGGGCAAAGAACGGGAAATGCGCTTCGTAAAAGAGGGGATATACGCCATCCGTGGCGCGGTGGAGCGCTCTTATTGTCCGCCGGGGGTCGCCTCAACGCCGGGGCACAGAGGCCCCGGCTGCTCGCCCGTTCGGCACCTCTGGGGCATCACCCTCCAAAGTCGTCAAGGGCGATGTTTTCAGGCTCTACTCCCAAATCCTCCAGCATTTTCATGACCGCTGCGATCATAGGCGGCGGGCCGCAGAGGTAGTACTCGCAGTCCTCGGGGGCAGGATGATTACCCAGATACTCGTCGAAAACGACCGTGTGAATGAAGCCTGTATAGCCCTTCCAGTCATCCTCAGGCAGCGGGTCGGAAAGCGCCACGTGCCAATCGAAGTTATCGAACTGGGCCGCAAGCTCGTCGAACTCCTCCGTATAGAACATTTCCTTCAGGCTACGGGCGCCATACCAGAAAGACATCTTGACGTCGGACTTCTTCTTGCGCTTGAGCTCATCGAAGATGTGCGAACGCAACGGTGCCATGCCGGCGCCACCACCGATCCAGATCTTCTCTGCCTTGGTCTCCTTGACGAAGAACTCACCATAGGGGCCGAAGCAGGTGAGCTTGTCGCCTGGCTTGAGCGAGAAGATGTACGAAGACATCTTGCCGGGCGGATAATCAGTCCCGGGCGGTGGCGAAGCGATTCTTATATTGAACTTGAGGACGCCTTTCTCCTCAGGATAATTCGCCATCGAATACGCGCGTACGGTCGGCTCGGTTACCTTCGACTTGTACTGCCAGACATCGAAGCGATCCCAGTCGCCACGAAATTCCTCGGCCACGTCGATATCGTCCTTGTAGGAAATCTCGTAGGGAGGAATTTCCATCTGCACGAAGCCACCGGCCCTGAAGTCGACATCAGCACCTTCAGGCAACTTCAACACCAGTTCCTTGATGAAAGTGGCGACATTGTCGTTGGAGATCACTTCGCACTCCCAGCGCTCGACGCCGAAAGCGTCCTCGGGAATGCGGACCTTCATGTCCTGCTTGACCGGCACCTGGCAGGCAAGGCGCCAACCTTCGCGCACCTCGGCCCGCGTGAAGGCCCCCTCCTCGGTCGACAGCAGTGCGCCCCCACCTTCGGTGACCTGACACTTGCACTGCTTGCAGGACCCACCACCTCCGCAGGCGGAGGAAAGATAAATGCCCTTGTCCGCAAGTGCATTCAGCAACTTGCCACCGGAGCTCACCTCGATGGCCTTGTTCGGGTCCTCATTGATCTCGAGCGAAACCGCACCGGCGCTCACGAGCTGCGAGCGGGCCGCCAGGATAACGGCCACCAGAATCAGAACGGCCCCGGTAAAGACGGCCACCCCGAGAATGATTGTTGCGTCGATCATGTGTGTCTACGCTCCTTTGGGTCGCCCTTACTCATAGCCCGTTCAGTGAACCCGCCTAAACGCTGCCCGCTCAGAGATCGATACCGCCAAAGGACATGAATCCGAGCGAGATCAGACCCGTGGCGATAAAGGTGATCCCAAGCCCACGCAGGCCTTCGGGGATGTCGCTGTACTTGAGCTTCTCCCGGATGCCGGCCAGCGCAGTAATCGCAAGCGCCCAGCCAACTCCTGCGCCCAGACCGAAAGCGACACTCTCCGTGAACGTGTAATCGCGCTCCACCATGAACAGCGAGGCACCGAGAATGGCACAGTTCACCGTGATCAGCGGGAGGAATACACCGAGCGCGGCGTAGAGCGCGGGAACATGCTTATCCAGAAACATTTCCAGAATCTGCACCAGAGCCGCAATGACACCGATATACGCGAGCAACCCGAGGAAGGACAGATCAACGTCCGGGAATCCTGCCCAGGCCAATGCGCCTTCCCGGAGAAAGTACTGATAGATCAGGTTGTTGACCGGAACCGTGATCGCCAGGACAACGACGACCGCGATCCCGAGCCCGAAAGCGGTGGAGATCTTCTTGGAAATAGCGAGAAAGGTACACATGCCCAGGAAGAAGGTCAGGGCCATGTTCTCGATGAAGATCGTCGAGACGAAGATGCCGATGTAGTGCTCCATCACATGGCCTCCTTGTACTGCACGTTCTCGGCGATTTCGTACTCAACGGGCTCGACCTGCGCCGGCTTCCAGGCGCGCAGCGCCCAAATTGACAGCCCGATGATGAAGAATGCGCTGGGCGCCAGAAGCATGAGACCGTTGCCGACGTACCAGCCGCCGTCGTTGACGTTCGCGAACAGCGTGTAACCCATCAGGGTACCGGCACCGAGCGGCTCACGAATCAACGCCACAAGGATCAGCAGCACGCTATAGCCGAGGCCGTTGCCGATACCGTCGAGGAAGGACATATAGGGGCCATTCTGCAGCGCGAACCCTTCCGCGCGACCGAGAACGATGCAGTTGGTAATGATCAGGCCGACGAACACCGACAGGCGCTGCGAGACCTCGTAGGCATAGGCCTGAATGACCTGGTCGACGAGAATCACCAGCGAGGCGATGATGGTCATCTGAATGATGATGCGGATGTTCGACGGCATCACGTGGCGCAGCAAGGACACGAACAGGTTCGAAAAGGCACAGACGAAAATCACGGCCGCGCACATGACCAGGGTGTTGAGCATGCTGACGGTCACCGCCAGCGCCGAGCAGATGCCGAGCACCTGCAGCGCGATGGGGTTGTTGTCGAAGATCGGGGCGAAAAGTACTTCTTTGGAGCTTGACACGGCTCAGGCCTCCTCTCGCCGCAGTCTGTCAAGGTATGCGCCGTATCCGAGATCGCTCAACCAGAAGTTGACGAGATTCTCGACGCCGCGGCTCGTGAGCGTGGCACCGGCCAACATGTCTACCTGACGCTGACGCGCGTCGGTCCCTTCCGGGGCGCGGCTCTTGACGACTTCGACCGCAGGCCGACCTTCATCGTCGAACAAACGCAGCCCCTCCCATTGGGCGCGCCAGCGCGGGTTCTCGATCTCTCCGCCGAGCCCTGGCGTTTCCTGATGCCGGTGAAAGGCGATGCCTTCCGCGGAGACCAGATCTCCGGAGATGGCGAGATAGCCGAACATGGTTCCCCAGAGACCCATGCCGCGCACCGGAAGAACCGTCCTTTCCACAGCGCCATCGTCACCACGAAGCAGATAGACGATGCCGTAATTCTCCAGCCGCCGAAGTGTGGGCTTATCTTCCTCACCCGACAGCCGCCGTGAGCTGTCGGGATCACGCGCTGCCCGCAGCTGATCGAAGGCCTGTGGATCGATGTGATCCACGTACTCTCCGGTGCGCAGATCAACGACCCGTACATCAAACTGCTCGAACAGCTCGTTGATGCCCCGGCCCTGTTCATCGACCCGTGCGCCGGGCGCGAGCACGCCGGCAGCGACCAGAATATTCTGGCGCTCATTCAGGAGCCGGTTCGCCTCCTGCGCCGGCTTGAGCCCAACGGCAGCCATCGAGACCAGGATAGACGCCACCAGACATACGGAGATGGCGACGATCAGGATGTTGCCAATGGAATCCCGGTTACGCTGTGGCATTGCGTGCCATCCTCCGCTTGATGTTGGATTGGACGACAGCGTTGTCAATCAGCGGGGAAAACAGGTTAGCGAAGAGGATTGCCAACATCATGCCTTCCGGGAAGGCCGGATTGATGACCCGGATGATCACGGCCATCACACCGACCAAGGCGCCGAACCACAACCGGCCGGTGTTGGTCATCGCCGCAGACACCGGATCCGTCGCCATGAACACCATACCAAAAGCGAAACCGCCGATCACGAAATGCCAGTACCACGGCATCGCCCACATAGGGTTCGTATCAGACCCGATGACGTTCAGGAGCAGCGAGCACCCCACCATGCCGAGGAAGACGCCCAGCATGATGCGCCAGCTGGCGATGCGCATGACGAGCAGTACTGCACCGCCAAGTAATATGGCCAGGGTGGAGACCTCGCCGACGGATCCCGCCATGTTGCCCAGGAAGGCCTGCATCCAGGTCACTCCCAGGTCCTCGCCCAGCGGCGCCAGACCGAGCGGCGTCGCGGCGGTGTAGCCATCGACGGCCACCCAGACCTGGTCACCGGAGATCTGCGCGGGATAGGCGAAATAGAGGAAGGCACGCCCGGTGAGTGCCGGATTCAGGAAGTTCTTGCCTGTGCCGCCGAAGATTTCCTTGGCGATGACGATGCCGAAGGTGATTCCCAGCGCAACCTGCCAGAGCGGAATGGTCGCCGGCAGGATCAGCGAGTAGAGAACGCTGGTAACGAAGAAGCCCTCGTTGACTTCATGGCCACGCTTCGCGGCGAACAGGATTTCCCAGAATCCGCCGACGATGAAAGTCGTCGCATAGATTGGCAGGAAGTAGGCCGCGCCGTGGACAAAGTTGTCCCAGATGCTATTCGGGTCGTAGCCCGCGACCAGCGAGATCAGGAACCCACGCCAGCCATCTGCACCGTCCTGCCCGATAGCCAGCAAGGCCTCGTTCGCGTTCTTGCCGATGAAGAACATGCCCACGAACATGGCAGGGAACGTACACAGCCAGACCGTGATCATGATGCGCTTCAGGTCGAGGCCGTCGCGCACATGGGACGGCCCGCCCGTGACCCGGTCCGGTTTGAAGAGTGCGGTGTCTACCGCCTCGTACAGGGCATAGTACTTCTCGTACTTACCGCCTTTCTCGAACTCCGGCTCGAGTCTGTCGAGGAACGTCCGCAGGCTCATGCGCTCAACCCTCCTTCTCGATGCGGGTCAGGGTTTCCCGCAGCACAGGCCCGTACTCGTATTTGCCAGGGCACGCGAAGGTGCACAGGGCGACGTCGTCTTCATCGAGTTCCAGACAACCCAAGGCTATGGCGGTGTCCAGATCCTGAACCAGGAGCGACCTAAGAAGCTGCGTGGGAAGCATGTCCATGGGTATCAGGGACTCGTAGGTGCCGATCGGCACCATGGCCCGTGGCGAACCGTTCGCCGAAGTCGTGAGATCGAACGCCTTGCGCCCGAGCAGCCGTGAGACGTAAATCGGGAACACGGAAAACTTGTTCACGCCGGCCCGCAGGTAGTGCAAAGGCTCGCGCGCATGGTCTTCGGCGAGCACGCTGACCTGCTGATGGTAGGGTCCCAGGAAAGCCAGCGGACCGCGCGCGATCCGGCCCGAGAGCACGGAACCGGAGATGACCCGGAGCTCGCCCCCCTCGGTCTCCCCCGCCACCAGTTCGTCGAGGTTGGCGCCGGCTCGGGTACGCAGCATGCGCGGCCTGCCCACGGGCGGGCCGCCGAGCGCCACCACCCGCTCCACGTACAGCTTGCCGGTGGTGAGCGTGTGGCCGATGGCAATCACGTCCTGGTAGTTGATCGTCCAGACCGTACGCTGGGGACCCACCGGGTCCAGGAAGTGAATATGAGTGCCCACCAACCCCGCCGGATGAGGACCGGAAAACGTCTCGTGGCGAATACGGGAGTCGCTCCCGGTGGGAATGTCCGCATCCGGTGCACTGCAGAGGAACACCGGGCCGTCCGTGAGCTTCGCCAGCAGATCGAGTCCGTGTCCGAAGGCTTCGCGTTGCTCGGCGATGACGAGGGCCGGATCTGCAGCCAGTGGCTGGGTATCCGTTGCAGTGACGAATATCGACCGGGGTCGACTGCCGATCGCCGGAATACGGCTGAAAGGACGCGTACGCAGCGTGGTCCAGAGGCCAGACGCCGCGAGCACCTTCTCCACCGTCTCCCCGTCGACGCTCGAAATCCGCTCCGCAGGGATGGCATCGAAGGCCTCGGCATCCTCGCTGCCGTCGTCGACGTCGATCACAACCGACTGCAACGCACGTTTGGCGCCGCGATGAATCGCGCTGACGGTACCGGCGGCGGGCGCCGTGAACAGCACGCCTTCGTTCTTCTTGTCATCGAAAAGGACCTGGCCGAGTTTGACCCGGTCGCCTTCCTGGACCTGCATGGTCGGCTTCATGCCGACATAATCTTCGCCCACCACGGCAACTTGCCGTACAGCCCTGGCATCTTCAATGGCCTGCTCAGGCCTGCCCGCAATCGGAATGTCGAGGCCGCGCTTGATCTTGATCATGCCAGTGAAATATCCATTCCGAAGTGTCGGATGACGTTCATGAAGGTTCCAGGCTCGTCGCGAGGCTCGTTGCGCGCTACGCGAACGGTGATGCTCGTGCCGACGCCCGCACCGGCTCTTCCGTGCCAGACCGACGATCTGGTCCTGTGTTCCGCTGCCGCGAGGGGCGCCTGCTGCGTCGGGCGTAACCAATCCGGCACTGGAGATACTGGCCACTCTGGTCCGGGAGGGTACGCGACGATCCGGTCCGAACGGCGCGCCAAATTATAGAGGGGCGCCCTTCTCATTACCACTTCATAGCGCCCACCCTGCGCCAAATTCGGCGGCAGACGAACCGTCACGCAGGGGCTGAATCAGCCGAATCCAGTGCTGGCCACGTCGCTGGGTATCAGCGGGTACTTGATGCCCGCCATCTTCTGCACAATCCGGACGACCTGACAGCTGTAACCGAATTCGTTGTCGTACCAGACATAGAGTACGCAGCGATTGTCATCCACCAGCGTTGCCTCGCCGTCGACGATGCAGGCATGACGATTGCCGACGAAGTCACTGGAGACCACCTCCGGGGAGGCGGTGAAGTCGATCTGCCGCTGCAGGCGGGAATTCAAAGCGACATCGCGCAGATAGTCGTTCAATTCGGCCACCGTCACGCTGCGGCCAAGCGACAGATTGCAGATCACCAGGGAAACGTTGGGAGTCGGCACACGGATCGCATTCCCGGTGAGTTTCCCCGCCATCTCCGGCAGCAGCTTCACCACCGCCTTGGAAGCGCCGGTCTCGGTGATCACCATGTTGAGCGGAGCGGCCCGGCCACGCCGCGGCTTGCTGTGGAAGTTGTCGATCAGGTTCTGGTCGTTGGTGTAGGCATGCACCGTTTCCAGATGCCCGTGAACGATTTCGAATTCCTCGTGAACCACCTTCAGGATCGGCACGATCGCGTTGGTCGTGCAGGAGGCCGCCGCGATGATCCTGTCATCCGGCGTCATGAGGTCGGAGTTCACGCCGGAGACGATGTTCTTGATGTTGCCCTTGCCGGGGGCCGTGAGCACGACACGGGAGGCACCTTTAGCCTCCAGGTGCCGGGAGAGCCCCTTTTCATCGCGCCAGGCGCCAGTGTTGTCGATGATGATCGCGTTATCGATGCCGTAGGCGGTGTAATCGACCTCTGCGGGATCCTTGGCGTAGATCACACGGATCACGTTGCCGTTGGCAATGATGCACTGATGTTCTTCGTCGACCCGGAGGGTTCCCTGGAAGGCCCCATGGACCGAGTCCCGACGCAGGAGGCTGGCGCGCTTGATGAGATCGTCCTCGGCGCCCGAGGGACGGACGACGATGGCCCGCAGCCTGAGCTGGGCGCCGCTGCCGGTCTTCTCGATGAGCAGACGCGCCACCAGCCGGCCGATGCGGCCGAAGCCGTAGAGCACGACGTCCTGGGGCTGCTCCAGGGGCGGCACGTGGCGGCCGATGACTTCGGCGCACTCACGCCGGACGAACTCAGCAACGTCGATAGGACCCTGCTCTGCCTCCTCCATGAACTGGGTAGTGAGCTTGCCGACATCTATGTGCGAGGGGCCGAGATCCAGCGCCGCCATCGCCTCGAGAATCGGATAGGTCTCGAATTCGGAGAGTTCGTTGAGCGCCACCTGGCGGACGTAGCGGTGGGTCTTCATCAGGCTGGTGACGCTCTGGTTGTAGAGCGCGCGCCCGTAACAGTAAGTGACCACGTTCTTGCGGTAGAGCTTGCCGATGATGGGAATCATCGCCTCCGCGAGTTCTTCGCGTTGCTTCCAGTCGGGGAAATAGTCGTCCAGGCTGGGTAGGGCCACTTTGCATGCATCCCGTGTCGGGCCACGGCCGCCGTCTCGGCCGGGCGGGTTTCGAGCGGCGCGTATTATGCAGAAGAGTGCAAGGGGATGACAGGAAAGAAGGCAG
>SLQW01000003.1 GCA_007131295.1 Pseudomonadales bacterium | reverse complement strand
GTGCGGATTCCGTTCCCGTGTCAGGTTGCACCCGAACGACCAGGCCGTCGAGTGCAGTAACGTGGAGTGGATCGCCACTCGTCACCGGCACGTCACTGTGGGCGTGCCAGATCTCGCCGTGGACGCGCACGCGACCATGACCTTCTTCGAAGTCCTCCACGGCGACTGCAGGTTCGCCCACCATCCCCTCGCGGCCGCTGACGACATGCCCTCGCCGCGCCCGGAGCGCGGCGCCCACCGAGAAGATGAAGACCGCGACCGATGCGGCCGCGAAGGCGGCGATCACCGGGATGGAGATCTGGTAGCCAGGAAGATCCGAGTCCATCAGCAGCACCGAGCCGACGACGAAGGCAATCGCCCCGCCGATGCCGAAGACACCGAAGCTCGGAGCAAAGGCCTCGGTGATCATCAGGGCAATTCCAATTAGCAGCAGTGCCACACCCACGTAACTCACCGGAAGCATCTGCAGTGCGTAGAAGGCCAGCAGGAGGCAGATAATGCCGGTGACACCGGGTATGCCGAGCCCTGGGTTGTAGAACTCCAGGATCAGGCCGTAGATCCCGATCATGAGCAGAATATAGGCAATGTTGGGATCGGTGATCAGGGCCAGAAACTCACTGCGCCAGTCCGGCTCGATGTGCGTGACGTCGGCACCCGCGACCTGCAAGGTCACATCCCGGCGTTCGAGGCTGATTTCGAGGCCGTCTACACCTTCAAGCAGCGCGTCGATGTCCTTGGCCACCAAATCGATGACGCCCTTTTCGAGGGCGCCACTCGCTGACAGGCTCGCAGCTTCACGCACGGCCTTCTCGGCCCAGTCTGCGTTGCGTCCCCGCAGCTCGGCCAGGCCGCGGATGTAGGCCACGGCGTCGTTGATCGCTTTGCGCTCCGAGGCGGTTGCGGGACTCAAGCTGTCGCCGTTTTCTTCTTCCTCGTCTTCCTCCTCGGCGCCCGACGGCATAGGCATAGGGCTGCCCCCGCCGATCGCAACCGGCGTCGCAGCGCCGATGTTGGTCGCCGGCGCCATGGCGGCGATATGGCTGGCGTAGAGAATGTAGGTACCTGCGCTGGCGGCACGGGCACCACCAGGGGCCACCCAGGTCGCGACCGGGACATCGGCGTCGAGAATGGCCCGGATGATGTCCCGCATGGACGAGTCGAGTCCGCCCGGCGTGTCGAGGCGGATTACGAACAGTTCGACGCCAGCCTCTTCCGCGTTCCGGAGGTTGCGGGTGATGTAGTCGCTGCTTGCGGGGCCGATTGCGCCGTCGAGTTCCAAAACCCAGACCTGGCGAGTCTGGGCGGATGGGTCGTCGGGTAGGGCTGACAGGGCCAGCGAAGCGGCCAGCAGCAGCGCGAACGTCGTCCAGGCACGGCGCCTGAACCAGCGGCGCCCGGAGCTGGCTGTGCGGGTGATCATGGGGAGACTCTACCGGGACTCGAAGGTAATGGGAATCATGCTGGTGACGAGCCGGTCGCGAAGACTTCCAGGCGCAGGGGGCGGCCTTCGAGCCAGGCATCGAGGTGCTCCAGGAAAACTTCGGCACCACGGGCGTTGGCGCCCTCCGTGGCACCCGAGCAATGCGCGCTGATCCGCACCTGCGGGTGGTTCCACAGTGGGTCATCGGCTGGCAGCGGCTCGGTCTCGAAGACATCGAGGATGGCCCAGGCCGGGCGGCCGACGTCGAGGCCGGAGAGCAGTGCGGCGGTGTCGACCAGGCTGCCGCGGGCGACATTGACCAGTACCGCATGCGCGCGCATGCGGGATATGACATCCGCATCGATCAGCCGCGTGCTGTGGGTGTTGGCGGCGGCACTCACGACGATCACGTCGGCCGCGGCGATCTCCTCCGCAAGCGCCGCCTGGCCGACGACGCGTAGCGCATCCGGATCGGGTTCGGGCCTGCGGCGGACGCCGACGACCTCGGCCCCGAATGCGCCTGCACGGCGCGCGACTGCGCGCCCGATGCTGCCGTAGCCAACGATCAGCCAGCGGCTGCCGGCCACTTCCCGGAAGTCGACGCGCTCCCAGCGGCGATCGGCCTGCGCAGCTCGCCGGGCGTCGATGTTCTGAAAGCAGGCGAGCACCTCGGCGAGGACGTATTCGGCTATACCGAGGCTGTTGCCGTCGCTGCTGCTGAGGCGGATGCCGGCTTCGAGCATGCCCTGGAAAACAGGATGCTCGAAGCCCGCTGCCGCGGACTGTACCCATTCGACGCTGCCGCCATGGATGTGCTTCAAGCACTTGCCGGCGGGCGCGTCGGGTCTCGTGATCAGTTCGCGCGAGAACCACGCGGCCCGCGGCCTGGCGTCCGGCCAGGGTTCGCCATCGGCATGGGCGAGACTGCCGTCGTGTTCCAGAACGACGGCCTCGACACCGCGGTGGGCGAGGGCTTCGCGAACTCGCTCGAAGCTCGGTCGATACATCAGTACCTGCATGAGGACTCCTCGAAGCGCTAAGCCAGGAGTGCGGCGGGGGGCGAGCCCGTCGCCTGGCCGCGGGGGCGGTAGAAGCGCGTCCAGCGGTGAATCGGACTCTCATCGAGGTCTGGAATCGTTTCTGCCTCGATGACAGCGAACGTTTCCCAATCTGGCAGCATCTCGGGCTGCAGCCGCGAGTCCGCCAGGAGAATCTCGGGGAACCGTTCCTGCAACGTGTCCAGCAGCGGCACGTTGGCGCGGTCGTAGAGTACGTCGGCGAGAAGTACCAGATCGGCCGTTGGGACCTTCGCCAGATCGCGCCAGCACTGGATGTCGACTTCGTTCAACTCGGCATTCGCGCGGGTTGCAAGCAGCGCATCGGCATCGATGTCGCAGGCATGAACCGCCTCGGCGCCAGCGAGGGCCGCCGCGATACCTGCCACGCCGGAACCGCTGCCGAAGTCCAGGACCGTGCGTCCGCGGACTGTTTCCGGATGTTCCAGGAGCCAATGAGCCAAAGCGTGTCCGCTGCCCCAGCAGAACGCCCAGTAGGCCGGCTCCGCCACCACCCGAGCAGCAACGTCCGGGGGCAGCGGTCCGCGGGGAAAGTCGGCGGACAGCAGCCACAGGCGCAGGGAAGGCGCCAGCGGCAGCAGCGTCGGCGTCAGACGCGCCCCGGCAATTGTGGCCGCGAGGCGATCGCTCAACTGTCTTGCGGAGCGGTTCAAGCGCTTCTCCCTCGGGCAGCTTCCGTTAAGGACGGGGAGCGGGCGCAAGTCTCCTAGAAAACGGCGCATCGTGCATCTCTATGTATGGGCGGGTAAGCTCGCTCCTTTCCGATACCAGGGGGTGATGGGTGTCCATGGGGGAAATCGACGCGTGGGTCGACGCCCTGGTTGCGCCGTTGGCGGCGGGCGTGTCGGCCCTGATCTTCGCGGAGATCCGAGTTTTCGGTGTCGGGTTTCCGCTGGTGGTGCTCTGGCTGGTGGCAGCCGGGGTGTTTTTCACCTTCTATCTCCGTGGCGTCAGCATCTTCGGTTTCCGGCATGCGGTCAGCCTGGTACTGGGCCGGGAGGACCGCGAAGCCAAGCACGGCGAGGTATCACACTTTCAGGCCCTGGCTACCGCGCTGTCCGGGACCGTCGGCATCGGCAACATTGCCGGCGTTGCGGTGGCCATCGGGCTTGGCGGTCCGGGCGCCGCGTTCTGGCTTGCCGTCGCGGGCTTTCTCGGGATGTCGACCAAGTTCGCCGAGTGCACCCTCGGCGTGCTCTATCGGCGCGAAAACCCTGACGGCAGCGTCTCCGGTGGTCCCATGTACTACCTGGAGCGGGGGCTCGCCGAAACGGGGCGCGCGAGGCTTGGCAGGGCGCTCGGCATTTTCTATGCGGTCGGTATCGTCATCGGCTGTATGGGCATCGGCAACATGTTCCAGGTCAATCAGGCCTACTCCCAGTTCGTCGGTGTCACCGGTGGCGCCGAGAGCTGGTTCGCCGACAAGGGCTGGCTGTTCGGCCTGGTCATGGCAGGGCTCGTCGGAGCCGTGATCGTCGGCGGCATCCGCAGCATCGCGCGGGTGACGCAAGTTCTGGTCCCCTTTATGGCCGTGCTCTACCTCGCGACGGGCCTGATGGTCATCGCCTTCAATGCTGAGGCCCTGCCGTGGGCATTCCGCGAGATCTTCGTGCAGGCCTTTACCGGGGAAGCGGCCGCCGGTGGCGCGCTTGGCGCCCTTATCATCGGCTTTCAGCGGGCCGTGTTTTCGAACGAAGCCGGGATCGGTTCCGCTGCCATCGCGCACAGCGCGGTGCGCACCGACAGACCGACCACCGAGGGACACGTGGCGCTGCTCGAACCCTTCCTCGACACACTCGTAATCTGCATGGTCACCGCCCTCGTCATCATTACCACAGGCTATTTCGAGCCGGAATTCGCGACCGGTCGCAATGGCATCGCCATGACCAGTGCCGCATTCGAACGCACCTTCCCGTTCTTCCCGAATCTGCTCGCAGTGGCCGCAATACTGTTCGCGTTCTCCACGATGCTGGCCTGGTCCTACTACGGCCTGAAGGGCTTCACCTACCTGGTTGGTGAACGCGAGCTGCCGGCAGCAGGTTTCAAGGTGGTCTTCTGCGCCTTCGTCATGCTCGGCGCCATGCTGCAGCTGACCTCCATCCTGGATTTCTCGGATGCGATGGTCTTCGTGATCTGCATTCCGAACATCCTCGGGCTATACCTGCTGGGTCCCCGTCTGCGTCGTGAGATGGCAAGCTATGCGCTACAGCGCGCTGCCGACCGGGCGGCTGCGTCCGCGGGGGAGAAGCAGCCATGATGCAAGCTGCGAGCAGGCTGGCGATTACCGTCGTGCTGTGCGCCTTGGCCGCGCTGTCCGCCGGCGCCGAGCAGACCGTTCCGGAAGCCGTCGCCGAACGCATCGACGCGGTCATGCCCAAGGTGGTGGCATGGCGGCGGGATATCCATCAGCACCCCGAGCTGGCGAATCGAGAATTCCGCACAGCGGCGCTGGTTGCCGGGCATCTCGAAGAACTGGGCATGGAAGTGCGAACGGAGATCGCCCATACGGGCGTCGTTGGCATTCTCCGGGGCGGTTCGCCGGGGCCGGTCGTGGCCCTGCGCGCGGATATGGATGCGCTTCCGGTCACCGAGCAGACCGATCTTCCTTTCGCCAGTACGGTGCGCACGACTTACCTGGGCCAGGAAGTCGGTGTCATGCATGCCTGTGGCCACGATCTCCATGTGGCGATTCTCATGGGAGTGGCGGAGGTGCTCGCGGGCATGCGTGAGGACCTGACCGGTACCGTGATGTTCGTGTTTCAGCCCGCGGAGGAGGGCGCGCCACCGGGAGAGGAAGGTGGCGCCGAACTGATGCTCCGTGAGGGCCTGTTCGACGATCCGCGCCCGGATGCCATCTTCGGCTTGCATGTGGTGCCCTCGCCGGTGGGTACCATCGGCTGGCGCTCCGGGGGGCTGATGGCCTCCAGCGATCGGTTCACGATCCAGGTCCGCGGCCGCCAGACCCATGGGGCCGTACCCTGGGGCGGGGTCGATCCCATCGTGGTGGCCGCGCAGATCGTGCTCGGTCTGCAGACGATTCCGTCACGGCAGCTCGATGCCACCCTGACGCCCTCGGTGGTCACGGTCGGGGCCATCCGCGGCGGGGTCCGCCACAACATCATTCCCGACGTGGTGGACATGACCGGAACGCTGCGGACCTTCGACCCGGAGACCCGCGACGAGATACACGAGCGGGTAACGCGCACCGCAGAGCAGATTGCCGCAAGCGCGGGAGCGAGTGCGGAGGTCGAGATCTTTCCCGGCTATCCGGTCACCTACAACGATCCCGAGCTGACCCGGCGCATGCTGCCGACGCTCGAACGGGTGGTCGGCCCGGGCCTGGTGGAGGCACCTCGCGCCACCGGAGCGGAAGACTTTTCCTACTACCAGCAAGAGGTTCCGGGACTGTTCTTTTTCGTCGGTGTCGCCTCTGACGACCCGGATAAGGTGCATCCCAACCACTCACCGAGGTTCTACGCCGACGAGCGCGGGCTCCCGATCGGTGTCCGTGCAATGACGGCCCTGGCGTTGGACTTTCTGCAAGGCGTCGACTGATCGGCTCAGACGTCGGCGACCGGGAAATGAAGGTGGAAGCGGGCGCCCTGTCCGGGTGTGCTGTCCACCTCCACCCAGCCACGGTGGCGCCGGACGATACCGTAGAGCGTCGCGAGACCGAGCCCGGTGCCTTCGCCCAGGGGTTTGGTGGTGAACAGTGGCTCGAACAGATGGGGGAGATGCTCGGGTGCAATCCCGGTACCGGTATCCGCGACGCTGATCTTCACGAAGCTCCCCGGCCTGACGTCGGGTTCCTGCACGGCCTGATCCGGCGCGAGGACTACGGTTGAGCTGCTCAGGGTCACCGTGCCGCCGTCGGGCATTGCGTCGCGCGCATTGATGATCAGGTTCATAAGCACCTGCTCCAGCATGCCGAAATCGCCGAGCACCTCCGGTAGTGACGCTGCAGGCTGCCATTCCATGCGGTGCTGGGGTCCGAGCAGACGCTCGAGCATGGGCAGAAAACGACTGACGAGATCGTTGAGGTCGAGGCGCTCGCCGTGCCACTCGTGTTCGCGGCTCAATAGCAACAGTTTGCGAGTGATGCGCGCGGCGCGGGTACTGGCCGCGTCGATCTGCTCGAGCCCTTCCTTGACTTTGGGCGACAGCATGGGATGAGCGAGCAGCAGGTCGACCTCACCATGCACGATCTGCAGCAGATTGTTGAAATCGTGCGCTACACCGGCGGCTAGCTGGCCGATGGCATCCAGCCGCTGGATGCGCTGCAGGCGCTGGTCTAGGGCTTTTCGTTCACGGATGTCGCGGGCGATCACAAGTGCACCGATGGTGTCACCTTCAAGCTGTACCTGGGTGCCCTGGATCTCGACCGGGATGGCCGTGCCTTCGCGATTGACGACGCGTACCTCGAACACCGGCATCCGGTGTTCGTTGTCGAGTTCGCTCAGCGCCTGAAGTGCACGCGGCAGATCGGCGGGATAGACGAGGCGGTCGAAGGGCTCGCCGACCCAGTCTGCAGGCTCGTAGCCCACCACCTCTTGAAACGCGCGATTGGCAGAGGCGATGGTGCCATCGGCACGGATGACGACGATGGCATCGCGGGCGCTCTCGACGAGGCTGCGATAGCGAGCCTCGCTGGCGGCCAGCGCCTGGGTGACCGTCTGCTCCTCGGTAATGTCCCGGGCGACTGCGTAGCGCACTCGGCGGGAGGGATCCGAGTTTGCGTGCCAGGCGAACCAGCGCCAGGCACCGTTTTGGGTGCGCAGTCGGGTCGTCACGTGAGTGCGACCTGTCGCCTGCGCCAGCAGTTGTTCACGCAGGATCTGCTGATCGTCCGGGTGGGCGAGATCGGTAGCAGGCCGAGCGAGCAGGCTTTCGCGCGAAACTCCTAAGGCCTGCTCCCAGGCTGGATTCAGCTCCCGGAAACGGCCTTCATCATCGAGTATGCACAACGGATCCGGTGACAGGTTGAACAGCCGGTCACGCTCCTCTTCGGCGCTGCGACGTGCGCTCAGGTCGAGTCCCATGCCGACGACACAGGGCCGGCCGCGCAGCTCGACTCGATGCCCGGTGAAATAGAAGGGCACCCGTTCGCCATGGCGGGTGACGAGGTCCGCTTCGACTTCTGATGCACCCCTGCGGAACGTTTCCAGGATCCGCTCCCTCACCAGTGGTCGATCTGCAGGATCGAACAGTTCGAGCGGTCTCAGTTCGGCGAAGCTGGCGCCGTCGTAACCGGAAACCTCTTCGAAGCGGCGGTTCCAGCGCAGGAAGCGATCATCCTGGTCGAACAGGTAAAAGATACCCGGCAGACTGTCGACAACGCTCTGGAGCATATCCTGCTGCTCGCGGGCGCTGCGCAGCTCGAACAGCGAGGAGATCTGGCGCGCGCTCAGGCTGATGGCGAGTGCGATCGCATCGCTCGCGTCGCCGGGAGCGCGGTCGAAAACCGAAACGACCCCTATGGCGCTGCCGCGGGAGCTGGTGATGCGCATGCCGGCAAAAAATCGGACTTGAGCCTTCGCCGCGAAGCGGGCATCGCGGCCACAGTCGGGTACGACCATGACATCATGGTTGGCTAGCGCGTACTCGAGGAAGGGATCGAGTTCTGCATCGAGTTCGGGTTCGTGGCCCTGCCGCCCGAGGGCAAGCCAGCCGGAAGGCGTTCTGACATGCACTGCCGCCATGGGCATGGCACAGGCCTGAACCAAGTGCGCAGCCGTATCCGCGCAAGTGCGCCGGATGACACGGTCGAAACCACCGCTGCCGATACGGGTGGTCGCGCCAGGTGCGTGCGTCTCGAGTTGCGCACGACTTGCCATGCGTGCCCCTGTCTGCAGAAACGAAGACCCTTTCTCGAGAGGCTACTCCACCACCTCGCAATATCGACAGAATCCTCGACGCTCGGGCTTCCGATCGGTCATCGCCATGCGATCAACGGACGGCTACCGCGCTTATTTCGATGAGGGCATCCCGAGGCAGACGGGAAACTTCCACGGTGCTTCGGGCAGGCTCCGGGTCTTGGAAGTGGCGGGCATAGACGGCATTCATACGCGGGAAGTCGTCCAAGTCCTTCAAATAGACTGTGGTCGCGACCACGTGACCGAGGGTCATCCCGGCTGCCTCGACAATGCTCCGGATCTGCAGGAGGACACGTTCGGTCTGGGCCTCGATGTCACCGACGACACTATCTGTGGCCGGGTCGATGGCGATTTGGCCGGAGACGTGCAGCATATCTCCGGCGAGGATGGCCTGGCTGTACGGACCGATGGCGGCAGGTGCTGCGTCGCTGACGATAGCTTCCCGGGCACTGGCGAGTGAGCTCATCAATCCGAGTAGGAGCGCGGCTCCTGCGGTGCCGGCAAGTCGAAATCTCCGCACCCGCCTCACGCTCCGTAGACCTCGCTGAAAACCCGTGCGAACACCTCGAGGTCTTCCATGCGCCCCATGCTTACACGAGACCAGGTCGTATACGGCGCGTAGATACCGCGTATGTAAACGTTGCGTTCCTGCATGCGCGCCCGGAACGCCTCGGCGTCACGGCCGATGTTGCCGTAGACGAAGTTGGCGCGGGACTGGACATACGGCACTTCATGGCGACGGAAGACGTCGCTCACGAGCTCGCGGCCTTCGCGAATCTTCCGTTTGGAGTAGTTCAGGAACGCTTCGTCATCGATGCTGGCGATGGCCGCCGCTGCACCGAGGAGGTTGGGCTGGGTCATGGCGTGGCGGGCGACGACCTCGGCGAGATGAGGAGGCGCGAGTGCGTAGCCGACGCGCAGACCTGCGATTCCGTGAAGTTTAGAGAACGTGCGGGTGATGATGACGTTGTCGCCGCGACGGACGAGGTCGACCATGGAACTGGCAACGGGGTCGTCTGTGAGTTCGTTGTAGGCCTCGTCCACCATTACCGTGACCGTCGGCGTCAGGCGGTTGCAGAACGCGCGCAGCGCCGCCGCATCGATCTCTTCTCCGGTCGGATTGTTCGGATTGCAGACGTAGACCATGCTCACGGTGTTGTCGACGGCGCGCTCCATGGCAGCGAGGTCGGTATCCATGTTCGTGGTGAGAGGGATCCGAATTACCTCGCCACCCGTCCGCTCGACAACGCGCAGGTGGGGGTCGAAGGTCAGCGCGGGAGCGACGATGCGCCCGTGACGGCTGTAGGCAGCGCCGACCGCGAACAGCGCCTCGATGGACCCTGAGGTGAGCACGACGTGCTCAGGCGTCAGCTCGTTGTGCTCCGCCACCATCTCCCTGAGCCGGCGCACGGTCGGACCGGGATAGTAGGCGCCACGGGTCGCTGCCTCGGCAATGGCCTCGAGCGCCTTCGGTGATGGACCGTAGGGATTCTCATTGGCATTGAGCTTGATGACGCCGGGTGCCGGCCCGAACGCTGTCCGGGCGAAGCCGGCTCCGGGTACGGCTGCAAGCGCCAGAGCACCACCCACGCCACTCAAGAAGGATCTTCTTCGGATCGATACCGCCATCTTGCAGGACCTCCGACGCTGTCCGGAATGGATGCCTTGGAGGTATGCAAGAATGTGGCCGCCCGCGGGGTCCCGTTAACCAGCCTTGGAGCCAGGCATGCGCACTGCAATGCAGCCAAGGTGGTGTCGCCGCACCAAAGCGCAGCACGCGACTGGCCCAGGCTCGTTGTTCATGGCAGCGAGAAGCCGCCATGAAGCCAGGGGTCAGGATCCGTTCCCGGTGAGACTGAACTGTCTTTCCAGGAACTCAGCCTCCCGCCGTGCGTAGAACAAGCGATTCGAAAGGCGACGCCAGCCGTGGCCTTCATCCCGGAAACGGATGTACGGCGCCTCGATTCCGTTGGCGCGCAATGTGCGCACCATCACCTCCGTTTCGTAGATCTCCACCCGCCGGTCGTTGACGCCGTGGGAGTAAAGCACCGGAACGTCGATCTGATCGGCCTGCCGGATCGGCGAGTAGGTGGTGTAGAACTCGCGCCATCGCTCCTCGCGGATATCGCCATACTCGATGATGTCGGAGGCCTTCAGGGCGGGCGAGGCGACTTCGAGCGCGGTCATCCAGTCGGCGACGCCGAACAGCGACACGCCGGCGATGAAGTGGCCGGGATGGTTGGCCAGGACGGCGTTGACCGCATAGCCGCCATAGGACCCACCGCGGACGATGGCGCGCTCGGCATCGACGCGGTCGTCCTTGCGGAAGAACTCGAGCATGTCCACAAGGTCGCGAATGCTGTCCAGACGGCGCTCACGATCGTCGAGGGTGACGTAAGTGTGGCCGAAACCGGTGGAGCCGCGGATGTTCGGGCGAAACACCGCGATGCCGCGGTTCAGCAGGTACTGCAGGGATCCGTTGAAGCTGACCACGGATTGCGCCGTCGGTCCGCCGTGAACGTCGAAGACCACAGGCGGCGGTCCGTCGTCCTGGCGCGCGTCGTCCCGCGGCAGGTAGAGCAAGCCCTGCAGCATCACGCCGTCGCGTGCTGGTATGCGGATGCTCTCCGGCCGCACGAGTCGTTCCGGGTCGAGCCCGGCCAGGTTGGCGGCCCACAAGGTCTCCGCTGAGCCGCCGGCGAGGTCCCAGAGCAACAGGTCTCCCGGCGTGGTCGAACCATTGACCACCAGGGCGGCGACCTCACTTCCGGAGGGGCAGGAGATCGAGTAGACGCCTTCCGGGACCTCGGGCGTCGGCAGCGCGCGTCGTTCCCTGAGGTCGCGCCCGTGGAGGCGGAAGAAGCCGTCTTCGTTGGTCGTCCAGAGCAGATAGCGATCGTTCTCGCCGCAGAGCCTGACGTTGTCGATGTCGTGCTCGGCTTCGACGATCACGGAAACCGTGTTCGCCTTCAGTTCCCGCCGTACCAGCGCCCGGAACTCCCGGTCCTCGTTCGAGGTGTGGTAGACGTAGCGGCCGTCGGCGGTCCAGGCGAAGCCGCCGTTTTCGGTGTTCGCCCGGCGCGCGGGTCGGGACAGGGTCCGTGCGTCCCCGGACTCGACATCGAGCAGGAACAGGTTGTTGGAGTCCTCGCCCACGGCCTGGGTCATGAGCAGGTGCTCGCCGTTCGGAGCAGTGGAGCGGGGCCAGAAGGCGAACTCACCTTCGAAGATCATCCGTTGCTCGTCGGTCTGCAGATCGCGCACATAAATGTCGAAGTCGAGACCATTGCGCTCCGTGGACGCAAACACGATGCGGCGATTGTCGGGCAGGACACCACCGAAGACGCGGAATGCGCCCGGCAAGGCCGACACGACCTCGGCTTCGCTGCGGCCGTCGACGCTGATGCGGAAGTACGCTTCCTGCTCGTCTCCGGCGTTGTCAGCACCGTAGATCAGGCTCTCGCCATCCGGGGCCCAGCGGAAGAACGTGATGCCGTTGCCGAACGTCAGTTGCCGGACCTGTGAGCCGTCCGTGGGCACGAGCCATAGCTGTGGCTCGCCGGTGATGGACAGCGAGACGGCCACATGGTCCCCGCGCGGCGACAGCTGCGCTCCGGATACCCCCTGAACCAGAAGAAAGCGGGCGATGTCGGCCGGGTACGCTCCGGCCAGGCCGATGCGGATCGGCTCGGACGTCGGCTCGATGGCTTCGAGGTTCTCGTCCGGGCCTTCACCCGGCCCCGGAGGCGCGGCAAAGGCTGTGGCCCATGCGATTGCCAGCACGAAGCCGACACGACGGGCATAGCGGGGGGTGGGGATGGTCATGCTCGGAGCCTCATCAAGGCGGCGGTTCGGGGAGGGGCAACAGTTTAAGGAGGCTCGGCGGGAAATACATCAGCGCACTCCTGGGATCCGAGTCGACCTGTCCGCCGTCGATCTGCCGGACTTGCGCTCCCGAATAATATGGCATAGGGTATGCCAAAATATGGAGGGCGAGCGATGGACGTTCTGCGGACACCGGACGAATGCTTCGACGGTCTGCCCGAGTTCGATTACACGCCTTGCTACACGGAGATCGAGGCGGAAAGCGGTGAAAAGCTGCGTATTCACCATCTCGACGAAGGGCCGCGCGATGGTGAGATCGTGCTTTGCATGCATGGGCAGCCCACCTGGTGCTACCTCTATCGGAAGATGCTGCCATTGCTGACGGCGGCAGGGTATCGGGTGATCGCGCCGGATCTGGTGGGCTTCGGGCGCTCCGACAAACCGGCTGCGCAGAGCGACTACACCTATGCCCGGCACGTGCAATGGATGAGCGCCTGGCTCGAGGCGCTGAACCTGCGCGACGCGACCCTGGTTTGCCAGGACTGGGGTGGGCTGATCGGTCTGCGTCTGGTCGCCGCCTATCCTGAGCGATTCGCGCGGGTGGTGGTGGGCAACACCGGGCTTCCCGACGCCGAAGGTCTCGATGCCAGCATGGCTGGCCCGATGCGCGAGCTTCTGGCCTCGGTACCCGTGGTTACGGTGGATGAGTTGCCTGCGCGCTTCCTCGACAGCGGTGGTGCGCCGGGCTTCTTCTACTGGATCAGGTTCGCGGCAGAGCAACCGGACTTCAGGGTGGGCGAGCTGATGAGGGTGACCGCCGGGTGTGACGACCCGTCCATCCTAGCCGCCTACGACGCGCCGTTCCCCGGGCCGGAGTTCATGGCCGGCGCACGGCGTTTCCCTGGGCTCGTGCCGCTCTTTCCGGATGATCCGGAGCTTCCGGCGCAGCGCGCAGCATGGGATGCGCTGCGCCGTTTCGACAAGCCCTTCCTCACCGCGTTCTCCGACGGCGATCCGGTTACCGCGGGTGGCCACGAGCGCTTCCAGCGCGAAGTGCCCGGCGCCGAGAAGCAGCAGCATGTGACCATCCGCGGTGGCGGTCACTTCTTGCAGGAGGATCAACCGGAGGCGCTGGCGACGGCGGTGATCGCGTTCATCCGGGCGAATCCGTTGTAGGATCGTCGCAAGGGGGGGGACCATGCGCAAGTGGCTGATCATCCTGGGCGCCGTCGCGATCCTGCTCATTGCCGGGGCCTGGATCTTCGAGCGTTACTGGATCCACATCCCCGGCTGGGTGACGGACTGGCGCAGCCCGATCGGCGACAATGTGCCCATCCCCTGGCAGCAGGGCCCGGAGACGGCAGCGCTGCCCCCGCACGAACGTCCCCCCAACATCGTCATCATTCTCGCCGACGACCTTGGTTTCAACGACATCACGTTCTACGGCGGTGGCGTCGCCGGTGGAACGGTAGCCACACCCAACATCGATGCCATTGCGGCATCAGGCGTGCATTTCACCGAAGGTTATGCCGCCCATGGCACCTGCGCGCCGTCGCGCGCGGCGCTCATGTCCGGACGCTACGGCACCCGGTTCGGCTTCGAGTTCACGCCGACGCCGAACATGATGGGGCCGGTCATCCGCCGATTGCACAACCGCAATCCGAACAACATTCATCCCTTCTATGAGCCCAACGACCACGGTGACGCCGCGGCGCTCCCCTTCGAACAGATGGGCATGCCGCAGAGCGAGATCACGCTCGCCGACCTGTTGACCGCGCACGGCTACCACAGCATTCACGTTGGCAAATGGCATCTCGGGCACACCCATGGCTCTGCCCCCATCGATCAGGGGTTCGCCGAGAGTCTCAACATGGCCAGTGGTCTGTATCTGCCGGAGGATCATCCGGACGCCGTCAATTCGAAGCAGGACTTCGATCCCATCGATCAGTTTCTCTGGGCCAATCTGCGCTACGCCGTGAACTGGAACGAGGGTCCGAGGTTTCGCCCCGACGGCTATCTCACGGACTACTTCACGGACGCCGCTGTGGACGCCATCGCCGCCAACCGTAACCGCCCGTTCTTTCTCTACCTCGCCCACTGGGCGCCGCACACGCCGCTGCAGGCGTTGCGCGATGACTATGACGCGTTGGCCCACATCGACAACCACACCGAGCGGGTCTATGGGGCAATGATGCTGGCGCTTGACCGCGGCGTGGGTCGGATTCTCGATGCCCTGCGTGAGCACGGTCTGGAAGAGAACACGCTGGTGATCTTTACCTCGGATAACGGCGGGGCAGGCTATCTGGGTCTGCCGGATGTGAATGCCCCGTATCGGGGCTGGAAGATCACGTTCTTCGAAGGCGGCATTCACGTGCCCTTCTTCATGCGCTGGCCGGCGGTGATCCCCCCCGGCAGTCACTTCGACCGCCCCGTGCACCACTTCGACGTCTACGCCACGGCGGTCGCCGCGGCGGGTACGGCCATGCCGGAAGACCGGGTCATGGATGGCGTCGACCTGCTGCCTTTCATCCTCGGTGCGCGCGACGGTGACCCGCACGACGCCCTGTTCTGGCGTTCCGGACATTATCAGACGGTGATCAGCAACGGCTGGAAACTGCAGCGGGCGGCGCGCCCGAATCGAACCTGGCTGTTTCACCTCACTGAAGATCCTACTGAGCAGGAGGACCTCTCCGCAGAGCGGCCGGACAAGGTGGCCGAACTCGCTGCACTGCTCGACGCCCACAATGCGGAGCAGGCGGAACCGCTCTGGCCCGCGGTCGGTGAGATGCCGGTCTTGATCGACAAGCATCTGGCAGAGCCGCAGGACCCGGCGGACGAGTACGTCTATGTGCCCAACTGAGCGCTCGTGAACATGCGTTGGCTTTGGGCCGGACTGCTGATCGTCCTGCTGACCGTCGCGGGGGCGTGGCTCTTCCGGGCAGAGCTCGCGGTCATGATCATGACGCGCGCAGTGGAGACGGCCATGGCCAGGGATCGGGTCGCCGAGCTTCCAGACGGTCTGCACCTGTTCGTTTGCGGTGCCGGCTCGCCGCTTCCAGATCGCCACCGTTCCGGTCCGTGTCTGGCGGTGATCGCGGGCGATCGCCTGTTCGTGGTCGATGCAGGGACCGGCGGTGCCCGCAACCTGCAGGCAGCGGGTGTTCTACCGGGGCGGATCGCGGCGGTGTTCGTGACCCACGACCACTCCGATCACATCGATGGCCTCGGTGAACTCGCCATGCTGCGCTGGACCGGTGGCGGCCATGCGCAGCCGTTGCCGGTCTACGGCCCGCCGGGCATCACTGCAGTGGTGCACGGTTTCAACCTCGCCTATTCCTCCGACTTCGGCCACCGTGTCGCGCATCATGGCGCTGAGGTCGTTCCGCCGGCCGGCGCCGGCATGCGTGCGGCGCCGTTTCCGGCGCCTGAGCCGGGTGCTGCAGTCGAAGTGTGGCGTGATGAGCAACTCGTGGTGACGGCGTTTCGGGTAGCGCACGATCCGATCGATCCAGCGGTGGGCTATCGCTTCGACTACGCTGGGCGCAGTCTCGTGATCAGTGGCGACACGACGCCAGTGGACGAGACCGTACGCATGGCGAGCGGCGTGGATCTGCTCGCGCATGAGGCCCTCGCCGCCGACCTGGTAGGGATCATGGAGGCGGCAGCCCGCGCCGCCGGACAGGATCGCCTCGCCCACATTCTCGCCGACATTCCCGACTACCATACGACGCCGGTCGAGGCGGCCGAGCTCGCCGCCCGGGCCGAGGTTCTGATGCTGCTGCTCTATCACATCGTGCCGCCGTTGCCGCTGCCGGGTCTCGAAGCCGCCTTTCTGCGAGGAGTGCGCAGCGTCTACAGTGGTGAGGTTTTGGTGGCACGTGACGGGGTGCTGATCTCGTTGCCCGCTGACGGGAGTGGTGCGGCGCGGCGGCGCCTGCGGATCTGATCGGGAGCGACGTTGATGGATCGAGGTGACGATCACGTCCAGGCGGGGTCCGGGGAGCAGGCCGGGGCGGTGACTGACGGCAGGCTGCATCGAAGCATCCGCACCAAGGCCGCCATCGCCGCTGCTTTCGTCGCCCTGGTCGATGATGGCCATCTCGCTCCGACGAGTCACGAGGTGGCGGAGCGGGCGGGTGTCGGCCATCGCACGGTGTTCCGCCATTTCGAGGATATGGAGTCGCTCTACACTTCAATTCACGATGAGATTGCGCGTCGCGCCCGACCCATTCTCCTGGCGCCGCTGCCGGCGGGGCCGCTGACGACCCGGATCCGCCACCTTGTGGTCCAGCGCACCCGTTTCCACGCCCGTATCACGCCGTTCCGCCGCGCTTTGATCGCGCGCTTCTGGTCCTCGCCGACGCTGCAGGCCATGGTCAAGGAGGACCAGGCCATGCTGCGCGAGCTGACGCGGTCAGCGCTGCCGGAGAGTCGCGCCCTGGCGCCGGCTGATTTCGAAATCCTGGAACTGCTGCTGTCCTTCGAGGCCTATTCCCGCCTGCGGGAGTTGCAGGGCCTGTCGGAACGGCGTGCCAGGGACGTGATCGAGGCGGGGCTGCGCGGCCTGCTGCGGCCTCAGGACGCGAGCTGATGCGCGCCCGGTTCGGTACGCTTCTCGCTGCCGCAGCCGTCCTGGTTGCGCTGGAGGCGGCCGCGGAACGCCCGCCAAACATCGTCGTGCTGCTTGCAGACGACGTTGGTTTCAGCGACTTCGGCGCCTACGGCAGCGAGGTCGCGACACCGCACATCGATGCGCTGGCAGCATCAGGCAAGCAGTTCGCACGCTTCTACGTCTCCCCGAACTGCGCCCCGACCCGGGCGATGCTTCTCACCGGCGTCTCCAATCACCGGGCAGGCGTCGGCAACATCCCCGAGACCATGCCCCCAGAGCAGCGCGGGCATCCTGCCTATCTCGGCCGCCTGCGGGACGACGTCGTCACGATTGCCAGCATTCTGCGTGCTTCCGGCTACCGAACCTACGTCACCGGCAAATGGCATCTGGGGCATACCCCGGATACGCTTCCGGTGGCGCGGGGCTTCGATCGCTCCTTCATTCTGGACGCTTCCGGTGCGGACAACTGGGAGCAGCGCAGCTACCTGCCCTACTATGCTGAACCGCCCTGGTTCGAGGACGATGCTCCGGCCCAGCTGCCGGAGGACTTCTACTCATCGGAGTTCCTCATCGATCGCATGATCGACTATATCGGTGACGAGGCCGATGAAAAGCCGTTTTTCGCCTATGTAGGCTTCCAGGCCGTGCACATCCCGGTGCAGGCGCCGCGTGAATTCACGGATCGATACGAGCGTGTTTACGCGGACGGTTGGGAGGTGCTGCGTCAGGCCCGGTTCGAGGGCCTCATCGAGCGCGGCCTGCTGCCCGCCGACACCGTGATGGGACCGATGCCAGACGGTGTCCGGGCGTGGGGGGATCTCGATGCAGACGCTCAACGCTACACCGCGCGGGTCATGGCCGTGAACGCAGGCATGATCGAAGCGATGGACCATCACATCGGTCGCCTGATTGCGCATCTACAGGCCATCGGCGAATACGAACGCACGCTGTTCGTCGTGTTCTCCGACAACGGTCCGGAATTCAATCAGCCCACGAATCTGCTGGCGATGCGGCTGTGGTTACGCATGAGCGGCTACAGCACGGCTTACGAGACGCTGGGCGAACGAGGCTCCTATGCGGCCATCGGTCCGGAGTGGGCGAGTGCCGCGGCCTCCCCGGGTGCGTTCTTCAAGTTCCACGCCGGCGAGGGTGGCATACGAGTGCCCTTGATCATCAAGGGCGGCGACGTACGGCCCGGAACGACATCGGCGTTGAGCTTCGTCACCGATCTCGTGCCGACCCTGCTCGAACTCGCTGATGTCGCGGTACCGGACATGGTCGCGGGTACTGCGGTGCAGCGCTTTTCCGGCCGCTCGCTGGCGCCGCTCCTGCGCGACGAGGTGGATGCGGTTCATGGTCCCGACGACGTCATCGCCGTCGAGGTGGGTGGCAACGTCGCCCTGTTCAAGGGGGACCACAAGCTGGTGCGCAACATGCCGCCATACGGCGACGGTTCCTGGCACCTCTACGACATCGTCAGCGATCCAGGCGAAACGCGAGACCTCATGCCTTCACATCCTGCGTTGGCAGCGGAGCTGCTCGCCGAATACGCAGCTTACGCAGAGCGTGAAGGCGTACTGCCGATGCCCGCCGGCTACGAACCCATGCGGCAGTTGATTCGCGCGACCCGCGAGCGGCGCATGGCGCGCAACAGGCCGTGGATCATTGCCGGCTCCATTGTGGTTGCCGCGATCGTGCTGCTTGGCTGGTCGCAGCGACGCCGTCGGTCCCGGATGACCTACTGAGGAGATGACATGAGCGAGCGAGGCCCCCTGTGGCTGAAGGGCGCACCCGGTTCCCCATACACCCGCAAGATGCTGTCCCTTCTGCGTTACCGGCACATTCCCTATGAGTTTCTCATCGGCAATCAGGCCGATACCTTGGGGCTGCCGAAACCGAAAGTGGAACTCCTGCCGACGTTCTACCTCCCGAATGCCCAAGGTGAGATCGAAGCGGTCGTCGATTCGACGCCTTTGATCCGGCGCTTCGAGCAGGAGTACGCAGGTCGCGAAGCCGTCCCGGTCGACCCGGTGCTGGCGTTCATCGATGCGCTGCTCGAGGACTACGCGGACGAATGGCTCACGAAGGCCATGTTCCACTATCGCTGGAGCCATCAGGCGGACATCGACAAGGCGGGACGGATACTTCCCCTGTGGCGCAACCTCGGTATGAACCCGGAAGAGCACGCGCGCTGGCAGCAGCAGTTCTCCGAACGGCAGATCGGACGCCTGTACGTGGTCGGATCCAACGCCACCACCGCCCCGGTCATCGAGGCGAGCTATGTCCGCTTCCTCGATCTGTTCGAGGCGCTGTTGCAGCAGCAACCGTTTCTCATGGGAGCGCGCCCCGGCGCATCCGATTTCGCCACCTTCGCCCAGCTCACCCAGCTTGCTAAATTCGACCCGACGCCGATGGCATTGGCGCTGGAACGGGCGCCGCGGGTCTGTGCCTGGGTGGACATGGTCGAGGATCTCTCCGGTCATCCGGCGGCGGATGACGGCTGGCTGGAAGTGGCCGAGGTGAGCGAAAGGCTCGGCCCGCTGCTGGCCGAAGTGGGCCGGGTCTATGCGCCGGCGCTGCTCGCCAACGCAGCGGCGCTGGCCTCGGGCGAGCCAACCTGGCAGGCCCTGATCGACGGCCTGGAATGGCAGCAGCCGACGTTTCCCTATCAGGGTAAGTGCCTGCAGGCCTTGCGTAGCGCCTATGGGGAACTGGCCGGCGAAGATCGCAGGCGCGTCGATGCAGTGCTCGCGGGAAGCGGCTGCGAAGCGCTGTTCGCCAGTGTCTGAGATGGAGGGCGGGCGCCCTCAGAAACGACGTTCCTGACGGCTTTCCTCGTAGAGCCGTTCGAAGAAGCTGCGCAGTGCCGGTTCGGCTTCGGCACGGGTCATGAGCTGCTGTGCCTCCATCGTGCTGGCCATGTCCGCGAGCGTTCGCTTGCCGTCGATCAGGCTCAGGATGAACAGCTGCACGCGGCTCGTCAGGGTCTGCATCTGGAAGTGCGGCAGCATCGGCACGGGGTCTTTGCCCGTGACCAGCCAGTCGGGGAGGGCGACATGGCGCTCGGGTTGGGCGACGTCGTGGCGGCGAGCCGCCCGGAACGTCACCACCTCTTCGCGCCGGCCATGTCGACTCGCCGGCGAACACATGTAGGGAATCTCAGCCTCGATGATCTCCGGCTTGTCGAACCCCGATGTTTCGATCATCGCCTCGGTTTCCTCCAGGCTGAGGCACAGCGCAGGGTCGGCATGACTGAAACTCAGTGAGCCGAAGCCGATCCACTGGCCCTCGGGCTCTAGGAGGCGATTGATCCGCGCGGCCGTCGCGGCGGGCGCTTCGGGGAGGATGTCGAGCAGCCAGGGCGTGACCACGGTGTCGAAGCTGCCCGCGGCGAACGGCGGACGCAGCGCATCGCCGAGCACGGGCAGCAGCCCGGGTCGGGCGGGTTGTGCCCGCAAGGTGCGCTCGACTGCCTGGTCCTCGAGTGTTCTGGGCGCGATGGGAAACTCGTGCAATGACAGAGCGTCCCCGCGGAACATGCGCGCGGCGATGAGCATGAGCAGGGGATTGAAGTCGAGCGCGACCGTGGCCTCGCAGCCGAAGAGCTCGTGGAGATCGCGGGCGAGGCGCCCGGCGCCGCAGCCGAGCACGAGCATGCGTCGGGGTCGCGAATGGGCGGCAACGATGCGCTCGATCAGCTCGACCGAAAGCCGATTCTCCTCATCGCCCCAGCACCAGTCCCGGTGCGCGTTGGCGTAGTAGGTCGTGAGGCCCTGATCGAGGGCAGGGCGCGTCCGCAGCGCCAGATAGGTCTCGGCGCCTGCGGCCGGGTGCCCGCCCAGAAGCGGCTCGAGCAGGTCGCGCAGCTGGTCGTGGTGAGCACGGCTGGCGTCGCGCCGATGCTCTAGACGGCGCCGTGTGAGCGCGCCGAGTGCCGTGTCGGCAAGCGCCGAGTCGAGGCGTTTTGCGTCCTGCTGCAGGCGCCTGAGTTCCGCATGCAGACGGCCGCGCCACTCACCAAGGGTAGCGCCAGGGGTCGCAAACAGACAGGGCATGCCGTCGAGGACGGGGAAGTCGACCCGACACGCGCCGCAATGCCATGCGTCGGCTTTGCGCGTTAGCGGCGTCCGGTCGCAGCGCGGACAGGCAAGCAGGGGAGCCAGATCGGCATCGGTAATCATGACGCCATTATCGCAGCAACCGGGACGCAACGCGTAGGACCGGGCGGACCGAATCCGACAGCGTTGCGGCCCCTCCCGGCTCCGGTGGCGCCCGGCGGACCCTGCTGCTGCACCCGCGCTTTGCGAACTACAGCGTACCGTCGACGATCGGCTCGAAGGCGGTCAGGCGATCGCGCAAAGTGGCATTGCCGAGACCATGATTCGGGAACAGGGTGGTGAACTGACCCTGCTCGCCGTGCAATGCCAGATAATTGAGAATCGTCGTTTCCACCAGCAGGTTGACGTTGTTGGCCGCGGGTGACGACGCCGACTCCACCGCGCCCTCGGGTCGATACCAGCCGATCTGCTGATGTTGTGCCTGCTGGGCCGGCGTGCCGCCGAGCAACTGCGGCCGGCCATTCGGGTTGTAGACAAGGAAGAACGAGCCGGCGGTGGACGACTGATTGTCGCTGGTCCACTCACCCTTGCCGCGCCCCTCTACGGAGTCGTCAATGACGCCGTTGCTCGAATTCGAGCCGTCCGTGAAGACGTAGAGCATCAACGGAACGCCGAGGCGGTGGGCGTATTCCAGGCAGGCCCCCATGCAGCGGCCTGCGCGCAGGTCCTTGACCTCGCCCTCGGCGCGGCGCCCACCGTGGTAGTCGTAGCCGCCCATGGTGACGCAGCCTGCGCCGGCGAAGCCATTGACCACCAGCTTCATTACGGCAGCGGTCTTACGGAACTCGCTGTCGCCGTTGAACTCCTGGGCGCTGAAGATGCCGGAGGGTCCAACGATGTCCGTATCCAGTGCTGGATTGAGGCTGGCTGGGTCGCCGAAGCGATTGGCGATGTCTGCCGATTTCAGATAGCCGCAACGCACCAGGTCCTTCAGAACCTCGTCGCGGGTGATGCCGGTGGCCGGGTCCATCGCATCAAGCCCGGTGCTCACCCGGTTGAGCTTCTGATGACTCACGCGGTAGACGGATTCCATGACGGCAACGGCGTCATCCTGTCCAAGCAGGCCGACGAGCTGGCCCGTGTCCACGAGCCCGGTAACGTCGCTGGGCCGGTCCACCTTGGTCGGGCGGACTTCCGGGTTGATCATGCTCATCGGTGCGACCGAATTGCCGCCGGAATCGGTCGGTCGGGAACCGATCAGGGTGAGCAACTCGCCGTCGGCGCCGGCCCGGTGGATTCCGTACATGGGATTGTGCGGGTTGTTGCCAGTGTCGTTTTCGGAGCGGGCAGGGATGACTGCGCCGTTGATGCGCTCCTCCACGCCGGGGCTCAAGCGATCAGTGATGCCGCGCAGGAAGCCACTGTCGCTGTGGAACGCGAGGCCGAGGCGCTGATCGACATGATCGCCAGTAGGCGTCATCGGATTCGGCGCGGGCGGAATCATGTCGCCGGGAAGACCCTGGCGGCTGTAGCCCTGGGTGCTGAGGAAATCGAGCTGTCCGCCCTGCCGTCCGACCAGCACATTGGAACCCATCATGGAGGCGCCGCCGGCGAGGTCGAAGCAAATGAAAGGAATTCTGCCCGCGCCGGCAACCGCTATGCCGCACTCGGCCTTCAGCGGCTCGAGGTCGCTCGAAAGCTGGGCCCAGGCGGCGCGCGGGTTCGCAAACAGACTCAGCACGCCACCGCCGGCAATGGTGGCGGCACCCGCCATGAAACCCTGGGCGATGAATTGCCGCCGCGTGATGGGTCGCGGATGGTCCGGATGGCGCTTGGGCGCGAACCAGTCTTCGGGCTTGCCTCGCTTGCTACGCATGATCACTCCTCGAAGGCTTCACAGCACCAGCATCGGTGCGCTGCTCAGCATGGCGGCGCAGGCTGCCTTGCTGATGGCGCGTGTCCGCTCTGCGTCCGTGGAACTGCTCGATGCGAGCAGACGGTCGATGAGCGCATCCAGTTCGTCCCTGACGTCGGCAAACTCGGGTTGACTGTTGAGTCCGACCCCCATCATGCGATCGACAAGGGGCGTGAGGAGCGCGTTGCGCCCCGCAGCCGAGAACGCCGTTTGCGTGTTCGCGCCGAAGTCGAATCCGGGGAAGAAGCTCGCGCGACGGGTTGCATCCTCGATCAGGGCGTCGCAATAGACGATGCCGAGCTGGGTAATGCCGATCTGATGCGCCGACACGAACGTGTCCATCCGGTCTAGCCCTGGAAGCTGTTGTCGGACGAGATCGAACGTTTCCTGGACTGAGGTATTCGTTGCTGGAATTCCGGTCACCTTCGACATGGTGGCGTTGATCCGGTCGAAGGTGCGTAGACCGATCGCGGGTTGCGGCTCGAGATCGGCCGGCTGGGACGGAGGCAGAGGCGTCGGTTCCACGCTGACGCCGACGCTGTCGCCGATCTCGCCGAAGCTCAGGAAGAACTCGTCGTTGGCCGGTCCGAGTTCCAGGCCGATCACTGCGCCATGGTTGGAGAGAATCTGACCGTTCTCCGGCGCATAGTCGCTGCCGATGACGGTGTCGATGGAGCGGAAGGCCTGGCCGACGCCTGCCTCTGACCCATTGATGCCGATTCGAATATCGCGGATCACCACGCCTTCCATCGATACTTCAGGATCGAGGTTGATCAGGCGTGGGCTGGTGAACAGATAGGCATAGGTGTCGAACTGGCTCACCTCGATGAGGATGTAGCTGTCCGGAATGCCTACGTGAGCGCTGACGTCGAAGAGCAGGAAGTATTTCTCGCCGACGCCTGCATCCATGTTCTGCTGTACCTGCTCTGGTGTCAGCACTCGGTTGTGCACCGCCACCAAGCGCAGAACACCGTGCCAGGGCCGGTTACTGGACACCTCATTGCCCATGACCAGAGCGAAGGTGTCGTCCCAGTCGGTTAGAAGTCCGCCGGTAACGGGATCGTCGATGTCGATGCGATTGCCGTTGACGAAGAGCCCGCGGCCATTGACGGGATCGTAGGTCAGGACCACGTGCTGGAGGGTTGCCTGCAGGATCTGGTCTGCATCCTCGGTTGCAAGTGCCGGATCGCCGTTGGCCTCGGTCGCGGTGCTGCGGTTGCGGAACTCGTAGCTGTACATGTCCTGTGACAGAGTGAAGTTGCGCGCGCCGGTTCCGCCGGAGTAACCGACGATGTGCGCGTTCTCCTGGGTCACGTTGCCCGGGACGACCCAGGCCTCGAGTGAGTATTCGCCAGTGGCCAGGATCAGATCGTGCAGCTTGCGACTGCTGCTGGTGCTGGCCTGGGCCTTGCCGCCCCGTAGTTCGATGCCCCAGCCTCCGAACCACTCTACGTCGCCGGACAGAGTGAGGTCTGCAGCCGGTTCGATGCCACTGGTGTCGAAGGCGGTCGACCCTTCACCTTCCTTGAATTCGTAGAAAGCAATCTGAGCACTCTCGAAGCGGTTGCCGCCGGCGGCGATGATGCCGTCGGGAAGTGTGAGCGCCATGCTGGTGACGAGATTCGGATCGACTTCGTTCGGCGGAATGTCGCTAGCGAACGCGGCAATCGCGTCTTCCATGAGTTGCGCGTCGGCCTCGCAGTCGCTCCAACAGTTGTGGAATTCGTTGCGCAGCCGGACCACGAAGCGGGACAGCTCCGGTACGGACAGGTTCATCCGGCTCCTGGACGCGTCATATGCGGTCAGTAGATCGCCGTCGGCGATGTAGGGTGAGACGGATCCAGGCACCGTGCTGCGGTGGCAGTCGGCGCAGTAGGTGGCAAGAGGTGGATAGACCGTTGCGGCGAACAGCATAGGATCCTCGGGGAACGCGACGCTCGAGCCGACTTCTCTGCTGCGCGGGCGCTGCAGCTCGATGGCGCGACCCGTATCCACGTTGCCGCCGGCCCAGCTGCTGATCCAGGTGGTGAGGATGTCGGCGCAGGCCTGATCGCTCGACAGCCAGCAGTTGTGGCCCTCGGCAACGAAGGTCACCAGGCGTGAGTCGCC
>SLQW01000179.1 GCA_007131295.1 Pseudomonadales bacterium | reverse complement strand
TCCGGCGGCGGCTCCTCCGGCGGCGGGGGTGGTTCGGGCTGGCGATCGCGTCGCTCGATCGTTTCTTCCTGCTCCACCCGGACGAAATCCACGATACGCCCGGAAGGGGGATCCGTAAGGCCCGTTTCGTCAGAGTGAATCAGCCACTGCATGAGCCAGAACAGAGCGAGCGTGACCACCGCACCCAAGGCAAGACCGACGATATAACGTACGATCATGGTCAGAACCTCCTAGTCTTCGGTCGACACGGCAATCCGCTCAATTCCCACAGCACGCGCGGCTTGCAGCACCTCCATGAGAATCGAATTGCGTGCGCCTCTGTCTGCTTGGACAACGAGCCCCCCCATCGGGTTCTCGGCCACGAGGCGTTCGAGATTCCCCCGCACCGCTTGGGGCTGCACCCGATTGTTGTCGATCCAGATCTCGTCGTTCGACGTTATGCCGACCAGCATGGCCACGCCCGGCTTGGGATCAGCCGTTTCGGCCGCGGGCCGGAGGGGATCGACGCCGGGCTCCTTGATGAACGTCGCGGTGACGATAAAGAAGATCAGCATGATAAAGACGACGTCCAGCATGGGCGTCAGGTTGATTTCGGCATCGTCGTCACGACGGGAGAAGCGTGCCATGGAGCGCCGCATCAGCGCTGACCTCCTGTAAACGTCACCAGGATCGAAAGGATGTCCATGATCAGTGGTCCAGTGTCAGATGGTCTTCGAGCAATTCGGTTTCGAAGTCGATCCGCCGCTGCAGAACAGTAGTGGCGAACACCCCTGAGAGGGACGCCACCATGCCCGCCATAGTGGGTATGGTGGCCATCGATACGCCCGCCGCCATGGAGCGGGCATCCCCACCCTGGTAGGCCATGGAATCAAATACGGCAACCATGCCTGTGACCGTGCCCATCAACCCCAGCAGGGGCGCCAGCGCGACGCAGGTCTGAATCAGCGGCAGAGAGCCCTGAATCTTGCCCGAGGCCTCGGAGATCATACCCTCGCGGATTTGATGGGCAGTCCAGGAGTTCCGCTCCGGGCGGGCCTCCCACTTGTCCCTGATCTGATGTACCAGAGTCTTGTGTTCGACCTGGAAATACCAGAACCGCTCGAATATGAGCGTCCACATCGCGAACGTCAGGATTGCGATCAGGGGCAGCACAGGGCCACCCCGTTCCATGAACGTCACGATCGCGTAATAGATATCGATCAACCAGATCATGGCATCAACCCAGCGACCGGCCAGCGCGCTCCGCAGCTTCTGCGATCAGGCCTGCGCTCTGCTCCTCGAGCACATGCACAACGGCCTTCGCCCGCGTGCTCAGGATGGCGTGCAGCAGCACAGTCGGGATGGCGACCACCAGACCGAGCACCGTGGTCATGAGCGCTGTTGAAATACCGCCAGCCATCGTCTGTGGATCACCCGTACCGAACAGCGTGATCGCCTGGAAGGTGAGAATCATCCCGATCACCGTACCCAGGAGGCCCATGAGCGGTGACACCACGGAGATGACCTGAACCAGACCCAGGCCACGATTCAGCTTGGGTGTTTCACCCAGAATCGCCTCACCGAGTTTCAGCTCGAGAGTCTCCACGCCAACGTTCTTGTTGTCCTGATAGACCTTGAGCACCCTGCCGAGCGGATTGTTCTCATTCGGCTCCTCGGGGGTCTTCATCTGCGAACGCACTTTGTTGCTGAGCAACATCAGGTCGATGAAGCGCCAGATTGCGATCAGCACCCCGATAATGCCGAGGGAGATGATGGTGTAGCCAACAGGGCCACCGTCCTGGATACGCTCCTCGATGGTCTTGCCTTGAATCAGCAGCGACAGCAGTGAGCCGCGGGTCGGATCTATGGCGAATTGTACGATCTCGCCCGCACTAGCACGCTCGACGTTACGAACGGTGTTCTGGAACCGGCTCGATGGTTGCCGTGCGAGCGCGAGAATCGCCTGGGTGTCTGGGCTGTAGTTGACGTATTCGCCATTGGCCACGAGATTGAAATCGCCGACTCGGATGATGTCCGTCTCGGTACGCTCGCCGTCCACCTCGATCACCGTGCCGGGGAAGCGTACGACCTTGCCGGTCTCCGTCATTTGCTCCTGCAGCGCGATCCAGAGCCCCTCGATCTCTTCGATGGAGGCCAAGCGGGTGGCCTGACCCATCCGCTGCGCGAGTGCTTGAATCTCATCGGCGCGGCCCGGGAACTGGGCGCTGACGATGGAACCATTGAACACGCTCACCGTGTCACCCGCGACCTGCTGCAGCACGCCGAACAGCTCACGCAACGTGCCGAGCCGGGTGTCCAACTGTTCCTGGAGCTGGCCGATCAGACGCTCGTTCTCCTGGAACGAGGCCTCGAGGCGTTCGGAGCGGCGCTCTTCCTCGGTACGTGTGCGGCGCGCATCCTGCAGCAGCTGCTGCTGCTGGTCGCGACGCTGAATAAATTCGCGTTCACGCTGCTCGTTGACCTCGGACTCGAACAGCGCGCGCTCGCGAACCAGGCGCATGAGCTCATCGAGTGTGTCCGCGCGGCGCATCTCCGGTTCGGAAGCGGACGCGGCAGGGAGGGTCAGTGCGAACGACAGGGCGGCTGCAGCGGCGGCTACGCAAAGCGACTTCAAAATGCTCATCGGGATGCCTCCACCGGGCCAGGAACAGGAATAGAGACCAGATCCACCGCCATCTGCTGGCGCGCCATCCGGATCCCGTTGCGAATGGGCGTGGTGTAGGCTGCAGGCAATGACTCCCAGCGCCGCTCGCTTTGATTCCAGACACCGCTACGAGCGCCGTCAGCGGTCTGATACATCAGCGAAACGCGGCCCATCCGCAAGAAATCGACCACCAGGGTGCGGCCGTCGAGCTCGATCTCGTCGGTGTAGGCTTCCATGGTCCGGCCGTACTCGTTCTCGATCTGGTAGGCGTTGAGGATCTGCCCGAACTGCTCGGCAACCTCGACGTCGGCCCGATCCATGATGTCGCGCAGTCGCTCGACGCGCTCCTGACGCTCGCTGAGCAGGAATGGGACATCGAGACTCACGAACTGCTCGAGACCATCGATCATCCGCAGCATCAGCGGCATGATCTGCCGCTCGATAAGCGTAACCGTTTCGATGGATTCGTTGAGCTCCTCTTTCTCACGCTCCTGCGCCGAAATCTGACGCTCGAGCTGGCGGTTGTAAACCTGCAGGCCCTCGATCTCCTTGATCACCGTGCGGTAATCCTGCAGCAGGCGCCGTGCCTCGTCACTCAGCTGATCGATGCGCGACTGGGATCGCCGCGCCTGATCGTGAATCTCGTTAGCTGTCGACAGAATCGTATCGAGTTGGCCGGCGACAGCTTGCCCGCCTGCCGCGCTCACCGCTAGAACAGCAGTCAGCGCAACCGTCTTGAGTCGATGCATCTTCATCTTCTACCTGCGAGTCGGTTGGATGGAAACCGGATGGACCGGAGGCTGAAGCGGGATCCACATCCTACGAGGACGGGCAGGACGGTGAATTCCCCAAAATCTTGATCGTCAACCTGGCGAACCAGGCACCTGACACCCCTTCGGGGACAACGCAGCGACATTACGGATCCGACCTTGACCCCCCTCCACGAGAGCCCGAGCGCCTTCAACGCGCCGCCTTGTTCAGGCCTGCCGAAGCATCCTCAATGGTCCCAGGTATGTCAAGGGCGCCGCGGCGATACGGTCCGCCAGGCAAACATGAGCATCCTTGCGCCTTCCCAAGCCGGCCTCGATATTCGACGTGATGACCAGCGAGCATGGGGCGGCGCGCCCAGACGCCGGGATGGAAGCGGGCGCACGCCCTCAAACGTCGAGCAAGCATCTCGCTTGACACGGTGCGGGCGCCTGCTGTTTGCTCTTGCTCGGGCGAGGGAGAAAAGGCACCAATCACAATACAGCCGCCACAAGCGGCGTCAGAGTGCTGCCAGAAGAACGACGAAAAAGCGTCGCTGGATCTTCCTCTTCCGAGCGTTACCAGATCGACTGAAAGGGCTCGCGCATATCCAGGTTGCTAGCTCCGGCACGGTCGGCTGGGCGCCCAGCCCGATCGGCATCACCGATGCCGGCAGGAATGCCGGTACGCAGCCAACGCGGACCGGGGACGAATCAGACTCAAGGGGAGAAATCCACTATGGCTTCACTTCGCCTGCGCCAGGCTATCGCCGCCTGTGCCGTGCCCGCCGTGATGGCGGCAGGAACCGTCGCACCGGTTCACGCCCAACAGCCCGCGATCGAAGAGATCGTGGTCACCGGCACCTTCATCCGGCGCACGACCGCAGACTCGCCGTCACCGCTCACCGTCATCGATCGCATGGAGATCGAACAGACGGGCGCCATCGAGATCGCGGACATCGTCAACCGCATGACCTTCAACAGCGGCTCGACGAATACGACCAGCGCCTTCTCCGGCGGTGACAACTCCGAAGGCCAGACCAACATCAACATACGTAACCTGGGCCTCGGCTCGACGCTGGTGCTACTCAATGGCCGACGCTTCACGCCGTCGGCGACCGACTCGGGCGGCAACGCCTATGTCAACACCGCCGTTCTTGCGCCTGCAATCGCGCTCGAGCGGGTCGAAGTGGTCAAGGACGGCGCGTCCGCTCTCTATGGCTCCGATGCTGTCGCCGGCGTGGTCAACTTCATCACGCGCAGCAATTTCGAGGGCATGGAACTGGCCATCGACTACCGCACCGACCAGGAAACGCGCAAGCAGGACGACTTCATGGTGGCGGGGATCTTCGGCATCTCGAGCGACCGCGGCAACATCACGGTCTCGGGCGAGTGGCTGGACCGCAAACCGCTGCAGATCGACGATCGCTACAATGACTTCGGTGGTTCCGGCGTGTCGGCGCTCGCCAACCCTGGATCCTTCCTGCCGCAGCCGGTTCCAGGATCGGCCGGCGCTGCCCCTATTGGCGGAACGAACGTTGCCACTGCTGCATTTGCGGGCGGAGGTGGCGGCATCGGTGATATCGACTGCGAACTCGCAGCAAGCATCCACAGGCAGAGTTTCCGGACACCACTCACGGGAGAGCTGGCGCCCCTCGCCGCGCCGGGCCCGGAAGCATCCGGCTGCATCTACGATTTCTCGCCGTTCTTCATGCTGGTGGGTGCCGAGACCCGTTTTCTGACCCACGTTTCCGGCGAGTTCGATCTGACGGACGCGGTGCAGTTCTACGCAGAGACGTCGTTCGCCGATCAACGCTTCCGGCGGGAGAACTCCATGTTCCCGCTCGTGCGCTTCCCGTTCATCCCGGCCGACAACCCAGGATTGCAGAACGACCTTGCCCGCAGGGACGCAAACCTGGCTGCGGCGGAGTCGCCGCTGGCTGGCGTGCTCACTGAGCCGGGCAACGTTGCTGGCGCCGTGTTCCTCGGCCGCCCCCTGGGTTTCACACCGGACGACACCGGCAGCGACATCCGGCCCATCGACACCGACACCCGGCAATTCTCGAGCACCTGGCGCGCCGTCGCCGGCTTCCGCGGCGACATGCCGTTCGGCGATGACTGGACCTTCGATACGTCGATCACGCGAAGCGAGCGTGATAACACCAACCGCGGCACGGACACCATCCAGCAGCACCTGGATCTTGCCGTCCGCGGCCTGGGTGGGCCCCAATGCAATGCGGCGACCGGCACACCGGGCAGCGGCAATGCCGGCAGCCTGACTGCAGGCGATCAGTGCTTCTACTACAACCCTTTCTTCAGCAGCTTCTTCGAACCTGACGGGTCGCCGCAATCTGATCCCATGCTCGCCAACCCGGTCTCGCTCTACCGCTGGATGATCGGTGAGTTCCGGACCCAGACGAAAAACCAGCAGACGGTGTTCGACTTCGTGACCACCGGTACCGTGACGGAGCTGCCGAACGGACTTCCGCTGGCGATGGCGGCCGGCCTGCAGTACCGGCGCGACCGTCTCAACGTCGAGGTGGACGACACGTCGAACGCCGGCGGGTTTTCGTTCATTTTCGGCGGCACGCGCTACGGCGCCACGGAGCAGACCTACGCCGCTTTCCTGGAGTTCGCGATTCCGGTCACGGATCGCCTGGAGCTGCAGCTCGCCGGCCGCTACGAGCGCTTCGACGAGATCGGCGAGGACACCTTCGATCCCAAGCTCACGGCGATGTGGAACGTCACCGACGATCTGACCCTGCGCGGATCCACCGGAACGTCGTTCCGGACCGGCTCGCTGCTGCAGACGTCCGGATTCTCGACCCAGCTCATCAACATCGCCGATCCGTTCAGCGGTGCCGGCCTGGCGTTCCGGCCCGAGATCGCCCAGGGCAATCCCGACCTGCAGCCGGAGTCCGCCTTCGTCTGGAATCTGGGGCTGTCGTGGGCTCCGAGCGATGGCCCTCTCGAGGGCCTGTCGGTCGACCTCGACTACTACAGCTACGATTACGACGACCTCATTTCCCGCCCGGGTGGCGCGGAGCTCATTGCCCAGGACATCGCCTCCCGCTGTCCGCAGGGCCTCAATGACCTCACAGTGGACAACCCGGATCCGAGCCGCCCCGCATGCGGGATCCAGTCGGGAGTCGGCACCATCGCGTTCGATCCGGCCGGCGGTCCCGGCCTGCCCGATCAGATCATTCGTGATGAAGCCGGGAACTACCTCCGAGCGGAGCCGACGTTCGTCAACGCCCAGGAGCTGAAGACATCCGGCATGGATCTCAGCGCGCGCTACCGCTGGTCCACGGACAACCTCGGCATGTTCACGGCAGGGGTCAATGCGAGCTGGACCCGGCAGTACAAGATCACGGACGCCAATGGCGTGACGACCGACGGGGTGGGCAAGCGCAACATCGGCACCAGCATCGGCCGCTCGCTGCCCGAGTGGAAGGCGAACTTCTCACTCGGCTGGCAGCGCGATCGCCATAACGCCTTCGCGCTCGTCCGTTATGTCCACAGCTACAAGGACGACCAGCCGGTAACCATGCGGGATCTGAACGGCGATGGCGAACTGCAGCCGGCGTGCGTCGGCAGCTGCCTGCGGGCCGTGAACACCGGTCTGGATCTGTTGAATGACAAAGTGAGCAGCTGGACCACCGTGGATCTTCAGTACAGCTACGAGCTTCCGGCCATGGGCTTCCAGGCTGAAGGCAGCCGCATCACCATCGGCGGCAGCAATGTCTTCAACAAGAGGCCACCGAGGCTCAACTTCGATGGGCTGTTCGATTCCTTTACCCACGATCCACGTGGTGCTATCTGGTACGCTCGCTATACGATGCAGCTCTGATCTGCCGGCACTTCAGGCAGCGTACGCTCTGGGGGCGGCTTCGGCCGCCCCCGTTTCGTATGGGATCGGCAGACCTGCTGGAGAACGATGCGATGGGGTTCGCTTGGCAACGCCTGTTGTTCGTCATTTGCGCCCTCGCGGCCGCCCTCCAAGCGCCCGAGGCGCGAGCTGACGATGCATTGCGCCAACAGTTGCAGCATTGTCTGGAAGTACCGAGCGCGCTGCGCCGTCTCGACTGCTTCGACCGCCTGGCTCGCTCCACGGTTGACGGCGACGCGGACGCTTCGGTGGCGTCCCTTCCGCCTACGCCTGCGGAGCGGGATGCGGATGTGGAGGAGCGCGTCGGTGCGGAGCAGCCGCGCCGATCGGGCACTTCCCGCGAGCCACCTGAAAGCGTCGACTCAGTAAGCAGCCGCATTGCCCGCATGGAACAGCGACCGCGTGGTGAGTTCGTCTTCCACCTCGAAAACGGGCAGATCTGGACCGAACTCGAAGCCGGACGCGGCCGATACCAGAACGGCATGGAGGTCACCATCCGCCGTACCCGATTCGGCGGCTTCATGCTCAGCTCAGATGGTGGCCGGGCCACGCGCGTACGCCGCATCGAATAATACGTCTGGTGCTCGGACTCGGGGCACAAGGGCATTACGAGCCAGGACCTACAACGACACCATGAGGAAGCCCGCCGCTTGAACATCGAAGCCCTGCGTGAGCTGGTCGAGGAGATCCCGGACTTTCCCGAACCAGGCATTCTCTTTCGGGACATCACGCCCATTCTGTCAACGCCCT
>SLQW01000159.1 GCA_007131295.1 Pseudomonadales bacterium | reverse complement strand
GGAAATCCTCATCCGGCCAGCCCAGCGCAACAGCCTTCATGATCACCTGGTCGTCGGGAATCTGTGCATGCTCGCGGACCACCGGCGACTGCATGATGCCCTGGCTGTTGATCACTGCACCGAGGCCACGCGACCACGCCGCGTTGACCAGCGCGGTGGTCACCGCGCCGCAGTCAAAGGCAGTGTCGTCGCTGTCTGCCAACTCGCGGTCATAGGTGATGATCACGCACACCGGCGCATCGAACTGTCGGAAACCGCGCATGACCCAATCCTGACGACCCTCCTTGTCCTCACGTTCGATGCCCATGGCCGCGAACAATTGCTTGGCAACGCCGATCTGACGCTCGCGATGTTGTCCTGCGAAGGGTTGGCCAATGCGAAATTCGCGCGAATGCGGGACGCCCGCGAGATTACGTTCCGTATTGCCAGCGCGAATACGACTCAAGGGTTCGCCGGAGACGACAGTGAAATTCCACGGTTGCGTGTTCATCGATGACGGTGAACGCATGGCCAGCGCCAGAATTTCTTCGATCAGTGCTTTCGGAACTGGGTCGGGCTTGTAACCTCGAATGCTGCGGCGTCCGAGGACGACATCATCGAATTGCACTTGGGCTCTCTCCATGTGGATACGGCGCGGATGCGGAAAGTATCAGGTCCTTTTCCTGCCTGCCTCAAGCAGGTCCAGCGGTTCAGCAACGGTCAACCGCGGTCTGATGAGATCGCGTACTGATCCGGGGTGGGGCGCCATACCGCCAAGGCGCTCTTCGGGGGCTTGGGCCCGCTGACTCGACCCGATGGTGTCTTTCCCTCGCGCCAGTGGTGCTTCCCGCCTACGGCACCACGGCGCGGCGAAACGGTGAGTTGGGCGCGAAGATGCCGTAATAGCGGGCCAGGTTGCGTCATCAGCGCTTTCGGGAGGGTGTCAGACCGGCCGAGCCCCAGGTTCTTGACGGTCAGCGTCCGGCGCCCGGGTTCGGGCCCGAGGGCAATGCGGTAGCGTATGAAAGCCGCCGTCAGACTGTCGATGGTGCCGGAGGGTTCCAAGTCGAGCCAGGACTGTTCGGAGTCGAGGACGAGCCACCCGTCACGGGTGAGCCGTCGAAGGAGACGCCAAATCAGGCGGTCCTAAGCGTTCGAGGCATTTCCGGTTCGGCGCGGGGACGCGATGGAAGCGCGGCCTGCCGTGCTCCCAGGTGTAGACGCCATCAAGCACCAACATGTGCAGGTGATCGGGCCTCGTGTCAAACGACGAAAAGAATTGACCCACCCCGACAAAGCTTTTGACCCACCTCGCCTCGAGATCGCGCATCTGAACGCCTCGCGGGCCACCGGGTACTCCACAGCGGAATGGCCGAGCAGACGCTCCCGGCGCCGAAGACCAGCGCCGCCGTCACCATCTCGATGTAGAGGACGATGCCCGGACCGAAACCGCCCAGGAACACCCGTGCGTCTCGCTCCGTGCAGTCCATCATGATGAGCGCAACGCACAGCCGGCGCGCACCCCGGCCACCTTGGCGGACGGCGTCTCTGGCAGCGGTGTCTAGGGTTTCACCCATGCTATCGGCTGGACGTTCGGAGCTGTCGGCGAAGGGGCGCTGGCGCAGGGGACGGCGACCGTTCCGGAAGCGAGCAGGCGGTCCGGCGCTCCCGAGGCCGGCGTTGTCATGCAGCATTCATCGCCGGTGAACGCCGCTGTCACCTACGTTCTATATGTTCCGACCCCGCACTGCCGACCATGCTCCGTCGGAACGACCCATCACGGTGGCCGTCGGCGTCCACGCCATCACATGCGGAGTTCTGTCATGCCAGCCCGAAAACCTCCCCTATTGCTCGCCTTTGCGGCGGCGTTGCCCGCATCGGTCGGCCTTCAGGCCCTCGGGCAGCAAGACCAATCTTCCCCGCAGAGCGCTCGGCAAGCCGTGATCTCCGAGGTGGTGGTCACCGCCCAGCGGCGTGAGCAGCGGCTGCTGGATGCCCCCTTGTCAGTCTCCGCCCTCAGCGGGGAAGAGCTCTCCGAGCGTGGTATCACCAGCGTCAAGGATCTGCAGGACGGCGCGATCCCGTCGCTTCAGGTGTTGCCCCTCAGCGGTCGCGCCTCGGCCGTCAACCTCTCCATGCGTGGCATCGACTCCGGGGATCCCACCCAGATCAGTCAGGATCCGGCCTTCGGGATGTATATCGACGGTGTCTATCTCGGTCGCGTGCAGGGGCTGGGCCTGGAGCTGATGGACATCGAACGCATCGAGGTCATGCGCGGACCGCAGGGCACCCTGTTCGGCCGCAACTCGGTCGGGGGCGCCATGAACGTCGTCTCCCGCCGCCCGAGCGGTGAGTTCGGTTTGCGGCAGCACGTAGGCCTCGGAAATCACGATGCCAGGAACGTGCGAACTCACCTGGATCTGCCCAGGGTCGGCGATCTGAGTTTGAAGATCGACGGCGTGATGACCGAACGGGACGGCTGGGTCCGTAATCCTTTCGATGGCCCGAGCAGCCAGTCACTCGGTTACGACGGCTATGAACGCCGCGGTCTGCGGGTCTCTGCTCTCTGGGAGCCGAATGACGCTCTCGACGTGATCTATGCCTACGAGAACTCACGTGACGAATCCACTAGTGGTTACCCGCACATCGCTTCGTTTCTCGATGACCGGGAACAGTCACCGCTGATCAGGGTCGATGACGGACGAGCGAGTCGGGCGCGCATCGGCGCGCCGTTACCGGCGAGCATCGCCATGGTGCAGGGACATACCTTGCGCGCAAACATGGATCTCAACGAATCCATGCGCGTCGAGTCCATCACATCTTATCGCGAGCTCGAGCAGACCCAGAACGATCAGTGGGCCGGTGCCTTCTTCGGCGTGAGATTCGCTGACATCGGGCTCACTGGACGACTGAGCAATGCCGGCGTCGACCAGCGTCAGTATTCGCAGGAACTCCAGATTCTCGGCAGCACGGAGCGACTCGACTACGTCGTCGGTGCGTTCTATTTCGACGAGAAAGCAGATGACTTTGCCAACGATATCATCACGTCGCGGTTCATCGACGACGGAAACGACGTCGTGACCCTGGATCCCTTTATCGTTTCCCCGACCCGTTCGAGCACGCTCGAGGCCCGCTCGCGTGCGGCCTTCGCGCAAGTTACCTGGACGCCGCCGATCTTCGAGGACCGGTTGGCGATCACGACCGGCCTGCGTTACACAAACGACAAGAAAAGCGGCGAGTTGACCACTTCCCGCGGAGTGCCGCCGAATCCGCCGCGAGCATTCGACTTCTCGTCTTCCCGAGTCGATCCAGCTCTCACGGTCGCCTATCAGGTGAGTGATCGGGTCAACACTTACCTTCGTTGGGCCACCGCATACCGCGCCGGCGGTGGTAACTCGCGCTCCACGCAGTTCAATGCCTTCGACGAAGAACAGGTCGAAGCATGGGAAATCGGGGTGAAGAGCGAACTCTGGGACGACCGTGCGCGCCTCAATGTCTCGGCTTATCGGAGCAATTACAAAGACCGGTGGCAGACGTTCTTCGACCCTCAGAACATCTCCTTCAACGAGACCCTGAACTCTCTCGAGACCGCTCGAGTCCATGGGGTAGAGGTGGACTTCGAAGTGATACCGCTGGCAGGCCTGTCCATCATGGCCAGCTATGCCTACACCGATGTCTCGCTGCCGCGGCTCACCAATCCCTTCGACCCTGAAGGCGAACGACTCGAACAGGGTCAGGGTGGCCTGTCACCCCCGCACGCGGCCTCCGCGTCGATCGCCTACGAATTCGCTCCCTTCTCCTTCGGGCGCCTGAGGCTGCACATGGATAGCAACTATTCTTCCGGGCACTTTATCGGGGACGACCAGACCGACAGCTACGTGCTGGTGAATGCCCGTGCCTCTCTGCTGGACGTGCCACTCAGCCCACGGCACAGCAGCCGTCTCGAAGCCTCGGTTTGGGTGCGTAATCTGTTCGACACGGAATACGACTTTTTCAGCTTCCCGCTCGACGGCCCCGGGTTCGTCGGCGCCAATGTCGAGTTTCTCGGTCGGCCTCGCATGTATGGGCTCGATCTGGCACTTCGGTTCTGAGGCTTGGGGTCATGGAGAAACACGCGATGAAGCGCCTGTCGAACCACTTCCATGTCGCCTTGCTCGGCGGCCTGCTGTTCGTGTGCTCGGTCAGCCTTTCGCCTTGGGCAGTGGCGGATGCGCTCGAGTTCGAACGCCAGACGCTGATCGAGCGTCACCTGATCGAACTCGAGGGGGTTCGCAACTTCCGTGATCTCGGCGGCTTCCAGTCCGCGGACGGTCGGCGAGTCCTCCCGGGCAGGCTCTACCGATCTGCCGTTCTGCATCCGGCGACGGCTGCAGATTTCGAGCGTTTCGACATCATGGGTATTCGGACGATCGTGGATCTGCGTTCTACGGATGAGCGTGCGCTGGAGCCCACGGACTGGCCTTATCCGGCTGTCCTGCTGGCCTGGGATTATGATCTGCAGCTCGGCAGTGGGGATTTCATGGTCGAGATCGAGCGCAAGGTCACCAGTGGAAGCATGGATGGCGCGGCCGCCGAGGCATTGATGGTCAATCTTTACCGCGAAATGGTGGATCAGCAGCGTCCTCACTTCCAACGGTTGTTCGAAGAGATGCTGGAGGGAAAAGGGCCGCTGCTGTTTCACTGCACGGCCGGGAAAGACCGCACCGGGCTCGCTGGGGCGCTGATCCTGACCGCGCTCGGTGTGGATCGTGATACGATAATGCTGGACTACACGCTTTCCGAGACCATCGCTTCGCTGCCGTCCCAGGAGCCTCTGGCCCCCGTGGCGACTGCCGACGGTGACGGGCGTTATGCTGCTCTGGCAGCCATGCCGCCGGATGCCATCGCCGCGCTCATGGGCACGCGACGCGTGTATCTGGAGTCGGCATTCGAGGAAATGCGGCAGCGGTACGGCTCGGTCGAAGCCTACATTCGAAATGGCTTGAAAGTGAGCGACGCGGATCTGCGACAGCTTCGTGATCTTTATCTCGGCCATTAAGTGGGCGCCCCCACTTCGGTCCGCTCCGGACGCCCACTCTCGTCACGCAGTCACACTACGCTCCTCGATCGGGCTCCAGACCGGCCACGAATCGGGAACGCCTCGCCGGCTCCCAGTTCTACTGCGGGAGCAAAGCGTCCCACCAGCGATGACGGAACCGGGACGCCTGTTCTGCCGGTCGTCTCCAGCTGGGGCGAGGACGGGGCAAGAGACGGAATCGCTGAGGCCGACAGAGCTCCTACCTCGGCGATGTCTCGACGGCCGCTCCCGCAGTAGCGGCCGTTCTTCTCGGCGCCTCAGCGATGAAGATCGAAGCGGTCGTTTTCCATCACCTTGACGAAAGCCTCGACGAACCGGTCGATCATGCACTGCTCGCCGTCGCTCGCGCCGTACTCTTCCGCGATCGCCCGCTGTTGGGAGTTCGACCCGAAGACCAGATCCACGCGGGTGGCGGTCCGCGAATAGGAAAAATGGCGCTTCGGGATTACGTGTGGGCACCGCTGAGCTTCTCCGGGTAGAGATCTAGGCCACCGAGATGGAAATAGATAGCCATCCGGAAGCGTTCGCGGTTGCGATACCCGCATGCTTTGCGCTTGATCCACTGGATCTTGCGGTTGATCCCCTCGGCTCGGGCGTTGGTGATCGGACTGGTGAAAGCGTTCATGACACCTTCCCAGTGCGCCTTGATCATGCGTGCCACGCGCTTGATTGGCTCCAGCCGGCAACGGATCTACCACTGGTACCATCGGTCCCACATCCGCTCGGCCCAGCCCCGCTTGCGGTAGCCCCAGAGACTCATCGCCATCTCCTTGATCGCCCAGGCTCGTGCGACCTTCAGCTCGCTTTTGCGCAGATCTGCGAACGCCTTCCATCGCGACAAGGACATGTTCTCGGGGTTCGACAGCCAGAGGTACTTCGTCTTCAGGAGACGGTGGTCGCCCTGGGCGGCCAAAGCCTTGTTCTCGCTCCGGCGCACCTTGTCGATCGCGTCGCCGAGATGCTTCGCAATGTGGAACTTGTCGAAGATGATCTCAGCCTGAGGAGCATGGTGTTCCGTGGAGTTGATGTACGCAGGCCACATGTCCATGGCGACCCGCTCGAGTCCCTTGGCACCGTCTTCGCCGAGGACCTCGAAGAAGCTATTGAGCGCGCCCTGGCGACGTCCGTCAGCGACGTGAAGAACATGGCCGGGTGCATCGAGATCGCTGACGACCGTGACGTAGTCGTGGCCTTTCTTGAACGAAGTCTCGTCGACGCCGATCGTCTTCGGTTCGGTGAGATCCCGACGCGCCAAGCCCCGTTCTACAGCACGGTCCTGAACGGCCGCCACCTGGTCCCAAGTCATGTTCAGCCGGCGTGCCACCGCGGCAAAGCTCGCCTCCTTCAGCCAGTCGATCACCAGCATCTCGAAGAGTGCCGTGAACCGGGAGCCTTCTTCCGCCCACGGGACGTCGACCTGCCGCACGTCATGCGTCGGGCACCTCACACGCGGCACCTGGGCCACGAGGATCGTGCGGTACTGCATGGTGTCCAGGTGGCGCCAGCGGCGCTCCCGGGTGTCGTAGCCGGGGCATTCCGCTCCGCATTCCGGACACCGCAATGGAACCGATCGATCATGAGACACCGACACGGTGACAGTGCCTTCGCGCACGTCCTTCACGTCGAGGTCGACACCCTCGACTGCCCAGGGAGCGTGCACGCCGAGGAGACGCTGGTAGAGCTTGGTATCCTGCATGCGGAACTCGTCGTCGAGTGCCGGAAGCTCCGCTTCCGGCATGGGAAACACAAAGCCGTCGTGAGTGGCCTGTCACCCGCAGGGCCGCAGCGAAGCGGAGGAGGCGCACAGCGCCTTGACTGGCCGGGAACAGAGGCTACCTGCGGCAGGCTGCCCAAACAAAACCCGGAAGAGCCGGAAAAATAACAGGTCCTTATCCTGGCGACCTTCAGCATCCCCAGCGGTTCAGCAACGGTCAACGACTCGTCCCTCCGATCCACAGCAATTGGCAGGGGAAGAATCTCACGGAACAGCAGGCAGGCTTCCTACAAGCCCGCGAGCCGATCAGGAAGGTAAGTATCTACTGGCCAAGGGGATTCCTTCACGGAGGCAACGGTCAAACGCGGGCTGATGAGATGGCGTACTGCTCCGGGGTGGGGCGCAGTACGGGCGGGGCGCGTTGCTGGATGTGGTGAAGTTGCCGCTGTTGGCCTGGCCCAGTTGCACGCCCTTGGCCGCAGCGCTTTGCTCAGCCCAGCTTGTCCAACTCCGCCTTGATCCCTTCCGCCTCTGCGGTGAGTTCCGCATTCTTCCTGATGTCCCCATTGCGCATGGCGTGCATGGCGGCTTCCAGTTTCTGCTGGTAGGACTTCTGCAATTTCTTTTTCGGGTCGCGTTTGAACAGCGGCATGGATCTATCCCTAAAGAGGCAGTTCGAGTGGGTTCGTGGTCCGGCGGTCGACCGCCGGCTCATTCCACGAGCGTGTCGTGAACCGTTCGTAGGTATGCATACGCGATACCGCTCGCATCAGCGCTGCGGGCGTCCAGGTCGTGGCGCGCTGGCCCGCGACATGAAGCGCTGAACATCGGCCGTCGCCAGTGCAGGGTCAGTCATCCCAGCTCGAATCGCTCGCGCAGAAAGTGCGCGATGCCGTCCTCGTCGTGGTGTCCGATCACCTGCGTCGCCGCGGCTCGCACCTCTGCCCGCGCGTTACTCGGCGCGTAGGCTTCGTCCGCAGTCGCAAACATGCTCAGGTCATTGCTGCTGTCGCCGAAGACCAGGACGCGCTTCGCACCCAGTTCCTCCCGCAGAACATCCACGGCATTGCCCTTGCTGCCCGCGCGATGGTGAATGTCGATCCAGCCGAGACCCTCACCTTCCAGAGCCATGCCGGCATAGGCGACCAGATCCGGTTCGCTGTCGACGAGCCGTTCGACGGCCTCGATGTCCGGAGCGGGCGCAAGGGCGCTGATGCTGGTGATCTCCGCGTCGCCGGGCAGCCGCGACGCGGGCAGCACCTCGATGCCCATGAGTTCACTGAAGTGGTCGG
>SLQW01000178.1 GCA_007131295.1 Pseudomonadales bacterium | reverse complement strand
CGTGGTGGCAACCCGACCTTCCTCGCATTGCGGGTGCCCGAGGACGATTGAATATCGCGACCTCCCCTCCTCGCCCGATCCGGGCGGGGAGAGGCTCGGGGCAATACCTGGGCCGAAGCCGTGAATCGGTGAGCTATGCAGGCTAGAATGCTCGGCTTGCTTCGGCTCCAAGCCAGGATCAGCTCCCTTGACCGATCTGCGTCACATCCGGAATTTCTCGATCATCGCCCACATCGATCACGGCAAGTCGACGCTTGCGGATCGCTTCATTCAGCGTTGCGGTGGGCTCAGTGATCGCGAGATGGCCGAGCAGGTACTCGACTCCATGGACCTGGAGCGGGAGCGCGGTATCACCATCAAGGCTCAAAGCGTAACGCTCTACTACGAAGCCGGGGACGGTCAACGCTACCAGCTCAACTTCATCGATACTCCCGGGCACGTTGATTTTTCCTACGAGGTATCGCGCTCGTTGTCTGCCTGCGAAGGAGCCCTGCTGGTGGTCGACGCGGGTCAGGGCGTGGAGGCGCAGTCGGTGGCGAACTGCTACACCGCCATCGATCAGGGCCTCGAGGTCATTCCCGTCCTGAACAAGATGGACCTGCCTCATGCCGATCCGCCCAAGGTTCGGAGGGAGATCGAGGAGATCATCGGCCTCGATGCCAGCGATGCATTGGAGGTCAGCGCCAAGACCGGGCTCGGTATCGATGAACTTCTCGAAGCACTGGTTGAGCGCATCCCGCCACCACAGGGAGATGCAGAAGCACCGCTGCAGGCGCTGATCATCGACTCCTGGTTCGATAACTACCAGGGCGTGGTGTCGCTGGTTCGGGTGTTACATGGAACCTTGAAGAAGGGCGACCGCATCATGGCGCGGTCGCTTGAGAAGCTGCACCAGGTGGACAGCGTCGGACGCTTCACGCCGAAGCAGACCCAGACCGATGTGTTGCAGGCCGGCGAGGTGGGCTACGTCATCGCCGGCATCAAGGATGTCCGCGGTGCGCCGGTGGGTGACACGCTCGTGCATGAGCGCTCCGATGCGCCGGCACTGCCCGGCTTCACGAAGGTGAAACCACAGGTGTTCGCCGGTCTGTTTCCGGTCAACGCCGATGATTTCGAGGATTTCCGCGACGCGCTCGGCAAGCTGACTCTGAACGACGCCTCTCTGGTTTACGAACCGGAAGTCTCGGACGCGCTCGGCTTCGGTTTTCGCTGCGGATTCCTCGGCATGCTGCACATGGAGATCATCCAGGAGCGGCTGGAGCGCGAGTACGATCTCGACCTGATCACCTCGGCACCTTCGGTGGTCTATGAGGTTCTGTGCAAAGACGGATCGACGCTTCACATCGACAACCCTTCCGAACTGCCGGACCCCTCGCGCACCGAGGAGATCCGCGAGCCCATCGTCCGCGCGAGCATCCTGGTGCCCCAGGAGCACGTGGGTGCCGTGCTCACGCTCTGCGAGACGCGACGTGGTACCCAGGTCGACATGCAGTTCGTCGGGGGACAGGTCTCGCTGCTCTACGACCTGCCGATGGCGGAAGTGGTACTCGACTTCTTCGATCGGCTGAAATCGGTCAGCCGCGGCTTCGCCTCACTGGACTACAGCTTTCAGCGTTTCGAACCGTCGCCGGTAGCCCGTCTCGACGTCCTGATCAACGGCGAGAAGGTGGATGCGCTGGCTCTGATCGTTCATCGCGATCAGGCCCAGAGCAAGGGGCGGGAACTGGTCGAGAAGATGCGCGACCTGATTCCCCGCCAGATGTACGACGTGGCCATTCAGGCGGCCCTCGGGGCCAAGATCGTCGCCCGTTCCAACGTCAAGGCGTTGCGCAAGGATGTCACGGCGAAGTGCTACGGCGGCGACGTCACCCGGAAGAAGAAACTGCTCGAGAAACAGAAGGCCGGAAAACGTCGGATGAAGCAGGTGGGTCGGGTCGAGATTCCCCAGGAGGCGTTCCTGGCCGTTTTGCAGGTCGGCAAGTAGGCCGCCCGGTAAGGATGACGCGTTGAACAGTCTGCTCGATTACCTGCCCGAGTTCCTCCTGATCGCGACCGCGGTGACCGGTGTCATCTGGGCGATCGACCGCTGGCGCTGGCGCCCGCGGCGCCGCGCAGCGGCGGCTGAATTGGAAGCGAGGACGCCTGAAGCGCAGCGAGATTCCGAGGCCTATCAGGAAGCCCGTGAGGCTGTGCTGCGGGAGCCAGCAGTGATGGAGTGGGGCGGGAGCTTCTTTCCTGTACTCGCGCTGGTACTGGTGTTGCGCTCCTTCGTCGCCGAGCCCTTCGTCATTCCCAGCGGCTCCATGATTCCTACGCTCGAAGTGGGCGACTACATCCTGGTGAACAAGTACCGCTATGGCTTGCGGCTGCCCGTTCTGGGTACCAAGGTGGTGTCCGTGGGAGAACCGCAGCGGGGTGATGTCATGGTGTTCTTCCCGCCGCACCAGCCCAACTATTTCATCAAGCGGGTGGTGGGAATTCCCGGCGACCTGATCGAGTATCGCAACAAGCGCTTGCACATCAACGGTGAACCGGTCGAACTCGAAATCGTGCAGAACATGACTCCGGAAATGCCGGGCGTCGTAGTGGCGGCAGAGCATCTCGGAGACAGGCCGCACCAGATTCACGTCCGGCCTCATCAGACCATGGAGGTCTGCGCGCGTCGTCCCGACGGCTGCCGCTGGCGCGTGGGCGACGGCGAGTACTTCACCATGGGCGACAATCGCGACCAGAGCGATGACAGCCGCAGTTGGGGCATGGTGCCGGAGGAAAACATCGTCGGTAAGGCCGTGGCGATTTGGGCCCACAAGCAGCCCGGATTGAACTGGCCTACATTCAGTCGTAACGGCAGGATTCAATGAGCGCGCTTGGAGGATTCGACGATGAGTCTGCGGGCACAGAGAGGATCGTTCGCAGGATGGTTCCTGGTGATCGTGATCATCCTCGGACTATCCTCGATCGCGATCCGTCTCATTCCTCATTACATCGATTACCGAACGATACGCAGCGTAATCGAGGACATGGTGGCGGATGATCGTGTCGCGCGCAGCAATGCGACTCAGTTTCACCGGACCTTCCGGGAGCGTTTGCAGATCAACAGCATTCGCGACTTCGATTCTGCCAACGCACTCACCGTCGATGCCCGTTCAGGGCAGCTGACCGTCGATTTGCGCTACGAGGTTCGCGAGCCACTCTTTGGCAATGCCGACATCGTGCTGAGGTTCGAAGACTCCTTCGAACGGGTGCTTCGATGAGCAGGAAGGCGTGACCCGGTCCACCTCGGTCGAAGGCGGAGGCTCCGACAACGGTGGCGGAGACCTGCCTGAGCTGCAGCGCCGCCTCGGCTACGACTTCCATGATCCCGCCCTGCTCGAGCTGGCCCTTACGCATCGTAGCCTTTCCGGTCGGCGCAACAACGAGCGGCTCGAGTTCCTGGGTGATGCCTACCTGGGATATGTGGTGGCGGCTGAGCTGTTCGACCGGCACGGCGAGGCGAAGGAGAATGAGCTCACGCTGCTGCGAGCCAGCCTCGTGCGTGGGCGTACTCTGGCCGACGTTGCTCGCGAGGTCGGTCTCGGAGAATTCCTGCGCCTGGGTTCCGGCGAGCTCAAGAGTGGTGGCTTTCGCCGTGATTCGATCCTGGCGGATGCCACGGAAGCGGTGATCGGTGCAGTTCTGCTCGATGGCGGTCGCAGATCCGCGCGCGACCTGGTTCTGCGCCTGCTCGGTGAGCGCCTGGTGCGAGCCCGTCCCGGCGAGGTGCACAAGGACCCCAAGACCCGCCTGCAGGAGCACCTGCAGGGGCGTGGCGAAGCCCTTCCCGAGTACGAGATCGTGGAAGTGACCGGCAGCGATCACGCCCAGACCTTCACGGTCTGTTGCCGCGTTCCCCTGCTTGGAGAGGCCATCGTCGGCCGTGGCCGCTCCCGGCGCGCGGCGGAACAGCAGGCCGCATCCGTTGCTCTCGATGCACTCGTCGGTGAGGTGCCATGACTGCCGTGACCCGCTGCGGCTACGTCGGCCTCGTCGGTAGACCGAACGTCGGCAAATCGACGCTCCTGAATCGGCTCGTCGGGCAGAAGATCAGCATCACTTCCGACCGCCCACAGACCACCCGTCACAACCTGCTCGGTATCCAGACCGAGGGAGATGATCAGATCATCTACGTGGATACACCGGGCCAGCATGGTACCGCTCGCCGTGCGTTGAATCGGCTCATGAATCGCCAGGCGCGCTCCGTTCTCGGCGACGTGGACGTGCTGCTGATGGTCGTGGAAGCGGGCCGCTGGAAGGCGGACGACGATCTGGTCCTCGAGCGCGTCGCCGCCGAACGTGGCTTCGACGGCGACCGGGCCGCGCTGCTGGTTTTGAACAAGGCCGATCTAGTGCAGCCGAAAGAAAAGCTGCTGCCGTTCCTGGAAGCCTGCGGCCGCAGGGCGCCGTTTGCGGAAATCATTCCGGTGTCTGCGACCCGCGGCCACAACCTCGATCGCCTCGAGACCTGCATCCGTGCGCGCCTGCCGGATGCGCCGCATCTGTTTCCATCCGATCAGGTCACCGATCGTTCGGAACGGTTCATGGTCGCGGAGATCGTTCGCGAGAAGGTGATGCGCCGGGTCGGCGATGAGCTGCCCCATCAGATCGACGTCGGTATCGAACGCTGGACCGAGGAGCCCGGGAGGCTCCTGATCCACTGCCAGATCCTGGTGGAGCGCGCCGGCCAGAAGGCCATCGTGGTCGGCCATAAGGGCGAGCGTCTGAAGCAGGCGGGAATCGATGCGCGCCGCGAGATCGAGCGTCTCCTCGACCGCCATGTGCGCCTGGAGATCTGGGTGAAGGTCAGGGGCGGCTGGTCGGACGACGAGCGCATGCTGAGGCGCCTTGGCTACGAGGAGTGAAGGGCGGCGATGAACGAACCGGCCTTCGTGCTCCACACCCGCCCCTGGCGCGAGACCAGCCTTATTGCCGAGCTGTTGACGCCCGGGCATGGTCGGGTTGGGGTGGTGGCGCGCGGGGCGCGTCGGGGGCGCAAGGGCGGCGCCGGAAGCCTGCAGCCGTTCGCGCTGATGCAAGTCGCCTGGCGCGGCCGTGGAGAATTGCGAACCCTGGTCAGTGCGGAAACGGAGCAGGCGCTACCGCTCACGGGCGAGCGCCTGTTTGCAGGACTGTATCTCAACGAGCTGCTCCTGCGGCTGCTGCAGCGGGAGGACTCGCAGCAAGAGATCTTCAGTGACTATGCCGCCACCGTTGCCCGTCTCGCTGCGCTTCCTGCCGGTGACGAGGCCGTCGCCATGGAAGCTGCGCTGCGCCGCTTCGAGCTGCGTTTGCTCGTCGCCCTCGGTTACGGCTTTCCCCTCGACTACGACATTCACGGCGCCGCCATCGATCCCGCGAGCGACTACGAACTGCTGCCGGATGCGGGCCTCGCTCCGGTTGCGCAGGGTGTGCGCGAGGGCGGCCGGACAGACGGGGCATCGGCTCTTGCGGGTCGGCATCTGCTGGCGCTTGCTGCGGACAGGCTGACGGAGCGTGAAGTCCTCCTGACTGCGAAGCGCCTGACGCGTGCGGCGCTGGCAAGCCATATCGGCCCTGCCCCGCTGCGCTCCCGCGAGCTGTTCCGCTGACGTCGAGCCCACTAGTGCTTCGGCTGCGTAGCGAGTGCCTCTCGCGCAGTTGCGAGCGCATGGTTCAGCTCGGTCGGGTCGGCATGCTGTTGCCAGCTGAGCACAGCACGCGCCATGACCTCGAGCCAGACTTCGTGGCGCTCGTGCGGGAACAGGCGCAGAGCGCCCCGCATCCTGTGAACGCCATCTCGAACCGTCGCTGCGTCACCGCGCGCCAGCCCAGCTTCGAGCTGAGCGAGATCCTCGCGGAGGCTCTGTTCCAGATCCTGCTCGGAGATCTGGCCATGGGTTCCTTCGTAACCACCGCGGCCGCCGCTGATGAATAGCCGCAGACGGCGTTCGAGTGCCTCCCTGCCGCGCGGCCGAACCAGTATGTGATCGACGTCCCCGCCAGCGGCGCTCGCGGCCTCGTCCTCGTCGTTGACCAGCAGGATCAGCCTGGCGTGCTGCGTCGCGGGTCGACTGCGCAGGCGGCGGGCGGTCTCCAGCCCATCGATACCAGGCATGTTGCGATCGAGCAGCACGCAGTCGATGACGTGGCCGCAGGCGGCCGTTCGAAGTGCTGCCGCACCGGAATCGGCGAGCAGAGGCCTGCACCCCAGCGCAACCGCCGTGGCCGCAAGCAGTGAACGTACCAGCGGATTGTCATCGACCACCAGCACAGTGCAGGGCACTTCGGCCGGGGGAGCCGTCGGGTCGCTCACTTCGTTCAGGGCAGCGGAGAGGTCGCCCGGCAGCAGGGGGCGCGTGTGGATCTTTGTGCCGCCTTCCGCAGAGGGGCGATGTTCGGGTTCGTCTGGATGGCCGTGAACGACGAGGATGGTGCCCCTGTGTTGGCAGATCGCGCGCAGGTTTCGGGCCGCACCGCTGTCTCTCAGCCACTCTCGAGAAATGAGCAGGGCGTCGAGCGGCGTCGGGGAATCGACCCAACGCGCGACAGCGCATGGCTGGTCGAACTCGTGGATCGTCAGTCCCCACTCCGCCAGACGGGCCATGACGTCGAGACGATGCAGCGTGGCCTCTTCGGCGACGCCTACCCGCGCAATGTGCGCCAGCGGTCTTGGAGCAGATTCAGGGGTGGCTGGAAACGGCAGCCAGAGGCAGAAGCAGGTGCCTTCTCCGGGTTGGCTGTAGACGGTCAAGCGCCCGCCCAGCGCATCCACCAGACGTCCGGCAATGGCGAGCCCCATGCCAGCCTTACCGGGCCGTGGCCCCTGTGCGAACGCCCCTGCCAATTCTCCCTGACGGCGTTCCGGGATGCCCGGGCCGGAGTCCTGCACGCGCAGTTCCATGCCTGCTGCATTCGCTTCGGCCATTACCCGGACATGGCCGTCACGCGTGCGCGTCAGGCTGTTGCTCAACAGGTTCGTCAGGATCTGGCGCAGCCGGTCCGGATCGCCGTTGCAGCTGCCGGCGGCCCCGCCGCGCAGGTCCACGGCGAGTTCCACGCGCTCTGCGCGCAAGGGCCGCGTTCCGGCGATGGCGTCGGCGACCACTGCTTCCAGGTGGAATGGAACGTTCAGCGCGGCGGGTCTGTGCTGAGTGAGGCGAACCAGCTCCAGGCTGTCGTCGATCAGGTGCAGCATGTGCAGCGCAGATCGGCGCATGTCGAGGAACAGGCGCTGGTGCTCGGCGCGCTTCTCGCCGCGTGCCAGCAGCTCGGCTGCGCCGAGCAGGCCTTGGAGAGGGCTGCGTAGCTCGTGGGCGAGGCCGGCGACCAGCTCGCTGCTGCTGCGAAGTTGCCGCTGCAGCTTTCGCTGCTCCCTGCGGAGGCGCCCGAGCAAGAGTCCTGACAGGAGCATCCCGGCTCCTTACCCTGCCAGCGAGAGGCGACGTTGCCCGTCATGAGCGCCATCGCGCATGCCGATGTTCGGCATCGGTCTCGATGGTGCGGTACATCCCCGTACCGCTTGCAGCGCCGGTCACTCGGCGCTGGTTTGCGAGTGGCCATATAGCCCTCGCCGCTTGCCATAGTAGCATCGGGCATTTCGCAAGGGAGTCCCTCCGGGCGTATTATGCGGGCCCGGTGGACCCGAGCTGTATCGTCATGTCCCATCCGCACACGTCACGCTATCCCACGGTCGAAGCGCTGGTCGGCCACACCCCCCTGGTGCGCCTGCAGCGCATGCCTGGAAACACCTCCAACCTGATTCTGGCCAAGCTCGAGGGCAACAACCCCGCGGGTTCGGTCAAGGATCGGCCTGCCATGAGCATGATCCGCAGAGCCGAGGAGCGCGGTCAGATCAAGCCCGGGGACACGCTCATCGAGGCAACCAGCGGCAATACCGGTATCGCCCTTGCCATGGCAGCTGCCATTCGCGGTTACCGCATGGTGCTCATCATGCCCTCGCACATGAGCGACGAGCGCAAGGCAGCCATGGCGGCCTATGGTGCGGAGCTCGTGATGGTGACCCAGGAGGAGGGTATGGAGGGCGCCCGTGATCTTGCCGAGCGCATGCAGGCGGAAGGTCGCGGCCTGGTGCTCGATCAGTTCGCGAATGCGGATAATCCTCGCGCCCACTACGAGGGCACGGGGCCGGAGATCTGGGAACAGACCAACGGTACGATCACCCACTTCGTGGCATCCATGGG
>SLQW01000114.1 GCA_007131295.1 Pseudomonadales bacterium | reverse complement strand
GGTGGCGGAAGCGAATCGGTCGTGGATGAACGTGCCGTTCACGCTGGCGGATCCGGCCCTCGACGGAGATTTCCTGAAGCAGGCGGAGGCACGGGGCCTGACTAACCTCAAGGGGCATCGCAGCGTTGGCGGCATGCGTGCGAGCCTTTACAACGCGGTGACTCAGGAAGCGGTCGACGCCCTGGTGACCTTCATGCAGGATTTCGAGCGCCAGCACGCCTGACTCCGGAGCGAGGGCGCGACCATGACGGAACAGGATGCAAGCAGGATGGAAAGTGCGCTCGCTGCATTGCGCGAGCGCATCGATACCATCGATCTCGAGTTGCAGCGGCTCCTCAATGCCCGCGCGGAGGCCGCCCAGGAGGTGGCTCGCGTCAAGCTCGAGGCCGATCCCGGTTCCGAACCGGTGTTCTATCGGCCCGAGCGTGAGGCGCAGGTGCTGGCGCGAGTCAAGGCGCGCAACACGGGACCCATGGGCGACGAGGAGATGGCGCGGCTGTTCCGCGAAATCATGTCCTGCTGCCTCGCGCTGGAACAGCCGTTGACGGTGGCCTATCTGGGGCCCGAGGGAACATTCACCGAGGCGGCCGCGATCAAGCACTTTGGTCATTTCGCGCGCACGCGGCCGATGTCGTCCATCGCCGAGGTATTCCGCGAGGTTGAATCCGGCAGTGCCCATTACGGCGTGGTGCCGGTGGAAAACTCCACGGAAGGCGTAGTCAACCATACGCTGGACAGTTTCATGGCTTCGCCGCTGCAGATCGTTGGTGAGGTGGAGCTGCGCATCCACCATCATCTGCTGTTGCCGCACGGCGTCGAGCCTGCCGACCTCAAGCGGGTGTTTTCGCATCAGCAATCTCTCGCCCAGTGCCGTTTCTGGCTCGATGCGCACTGGCCGCGCCTGGAACGGATCCCCGTGGCGAGCAACGCCGAGGCCGCCGCGCTGGTGGCGAAGGAAAAGGATGCGGCCGCCATCGCCGGTGAGATGGCCGCCGAGCGTTATGGCCTGGTGAAACTCGCCAACAACATCGAGGATCAGCCGGACAACACCACTCGCTTTCTGGTGCTCGGACGGCAGAAGGTGCTGCCGAGCGGTCGGGACAAGACCACGCTGCTGGTGTCGACCCGCAATCAGCCCGGCGCGCTCTATCAGCTGCTGGAGCCGTTCCACCGGCACGGTATCAGTCTGACCCGCCTGGAGACGCGACCGTCCCGGGCCGGCAACTGGTCCTACGTGTTCTTCATCGACTGCGAGGGTCACCAGGATGACGCGGAGGTGCTGAAGGTGCTGGGCGAACTGCAGGAGATCACCATCGAAGTGAAGGTGCTCGGCTCCTACCCGCGAGCGGTCCTGTGATTCAGAGGACAGATCATAGAAGACAGACGACAGCAGATGCCTGCGCTCGCACCGCCGATCGGCGCGACCCCGCTGCGCGCGGACACGCTCTCCCACATGCTGCAGCCTTCGTTCGAGCCTGTAGTGTGTGGGAAGGCGTGCCTCCCGCAGGGAGGCGCGCCGATGCGCGGCGCAGCCGCGCCCGAGTTCACAGGAGGAGATCGCCCTGAAGACGCCTGCCATCACTGAGCGAATCCTGGCGCGGGCGCGGCCTGCCATACGGGCGTTGCAGCCGTATCAGCCCGGCAAGCCGGTGGCCGAACTCGAGCGCGAGCTAGGTGTTCGCGAGGCGGTGAAGCTCGCGAGCAACGAGAATCCGCGCGGCCCCGGTCCGGCCGTGCACGAGGCCCTGGCGCGGGCAGCGCATGAGCTCAACCGCTATCCGGACGGGAACGGCTTCGAACTGAAGCAGGCCCTGGCGCGCCGCCTCGGCGTAGAGATGGACATGATCACGCTCGGTAACGGCAGTAACGACGTGCTCGAACTGCTCGGCCGCGTGTTCGTCGGACCCGGCGATCGCGGCATCGTCGACGCCCATTCCTTCGTGGTCTATCCGCTGGCGATCACGTCGTCCGGTGGTGAACTCGTGCGGGTACCGTCCCGCCACTACGGTCATGACCTCGAGGCAATGGCGGCCGCGGTGGATGAGCGCAGCCGCATCCTGTTCATCGCCAATCCGAACAATCCAACCGGTACCCGAGTCACTCGTTCCGAGGTGGAGACGCTGCTTGCCAGCGTTCCTGACGATCTCATCGTGGTGCTCGACGAGGCTTACTTCGAGTACGTCGCGGAAGAAGATCATCCGGACGGTATCAGCCTGCTTGCAGCGCACCCGAACCTGGTGGTCACACGCACGTTCTCCAAGATCCACGGCCTCGCGGCGCTGCGCATGGGCTACGCGGTGTCGTCGCCCGCCATCGCCGATCTCCTGAACCGCCTGCGGCAACCTTTCAACGCCAACGCTATGGCACAGGCGGCGGCGGTCGCCGCACTCGAGGACGCGGATTACATGGCGGAGAGCCGGCGACTGAACGACGAAGGTATGGCCGTACTGACGGCAGCATTCGATGAGCGGCAGCTGCCCTACATTCCGTCGGTGGGCAATTTCGTCACTCTCGAGGTCGGAGACGGGGCTGCGGTCTACGATGCCCTGCTGCGCGAAGGCGTGATCGTCCGTCCCATTGCCGGCTATGGTCTGCCGCGGCACGTGCGGGTAACCGTGGGTACGGCCGAGGAGAATGCCCGCTTTCTCGCCGCCCTCGATCGGGTGCTCGACGTCCGGGCTGCCGGGACCCGGGACTGATGCTGCCCGGCGGCCGGCTGCTCGTCTGTGGCGTGGGGCTCATTGGGGGCTCTGTGGCCGCTGGTCTCCGGGAGCAGGGTGCAGAGACGATCATCGGGGTCGATACGGATCGACAGGCCCTCGCTGCTGCGCAGCGCGCAGGCCTGATCGATGCAACCGGCTGGCCTGACGATCTGGGCCCGACAGACCTGGTGCTGATTGCCGTGCCGACACTGACCGTGGCATCGGTTCTGGCAGAGCTGTGGGACGGAGAGCGTGGCGTGCTCGCGGGCGGTGCGGTCGTCACCGACGTGGCCAGCGTGAAGCAATCGGTGCTCGATGCCGCGTTGGCCAGCTGCGGGCGCATGCCTGCGAATCTCGTTCCCGGTCATCCGATCGCGGGCTCCGAACGCAGCGGCGTCGCCGCTGCGCGCGCAGATCTTTTTCGCGGGCATCGCGTGATTCTCACGCCGGTGGAGCAGACCGCAGCAGCGGCTATTGATCGCGTGCGGGCGGCCTGGGAGGCGCTCGGTGCCGAGGTGTGCACGATGCCCGTGGCCGACCACGACCGGATCCTGGCTATGACCAGCCACCTACCCCATCTGCTGGCGTTCGCCCTTGTGGATACGCTGGGCAGAGTGCCGGAGCATGAGGCGGTGTTCCGGTTCGCGGCGGGCGGTTTTCGCGACTTCACCCGTATCGCCTCCTCGGATCCGGTGATGTGGAGCGACATTTTCGCGGCCAACGCGGAGGCGGTGGGCGGCATTCTCGATGCGCTGGAGAGAGAGCTCGACGAACTGCGCGCGCTGCTCGACGCCGGCGACCGCGAAGGGCTCCGGTCCATCTTCACTCGAGCCAAGGCTCTGCGTGACACCCACGTGATCGGAGCGTCCTCACGTGACTGATATCCCGGTGATCAGCGTCGATGGACCCGGCGGCGCAGGCAAGGGCACGCTGTGCGTCGCCTTGGCGCGGCATCTGGGCTGGCACCTTCTCGACTCCGGTGCCCTTTACCGGCTGGTTGCGCTCGCTGCGGAGGAGCGCGGCGTCCCTTTCGATGACAGGGATGCTCTGGCCGAAGTGGCTCGGCACCTGGACGTGAGCTTCGAGCTCAGGTCGGATGCGGATCTCACCGAGGTGTTCCTGGATGGCCGGCGTGTGGACGAGGCGCTGCGCAGCGATGCGGCCGGGCAGGGCGCATCGCAGGTTGCGGCGATCCCTGAAGTGCGCGCGGCGCTGGTTGAGCGGCAGCGAGCCTTTCGCCGGGCGCCTGGACTGGTGGCCGACGGGCGCGATATGGGCACCGTGATCTTTCCCGATGCGGCCCTCAAAGTCTTCCTCACCGCCAGCACCGAAGAGCGCGCCCGGCGTCGATATAAGCAGTTGAAAGATAAGGGATTGGATGCTAGCCTCCGCGACCTTCTCACAAGTATGGCGTCCCGCGATGAACGAGACGCCAAGCGCGCCGTGGCGCCGTTACGTCCGGCGGACGACGCGATCGTGATCGACAGCACTGAAGTCGATGCGGAGGGGGTTCTCGCCCGGGTGCTTTCGGAAGCACGCGCCCGAGGGCTCGTATGAAAGTGAGGGTATTCCCCTCGAATCCGTCGTTGGAGCCAGCAGCGCGATGGATCGAGGTTTCATGAATCGACCCGTGCCAGCTGGGGCGCGCGGCAACACCGGAAATCACACCTGATGAGCGAAAGTTTCGCGGATCTGTTCGAAGAGAGTTTGAAAAGCGTCGAGATGGCGCCTGGCGCCATCGTCACCGGCACCGTGGTGGATATCGATGACGATTGGGTCACCGTCCATGCCGGCCTGAAGTCCGAAGGCGTCATCCCTCGATCCCAATTTCTGGATGAGAAAGGCAACTTTGAGCTCGCCATCGGCGATCAGGTCAAAGTTGCCATGGAAGCGGTCGACGATGGTTTCGGCGAGACCCGTCTGTCGCGCGAGAAGGCGCGACGCGCGGAGGTCTGGATGGTGCTCGAGGAGGCCTTCGAACAGGAGAAGAAGATTCCCGGTTACCTGCAGGGCAAGGTCAAAGGCGGCTTCACTGTCGACGTCGACGGCATCCGCGCCTTCCTGCCCGGTTCGCTTGTGGACATGCGCCCGGTACGCGACGTGGCTCACCTCGAAGGCAAGGAACTCGAGTTCAAGGTCATCAAGCTCGATCAGCGTCGCAACAACGTGGTGGTCTCGCGGCGCGCCGTGCTCGAGGAGGAGAATTCTGCCGAGCGGGAAGCGCTGCTCGAGTCGCTGCAGGAAGGCATGGATCTCGACGGTGTGGTCAAGAACCTCACCGATTACGGTGCGTTCGTGGACCTCGGCGGTGTCGACGGTCTGCTGCACATCACCGATATGGCCTGGCGCCGTATCAAGCACCCCAGCGAGATCGTCAGCGTCGGCGACGAGATCCGCGTACGGGTATTGAAGTTCGACCGCGAGCGGCAGCGCGTGTCCCTCGGGCTCAAGCAACTCGGTGAGGATCCCTGGGTCAGCATCAAGGCACGTTATCCCGAGAACGCCGTGGTCAAGGGTCGGGTCACGAATCTCACCGATTACGGCTGCTTCGTGGAAATCGAGGAAGGCGTGGAAGGTCTCGTGCACGTCTCCGAGATGGACTGGACGAACAAGAACATCCATCCCTCCAAGGTGGTGCAGGTCGGCGACGAGATCGACGTCATGATTCTCGACATCGACGAGGAGCGGCGCCGCATCTCACTCGGCATCAAGCAGACCCAGAAGAATCCCTGGGACGTGTTCGCCGGAAGCTTCACCAAGGGCGACCGCATCACCGGTACGATCAAGTCGATCACCGACTTCGGCATCTTCATCGGTCTCGACGGTGGCATCGACGGCCTCGTGCACCTCTCCGACATCTCCTGGAACGAGCCCGGCGAGAGCGCCGTGCGCAACTACCAGAAGGGTCAAGAGGTCTCCACCGTGGTGCTGTCCATCGACCCGGAGCGTGAGCGTATCTCGCTTGGGATCAAGCAGCTCGAGGAGGATCCGTTCTCGGATTACACCGCTGTCAACGATCGCGGCAGCATAGTCACCGGCACCTTGGTCGAGGTGGACGCCAAGGAAGCGCGCGTCCGTCTTGCCGACGAGGTAGAAGCTATCTTGAAGGCCTCGGAAATCTCTCAGGACCGGGTGGAGGATGCCCGCAGCGTGCTCAAGGAAGGTGAGGAAGTCGAGGCCAAGATCATCTCGGTGGATCGCAAGAATCGGGTCATCAGCCTGTCCATCAAGGCCAAAGACTTCGAGGATGAGCGACAGGCCGTGCGCGAGCACCGTGAGAAAGAAGCGCCGCCTGCTGCGGGACCGACCACGATCGGCGATCTGATCCGCAAAGAGATGGACCAGCAGAAAGGCTGACGGGTCAAGCCCAGCGCCCTGCGCTGGGCGAGATGGCCCCGGAAATCAGCGACTTGCATGCTGAAGCTAGAGGCTGTTCGGTTGTTGCATTCAACCGGTTGTGCTAGCTTGAGTTTTGGATACCAGCTGTTCCGGGGCCACGATCCCCGCGGATGAGGAAGGTCGCGGGCCCATGACGAAGTCCGAGCTGATCGAACGCATCGCACAGCGCCAAAGCCAGCTTTCGGCGAAGGACGTTGAACTTGCGGTGAAGTCCATCGTCGAGCAGATGGCGCAGTCTCTCGCTTCTGGGGACCGCATCGAAATTCGCGGTTTCGGCAGTTTCTCTCTGCACTATCGTGCCCCGCGGCTCGGCCGCAATCCGAAGACCGGCGAAGCTGTTGGTCTATCCGGGAAGTACGTCCCCCATTTCAAGCCCGGCAAGGAGTTGCGCGAGCGGGTCAACGCCAGTCTCGGCGCCGATGGCTCAGATGCGGCCGGCTCAGGTGCGGCCGGCTCAGGTGCGGCCGGCTCAGGTGCGGCCGGCTCAGGTGCGGCCGGCTCAGGCGCGGCCGGCTCAGGCGCGGCCGGCCCAGGCGCGGCCAGCGGCAGCGGTGTGGAGTCCGAGCAGCAGGGACGGCCAACCGGCGTTTGGCGCGAAGGTCAGGGATGAGCCGGCGCGACGGCGATCTGGAAGGCTGATCCATGGGGCTGTTGCGCTCCTTCCTTTTCGTCTTCCTTGCGCTGCTGGTCCTGGCTTTCGGCGTGCTCGTCGGCATCGACAATAGCGCGCCCGTCTCCCTGATCTTCCTTGACTGGCAGTCGCCAGCGCTGCCCGTCTTCGTCTGGGTCTGTCTCGGGTTGGCCGTGGGATTCCTGCTCGGAGTGGGCCTCACCGGTGTCGGCACGCTGCGTCAGCGGCACGGCCGCCGCCAGGCTGAGCGCGACCTCGAAGCCGCGCGCCGAGCGCTCAAGGCGACGCGATCGCCCGACAACGGTTGAGCGCGTGAGCGATGCCGCCGCAAGCCTTCCCTTCCTGGGGGTTCTGCTTCTGCTCGCATTGCTGCTCGGGTTTCTTGCCGGGCGTCGCCTGCTGCGTCCCTTGCGACGCCTGCTCCCGCGGCGGCGTGCGCACAACCCGGTGCGTGGCCTGAACTACCTGCTCAACGAAAATCCCGATGACGAAATCGATGCGCTGATCGCCGGTTTTGAGCGCCAGGATGGGTCTCTCGAGGCCCACCTCGCGCTCGGAACGCTGCTGCGGCGCCGTGGTGAGAGCGACCGAGCCATCGCCCTGCACCAGAGGCTGCTGGCACGTCCGGGTCTGGACCAGGAGGGCCGGTCTCGGGTCGAGCTCGAACTGGCGCGGGACTTTCTGGCGGCAGGTCTGTTGAACCGCGCGGAAAGCCTCCTGGCGCCACTCGTCGGGCGCAAAGACGGACTCGGCGCCGCGGCGCTCGAGGTCAAGCTGCGGCTCGAGGAGCGTGAGCGCGATTGGGTCGCCGCTGCCCGAACGGCGCGTCTGCTCGCTAAGCGTGGTCAGGGTAGGTTCGATCGCAATATCGCCCACTACCAATGTGAGCTGGCTCAGGAGGCCTGGGATGTCGGTGATCCCGAGCTCGCGCTGTCGCTGCTGGAAGATGCTCTGCGCGATGAAGGTAACTGCGTCCGCGCGACGCTGCTCTGCGGCAGGATCGAACTCGAAGCCGGCCGCTATCGGGACGCATGTTTCGCCTTGGAGAGGGTAAGCCAGCAGGACCCGCGCTTTCTGCCCGAAGCCCTGCCGGCGCTGGTCGCGGCGCACCACGAACGCGGAACGGAACGGGACCTGATCACCTTTATCGAAGCCTGCCTCGAAGCTCATCCGTCGCCCGCGCTTGCGGCCTATCTGGCGCAAACTTCCGGCGAGGACGAGGGTGCTGAGAGCGTCCGGACTGCGGTCGCCGAGGCGCTGGCAAAGCGGCCGGACATGAGTGGCCTCGATCTCTTGCTCGGCCAGTACGAGACCTCGTTCGAAGGTCCGGCTGCGGCGGCGCTCGCGCGTCTGCGCGCTTTCAGCGCCCGCCTGCTTGCCGATTCCGATCCCTACGCCTGCGATGCCTGCGGGTTCAGCGGGTCCGTATTGCACTGGCAGTGCCCACGCTGCCGCAGCTGGGGTACGACCGCACCGCGGGGTGGCCTGTTTGGCTGAGAAACACAGCCGCGGCACACGGCCACCGTTGAGCATCTCTCACAGCATCTGCACATCCGAGCGCACGTGTTGGATAGACATTCGCCGTCCCGCACCGGACGCCATCGGCGCTACGTTGGGCACCGTATCCCGAATGGTCGGGATACGGGTTCGGAAATGCCCTCAGGGTGCCGAGCCATCATGGTCCATAGCGAGGATGTCCACATGCAGGCACAACAACTGTTACGCACCATTTGCCTGGCCGCACTGCTTACGAT
>SLQW01000035.1 GCA_007131295.1 Pseudomonadales bacterium | reverse complement strand
GCATTGGAGGCGGGCGTGTCCACGTCGTAGCGCCAGTAGTCCCGCGACATTTCGCTGTAGTAGACCACCGTCTTCAGTCGCGCCGCTTCGCTGATCGACAGCTCGTGATTGACGTCGAAGCTGATGCGATCCGTCAGGTAGAAATCATCCGGTGCAGGATTGCGGTCGACACCTGCCCGGAACTCCTCGAGCAGCAGGCCGCGGTAGGAGATATTGGCGTCGTTCTCATGGTAGGAAAGTTTGACCCCGAGCTGCTGCCGGTCACCCAGCGCCATGCCGGTCTTCACCATGATGTCCGTCATCTCGTAGCCGCGGTCCATGAAACCGTCGCTGCGCGCATGGGTGGCGACGATCCCGCCGAAGGCTTCGCCGGAGCGGGTGCGGCCACCGGCCTCGACGGTCGCCTCGCGGGTGGCGAAGGAACCGATCCGTCCGGTCAGGGTGACGCCGTCGTCGGGTGTCTTCGTCAGATAGTTGATGACGCCGCCGATGGTGGAGGGGCCGTATCGGAGTCCGGCCGAGCCCTTGAGCACTTCCACACGCTCGATGCGCTGAATGCGGGGGTTGAAGTAGCGCTCGTTGCCGATGAACAGTCCCGGCGCGACGGGCACACCATCTTCGAGCACCAGAGATTTGGTTTCGCTGGAACTCAGCCCCCGCAACCCGATGTTCGACACGATGGCCGTCTCTTCCTCCGTCTTGGCGTTGATGCCGGGAATCCTGCGCAGGACGTCTTCCGTCGAGAGCGGCTGCATCCGTTCGATGTCCTCGGGCGTCACGATGGCGACGGTCCCGGTCTGGCGGGAGACGGCATCCTCGCTGCGCCCGATCACTTCGATGACGGGAATGACCGGTGACGCGGCTTCGGCGCCGAGCGCGAACCACGTCCCGGCAGCAGCGACAGCGAGCCGGAGGGGCGCGGGACATGCTTGGTTCGACATCTGGGTGACTCCCTCTTGGGACTGCGGTTGGACATGGTGTGGCTGCGCTTCGGCGCCTACCTGGCGCTTCCGGCTCGGAACCCGGGCCATCTCGGGAGGCTGCAGCAATTTGCGAACGATAATAGCAATGATTCGCATTTGCAAAGAAAAGTTGCGCGGCGATGTCGGCACCGCGACGGAGCGGGTCAGACCATCCAGAGCGCCCAGGTGAGGAACAGCAGCGCGAGCAGGCAGGGACCGACGACGGGCAGGCGGGCGAGCCGCTCTTCGGCACGCCGCAGGCAGGCAGGCAGGGCTGGCGGGATCGGATTCCAGATACGCTCGAAGGCCGGATGCGGCGCAGCCAGCGCAGTGCGCCACGCGAGGCGGCGCGTCACGGCCAGCATTTCATCCTCGGGCAATCGGGGCAGACCGAACCCGCTCCGGCGCGCGGCGAGGATGACGGCGGCGGCGAGCAGCAGGGGCCAGGCGCCATCCCACAGTTTGGTGGCATCCGGCAGCGCTGCCTGCCCCGTGGTCACGGCCCACCACCAGGGCAGAACGATTGCCGCGGCGGTGAGCATGAGCCAAGCAGGACGGGCGGTGACCGGCTCGTCGGTGGCGCGCAGACGCTCGTACAGGCGCCAGAGCAGGAGCGCGGTGGTCACCGAGGACCATGCCAAGGCGGTGACGACCCAGGCGGGCAGGGGCGCCAGCGCGAGACCGGCCTTGGCGGCATCCTTGGCCAGGGCGCCGCTCGTGAACGGCAATCCGGCGAGTGACAATGCGGGGAGCGCGAAAAGCGTGAGGCGCCAACGGGACGTGGTGGGCGCGCAGCCCGTGGCGAGAAACAGCGCCGCCTTGTTGAGACCGTGGTGCAGCACCCAAAGCCCTATCACGGGCAAGAGCAGGTCACGCTCCACTGCGCCGAGCAGACTGGCCGCGAACAGAGTGAGCAGCAGTCCCATCTGACTCACCGTGGACCAGGCCAGAATGGCCTTCGGACGGGTCTGGCTGACGCCGTAGAGTGCGGCATAGAACGCACCCGCCAGACCGAGCAGGACCAGGGCGATGATCGGCGGCGCGGCGCCCACCGCCTCTGGCGGCAGGAAGCGCAGCCAGCCTAGGAGTCCGGCCTTGACGATCACGCCGCTCAGGATGGCACTGGCGGGAACGGGCGCGACCGGATGGGCCATCGGCAGCCAGACGTGCAGGGGCAGCGTCCCCATCTTCACGGCGAATCCAGTGAAGAGAAAGACCGCGGCGGGATGCATTTGCGTGCGCTCGCCAAGCTCCTCGGGGAGGCTTGCGAGATCGACGTTGCCGAACTCGGCGGCGAGGAGGAACAACCCGGTGATGATCAGCACTTCACCGACAAGCGCCAGAATCAGATAGATGCGTCCGGCCCGCCGCGCCTCGTCCGTGCGTTCGTGCAGCACGAGCCCATAGCCAGCGAGGCTCATCACGGCGTATCCGGCATAGAACGCGGCTGCATCCTGAGCCAGGAAGGCGAGGTTGATGCCCGCCAGGGTCAGCATCCAGAAGACCCAGAAACTGCGCTCATGACGCTCGATGTAGGCAAGGGCGAACCAGGCGCAGGTGGACCAGGCAACGCCCAACAGGAGCAAGAAGGGGCGGGACGCAGCGTCGGCGCCAAGCGTCACGCCCAGCAGCGTCCAGTCGAGGTCGGCGCGACCTGCTGGCAGCAGGGCCAGCGCCAGTGCCGGGAGACTGGCGGCGGGCAAGAGGAAACGCCAGCGCTGCGGCCTCCACAACAGACAGGCGCCGGCCAGGACCAGCGGCAGCAGCAGTGCCATCAGGTTCACGCCGGGTCACCGATCATGCGCTGTGCCCAGAACAGCGGGCTGCCCGGCGTACCGGCGAGCAGACCAGCGAACAGTGCCAGCATGGCAACGATCATGGTCGGACCCACCAGGGCCTGCAGGCGCCGTCCGCTGATCCCTAGTTCGCGCGCCGCCATCGTGGCAGGCAATGGCCGGAACCAGAGGCGGTGTACCAGCGGCAGGAAATAGGCTGCGTTCAGAAGCGTACTCGCAGCCAGCACGGCCACCACCCAGGGTGCGCCGGCAGTGATGGCCCCGGCGCCCAGGTGCCACTTGGTGATGAAGCCCGCGAGTGGCGGTACGCCGATCATGCCGAGCGCACCGAGCGTGAAACAAACGCTGGTGACGGGCATGCGCTGGCCGAGGCCGTCGAGTTCCTCGACTGCATGAACGCCGAGCCCCTCGGCGTAGTTGCCGGCGCAGAAGAACAGCGTGATCTTGGTCATGCCCTGGTGGACCAGGTGTACGAGCCCGCCGATGGTGGCGAGTGCGCTGCCGGTAGCGACACCGAGGGCGATATAGGACACCTGGCTGACGGTAGAAAACGCCAGCCGGCGTTTAAGATCGGATTGCCTGAGCGCGAGGACCGAGCCGTAGATCACCGTTGCTGCCGCCAACCAGGTGAGCAGGTCCGTGAGGCCGAGGGCCAGGGCGAGCTCGAAGCCGAAGACGTCCTGGATGAGGCGCACGAGACCGAAGGCGCCGGCCTTCACCACAGCCACAGCGTGCAGCAGGGCGCTCACCGGTGCAGGCGCAACCATCGCTCGCGGCAGCCAGCTGTGCAGAGGCAGCAGCGCGGCCTTGACGCCGAACCCCAGCATCAGGAGCACGAAAATCCCGCGCAGGGCCGCTTCGTTGCCGGCGGCGATAGGTGCCAGCGTGCCGCCGACGATGAAATCTCCCGATCCGGCCAGTGCGGTGAGCCAGATCAGTCCTACTAGCACCAGAACCCCGCCGATCAGGGTATAGGTGAGGTAGAGCCGACCCGCGGCAAAGGCCTCTGGCGTGCCTCGATGCACCACCAGCGGCCACGTGGCCAGGGTCAGGAGCTCATAGAAGATGAAGAACGTGAACAGGTTGCCCGCGCTGGCGACCCCCATGGTGGCGGCAACGCAGAGGCTGAAGAAGCCGAAGAACCGGGCACGATTCGGACTCTGTTCCAGGTAGCCGATAGCGTAGACGGTCGTGACCAGCCAGAGCAGCGCCGAGAGCGTGGCGAAGAGCATGGTCAGGCGGTCTGCATGCAGCAAGAGATCAAGCCCTGGAAGAACCGGCATGCGGAATTCGAAGCTGGCGCCGGTCTGGATGGCCAGCAGCATGACCAGAATCAGGATCAGCTTGACCAGGGCACCTGCCAGATTCAGCGCGGTTCGCATGCGCTGTCGCGCCTCGCCAAGGGCGAAGATGAGGATGCCGGTCACCACCGAAGTGAGGACAACGTAAACCGGAAGGGCCTGCCACCCGAAGTTCATGCTGCACCCCAGGTCGGCGGTATGCCCGTGGCCATCAGCTCCAGGATCGGTGCTGCGGCAAAGCCCGTCACCAACGCCAGGAGCGCAAGCAGCATGGCGTAGGTGGCTTGGCGCCGGCCAATGGCGCTGATGCCTTCGGCATCCTCTGCCTCGCTCGGATCCTCGCGCCGCAGGGCCGCCGCCAGGACGCGGAAGACGTAGGCAGCCGCCAGCAGGCTGCCCAGGATCAGCACGCTGAGCAGGCCCCATTGCCCGCCGCGCCAGGCGGCTTCGAGAAGGAGCCACTTGGCGAGGAAACCGCCGCTCGGCGGCAGACCCATGATGCTGACCCCGGCGACAGCGAGCGCAAAAAGCGATAGTGGCGTGCGTTGATCGAGCCGCTCCAGGTCCGAGAGCCGGTCGCTGCCGATGGCATGGAGAATGTTCGCCGCGGCCAGGAACATCGCTGCCTTGGCGAGGCCGTGACTCAGCATCTGGTAGGTCAGTGCCTGCCAGGCCGCCAGGGATGCCAGCGGCAGCGCCAGCAGCAGGTATCCGAGCTGGGCCACGGTGGAATAGGCGATCACGAGCTTCAGGCGGTCCTGCAGCAATGCGAGCACACCCCCGTAGATAAGGGCACCTGCGCCGAGGACCGCGAACAGCAGCATGGCACCGTCAGCGAGCAGGCCGGCGGGGAGGCTCCAGAGACCCACCCGATAGAGCAGGTAGATCGCGGTCTTGACGACCAGCGCCGATAGCACTGCACTCACGGGGCCGGGTGCACTGGCATGGGCCTGCGGCAGCCAGACGTGCAGCGGAAACACGGCGCCCTTCAGCAGGAGACCTGTGCCGATGAGCGCGAGCGCGAAGGCAGTCACTGGCGCCGGAGCCGTGGCGAGGGCATCGGGAAGGAGATAAAGGTCCAGCGTACCCGATGAGTTGTAGAGCAGAGCGACGCCCAGCAGATAGGCCAGTGAGGCCAGCAGCGCCAGCAGCAGGTAGCGCATGGCGGCGCGGACGGCGGTGGCGGAACCGGCCATCGCGATGAGCGGGATTGCGGCCAGCGTGACCAGTTCCAGGCAGACGTAGAGATTGAACAGATCGGCACTCAGGAACAGGCCGTTCATGGCTGCAGTGAGCAGCAGCCACAGCGGCCAGAAGCGCTCGCCGGCTGCGGTGCCGGGGCGGAAGTCGTGCCAGGCGTGGGCTGCCGCAAGGCCGCCGATGAGCGCCACCATCCACAGCATCAACAAAGCGAGCGGATCGACGTACAGGCGGATTCCGAGCGGTGCGCTCCAGCCGCCGAGGGTGTAAAACCAGGCGCCCTCGCGCAGCACGCTGAGCGTGACTGGCAGCAGGAGGAAGGGCAGGCTGGCCAGCCCAACGACGATGGCCAGGCGCGTACCGAAGCGCCCGGGCAGCACCGCGAGGCAGGCGCCCAGCAGCGGCAGGAAAACCAGGCCGATCAGGGCTTCATGCACCATCGTTCGGGTCGAGTTCAGATGTTCCGGTAGCGTCCTGCAGCCGCAGCAGCAGCGCCAGCGCGAAGGCGGTTGCGGAGACGGCGATGACGATGCCGGTGAGCACCATAGCCTGGGGCACCGGGTCGGGCGGCCCGACAGCGCCGCCGCCGAGCGTGATGAGGAGCAGGAAGATCGCCCCGCCCATGAGATTGATGGCCAGCAGCTGCCGCAGTACCTGGCGCGCCTGGAGCAAGCCGTGAACGCCGATGCCGAATACGGCTGCGGCGGTGAGCAGGTAGATCAGCGCGGTTGTGTTCATGGGGCCCGCCTGAGTCCCGGAGCCGCTGCGAACAGCAGCACGAGGGTGAGCGCAATGGATAGCAGCAGCGCTGTTTCCACCAGGTAGATGGCCCACACACCTGGCATCGCGAGCATGGGTTCACCCATGAACAGCATGACAAGGCCTATGCAAGAGAAGACGGCAAGACCCAGAACGAGACCGATTCGCTCGGTGATGCTGGAGCGTTCGGCCGCTTCCAACCGGCCCGAGAGGCACAGCAGAACCCCTCCGGCGGCAAGGACCGCCCCGCCCTGGAAAGCACCTCCCGGTGCACTGCCCCCTGCCTGCAGCAGGTAGACCGCGACCAGCAGGCTGATGGGTACCACCAAACTGAGCAGCGCCCCGACCAGAGGCACTTCGGCGTGAGCCGGGCCGGGCAGGGCCCCGGGACGCAGCTCCGAGGCGACGGCTCGGGCTCCCAGCCAGGCGGCGAGCAGAACGCCCATTTCCATCAGGGTGTCATAGGCGCGGAAGGCCAGCAGAACGCCCGTCACCGGATTGCTGACGCCCACCTCCGGTAGACGCTGCCAAGCCAGCTCGCCCGCGGCCGCCGGCTCCGCCGGCAGGCTCAGAGAGACCCAACCCAGGGCGACGATCAGCGCGGCAGCAAAGATTCCACTCGCGATGCTGAGCCAGGGCGCGCGGGCTGCAATACCAACGCGTGGCGTCCGACCATCCATGGCCTGCAGCCGGCGCCAGGTCACCAGCAGCAGCGCACCGGTAATACCGGCGCCGATCGCGGCTTCCGCCAGCGCCAGATCAGGTGCGTGCAGGCGTGCCCACGCCATCGCCATGAGCAGACCGAAGACGATGAACATGAGAATGGCCCGGAACACGCTCGCGCCGAGAATGGTTTGCAGCGCCAGGCCCACAACGCCCATGGCGATGATCAGGTCGATCGCGATTTCGATCACGGGCGCCGCTCCGGCGGTGTCGCATGCAGAGCATGGCGCGCTATCAGATGGCAGGACACCGTTGCTGCGAGCAGCCCGAGCAGCCAGACAATGAGGAGTACGGCGCCGATGCGCAGCGAGCCACTCTGCACGGCAAGGCCGCTCGCGACCAGCAGCAGGCCGAGATTGTCAGCCTTGGTGAGGGCATGCAGGCGTGAGTAGACGTCGGGAAAGCGCAGCAGTCCGATCGTTCCGGCGATGTAAAACAGACAGCCTGCCGCCAGCAGAACTGCGGCAATGGTTTCCTGTAGCGTCACGGCGTCTCCTCCTCGTCTGCCTCCGGCAAGCCGACGAAGGCGACGCTGATGATGGCGGCGAGCATGACAAACAGCAGGGCCACGTCACGCAAGGCTGGCACCGCCATCCATTCGCCGAACACCAGCAGCACGGCCACCGTCGTACTGCCGAAAAGGAGTGCTGCGAGCATGCGGTCGGCGGCGGTGGGGCCCTGATACACACGCAGCATTCCGAGCGTCAGGTTCAGGAGCAGAACGAGTGCGACCAGGGGCAGAAGCCAGGCCATCATGGTTCGTCCACCTTTGGTTGCGGCAGAGAGAAGAACCAGGCGATCTCCCGCTCGAGTCGAAGCGCAGTCGCTTGGACCGCATCGAGGTCGTCAGCCACGAGGGCGTGCACCAGCAGGACATTGTCGGATTCGAGGTCTGCACTCAGGGTGCCCGGAAGCAGGCTCATGATGCTCACCATCAGCGTTCGGGGCTGCCCCGCAGGCAGATCGAGGCGGTAGCGGAGCCAGCCCGGTTCAATGGCCAAGCGCGGGTGCATGGCCCGCCAGGCGACGTCGAATCCGCCCTCCAGTGAAGTCCAGAGGAAAAATCCACAGAAGCGCAGGAGTCGCAGTGGCCGCCAGGGGTGCGGCATCCCCGGTACCATCCAGGCCCCGGCGATGCCGCCCACCGTCACCGTGACGAGTCCCAGCAGCAGTGCGTCGATTCCGGTAAGGGCGAGCCAGATCACGGCAAGAATCACCGCACACTGCACGCCCCAGATGACGCGCTCCCGTCCTTCGGGGATCGGGATGCGCTGACTCGTTGGGGTTGCGTGATCGTGGCTGGTCACGAAAGTCTCCTACGCTGCCGGAAGTCGAGCAGGCCTTGCATTCTACCGATCAGAGCAGCGGGATCAGGAGACGGGCGGTGCTGTCGCGCAAGCGTAACGGAAACGGTTGGGCACGGACCCTATCGAGCGTGATCGCTTCGGCTTCCTGCCGGCGGCGCTCGAACCAGTTGCGCAGTGTCTGCCCGAGGGCAGGGCTGTAGCACTCCATATTAAGTTCGAAATTGAGTCTCAGACTGCGAGCGTCCCAGTTCGTGGAGCCCACCAGCACCCACTCGTCGTCCACCAGCATGAGTTTCGAGTGATCGAAGGGTGGCGGCGAGTGCCAGATCCGGCAGCCGCGCTCGAGCAGCTGCCAATACTGCGCGTGAGATGCCCACTGCACGAGACGGAGGTTGTTGCGCGCCGGCAGCATGATGTCCACATCCACGCCGCGCAGGG
>SLQW01000094.1 GCA_007131295.1 Pseudomonadales bacterium | reverse complement strand
GTCAGCTTCTCGCTGCGCACCAGCTCCCGCTGATGGATCAAATCGCCGATACCGGCCTTCTTGTAGAAATCTTCCGAAGATTCCTCTTCCAGAATGTCCATGGCCGTGTCGAAAGGCAGCACACCGGCCAAGCGACCATGCTCGTCCAGGATCGGCAGCATGGGCAGGTCGAGCCGCTGCAGTTCGCGGGATGCCTGCTCACGGTCCGTGTCGTAGCTGACGTGTTTGGTCCGTCCCTCCACCAAACCGCTCAGTGTCGCCCCATCTTCTGCGCGCAGGAGTGCGGAGAGTCGGACGAAGCCGATGTGCCGGCCATGGGTTCCCTGTACGAAAATGTAACCGGCGACTCCGTTGGGTAGTTGCGATTTGCGTACGCGCTCGAGTGCCTCAGTCACAAGGGTCGACTCAGGCATGTTCAGAAAAGCTTGGCTCATGCACTGGGCTACAGGCTGTAGCACGCGCTGCGCGGCGCGCTCGGCGCCGATGTCGTTGTAGCTGACGTCATTGAGAACCATGTCGTGTCTCCTCCAGTAAGCGTGTCCGGATCAGAGTTCCAGCGTGAGGCCGAAGGTGAAGAACCAGTCGATGTCGCCGCCGAGTTCGCGGCCCACGGCGACGTCGATGAATTCCACGGCGGCCCGGCCGGCGAAGCGCAGGCCGAGCTGGGCTTCCGGCTTCACGGCGGAGCCTTCGCGGTAGACCTGCCCGATCACGGTGGCGTGGGGGCCGGTTTCCCACTCGAAGCCGCCGCCGATGAACAGCCGGTCGTTCCAGCCTTCGTCCCGCTCCCGCAGCCAGCCGGCATTGGCGAGCAGCGTCACTGGCGCGCCTTCGAGCTGGTAGGTGAGCGGAACGTTCAAGAGCCAGTCGCTGAAACGGCCGTCCTCGTGGCCCGCCGTCAGCGAGATCGCGGCGCCGAGCTGGCCGGCGTCGACAGCGCTGAACTGCCACTTGGCACTCGGTTCGAAGCGGTGGAAGCGCTCATCGTCGTCCTTGATGCGCGCATAGCCTGCGGTCAGCTCCAGAGGGAGGCTTTGAAGCGTGATGGCGGGAAGGATGACCAATTCCCATGCGCTGCCGTCGACGCGGGTGTACCACGTCTCGATCTGCAGCACACCGGGCTCGGCGAGCTCGGCGTCGTCGACGGGATAATGCCCGCCTGAGGACCACGCCGGGACGGCCGCGGCCGCGACATCGAGGGTGAACAGGGTGGTGAAAGCGTACTTCTGCATGACGACCTCCGTCGGAACATGACGGCGGGCCGGTCATCAACCTGCTGTGATGACGCACGGGCAGAGCAACGCGACTCGTCCCCGGAGCGGGACGCGAGCGTACCTTGCGAATTGTGCTGGGACTGTCGTCTGGCGAGCACTCGCGGCAGACGACCAGGGGGAAGGCTACCGAGAGTGCTGGCTAGGCGAACTGTCGCTTTCGGGTTGACGACTCAAAACCTGCCTCTTTCGGTTGCTGGAAACGCGTCGGGAGTGTAGTTGAGGCTCGCAAGGTGTCAACCCACTGGCGGTAGCTCTCATAGAATTGTCATCCGGCGAGGTGGGCGGTCCGCCGAAGTTTCGCGATCCGCCGGCGTGAGTTCAGCGCCGATTTCTGCCGCTGTGCAAGGCGACGAAGGTTCCCTGGTTCTGTTCGCAGATGATGCGCATGAGCACGGCGAAGCGCAGACCGGTTTCCTGTACCGCGCCGGTGTAGTCGAAGATGACGGGGAAGCCCACCGAGTGGATCCGCGCCCAAACGCCGCCGTCGGGACGCTGATTTGCGATCCTCACCCGCTCGGCCGCACCGTGCAGGTCATGGCCATGCATCTCGTCACCGAGGAAATAGATGCTGACGTTGTCGTTGTTCCGGCCGTAGAGTCGGACTGCTTCCATCAGCCCTTCGACCGGGCTCGAATTGGAGAACGGGCGCCAGGTCTGCAGCCGCTGAATGACCGAGCGACGGAAGGCAGGCGTGTCCTCGATCCATTCGCCCTGACGGCCGCGGAAGAGGTGCGTACCCATGTCGTTGAGGACCTGCATGCCCTTGACCTCAGGATAGACGTCGAGAATCTCCTCCATAATCTGGATCATCCGCGGCCAGGTGTAATTGGTCATGCTGGGTGAAGTGTCGATCACGAACACGACCCATTCCGCATCGATCGGAATGCCGCCGACGGCCTGGTCCATGTGTACCGGGCGGAAGTCCGCAAGCAGTCGTTGCATCTCCTCGGACAGCTGTTGCTTGGCGCGCTGCAGGCGTTCTTCCAGTTGTGCCATGACCTGCGTATCGGTGCGCGAACCGTCGGCTGCACTCTCCAGGCGCGCGAGCTCCCGGCGCAGACGATCGAGCCGCTCCCGTTCGCGGGCGAGATCCGCTTCCGTGGTGGAGATCCGATCAGACGTCATGCGCGTATCGTCCTGGATGTCCGCGAGGCGCTGCTCGAGATAGGCGAGCCGAGCTTCGGTGTCATCGATGGCGTCGGCTCGGAGCTGCGGCTCGTAGATCTTGACGATGACCAGCAGCAGGATGATTGCCCCGAAGCCGCAGGAGATTGCGTCGAGGAAAGACAGGCTCAGGGTGTCGGAATCGCGGCGGCGACGTCTCATGGCCAGTCCTCGGTCGGGCTCAGGAACGTACCGCCCGTGCGCAGCGTGAGATCCCAATAAGCCGGTGCTGCACGTGGATCGCCCTCGAGTGGAAAGAGGATGATGTTGAGTGGCACGTTGGTGGGCAGCGTGCGCACGGCGAGCTCGAACAGACGCACGCGCTCCCGACCGGAGATGAGGCTGCGCGTGGGTGGACTGTCGCCCACCGTCGGCAGACTGTCGGTGATGAGGTAGACGTTGTCGGCGCGTGGCGACAGGTCGCGAATCACGCCGAATGCCGCATGCAGGCTGCTGCCGCCTCCGGGATCGAGCTCACGGGCCTTCGTCATGGCTTCGTCGAGGCGGCCCGCTGCATCTGACGCGGAGAGCCAGGTGCCTTCCGTGCCCTCGATGAGGGGTCGGACCTCGTCGTTGAACAGGTAAACCTGAAACTGACTGGTGGGCGGAATCTGGGCCGTGATCCAGTCTATGGTGGCGAGCACCCGCTGCCACTTGCGCGATGCGACCTTGCGCTCGAAAGGCATGTTGCGGCGGCGGATCACGTTCACCAGTGTTTCATCGAGCATGCTGGTGGAGACGTCGACGAGGATCAGCACCCGGTCGCCACCCATGCGCATGCCGGTGAGGTAGGCACGATCGCCATCACCTTGCAGAGCACGAATCTGCCGGCCGGCCTCTTCGCGGGTCATGGCCTCCTCGGCGAGTCGCTGGGCTTCCTCCTGCAGCTCGCGCAGTTCCGCCTGCAGCCGCTGCAGTTCTTCACGGCGTTCGATTTCGGTTCTTTCCTGCTCGCTCATGCGGGCGCGGGCATCTTCCACCGCAGCGCTCAGCTCTTCAGCCTCGGCTCGGCTTCCGGCACGCTGCTCGATGGCACCAGCGAGCGCGTCTCGGAGGCGTTGCAGATGGCGATCGCTAGAGGCCACGCGAGCTTCGAGACGTTCGATCTCAGCGCTATCTTCGCGCACCGTGTCCTGGGTCTCGACGGCGATCTGGGCGCTGATGATCATGAAGAAAAGAATTACCGCGCCGAAGCCACAGCTCATGATGTCGAGGAACGACAGGCTGAAGACGTTGAACTGACGCTGACGACGGGCCATGGGCGTATCCGATCTGGCGCGCTCAGTCGGACTTCATGTGGCGGATCAGGTTGTGGTCGACGTAGGTCTCGGTGTCGAAGACAAGGCGTTCCTGCAGTTGCTGCAGCTGATGCACCAGGAACATGACGACGATACTGATCAGCAGAGCGATGAAGGTGGAGTTGAACGCGACGCCAAGGGACGTGGTCACACCGGTGATGTCTCCTTCCACCGCGCGGTGTGCCTGGCCGAGCGCCTCCCCGATGCCGCGCACCGTACCGATGAAGCCCACCGACGGGATCGCCCAGGCGATGTAGCGGATCATGGAAAGCTCGGATTCCAGCAGATCCGCTTCCCCGTGGCACAGATCCCGCGAGGCCGCCGACACATCCTGGACGTTACGGGTGGAGCCGAAGCGCTCCAGGGCCGCAAGCAGTGCTCGGGGGAGGAGCATGCGACGTTCCTTCGCAGGCAGAGCCTGAACGTTGCGGGCGTAGTCACGGGTGTCCTCGGGGAGTATCCGTAAGCCCTCGGGAACGTTGACCAGATCGCGCTCGAGCAGGCTGCGCTCGCGCATCGACCTGAATGCCTTGTACCCCATGATCGCGAACGCCCACAGCATCAGGATGAAACACACCTGCTGTTCGAAGTCGCGCACCAGAACGTACACGGAGCGTTCCGGTACGTAATAGGGGTCCGCGCCCAGGCGGATTTCCTGCGCCTCGAGGATTTCGAACGCTGTGGGTCGAATGTGGCCGGCGTAGAGGATCTGGACGACGATCACGATGAGGATCAGTGACGCGACCTGAAAGACGAATTCAGTGGGGAAATTCTGCTTCATGCGGATCCTTGCTTTTGCACGCGCTGGAGCTCAAATGTCGGTTGGAAAATCCACTTCCTGGTCATAGCGAATCCGATCCGTGGGCAGGAAGCGATCGTCACCGCTTGCAGAAGCGTCAGCTGCCGACTCCATGTCTTCATCGGGCAAGACTGCGACCGGGGCCGGGTCGGAGTCGTCCTGTTGGGATTCGGTCTCTTCCGCAAAAGATACGGGAAGCTGCAGCAGCAGGGCGGTCAGCGCCACCGTGGTAAGGCTACGCATGGACGCATCTCCGACGTCTGGTCGTCTCGAAGACCATGCAGAGGGCACGCTTAACCGGAGCTGAAACCGCTCAGTTGCTGGCGTGCAGGAATGCCTTGAGCTGATTCGCCATGCCGCTGCATGCAGATGACTGCACCCGGGCAATCAACGGCACGGGAACGATCACAGCAGGCATGTAGGATGTACCCGATGCGTCGGTGGAAATCTTGCCGACGTTGCTCATGGTCTCGAGGTCCCAGATGGAGGCCTCGTAGGCGGAATCCCGGTCCCAGGTCACGAACCCGAAACAGCCGCCGCCGGTGGGAGACACCGCGCAGGTCATGGACCCGGACGTGTCGTTCGTGCTGGTGGAGCCGTCAAGCCAGACCAGATAGCGCACCCCAGCTTCCTGCAGCCGCTCGGCCACCAGACGGTTGGACATGAGGTTGGGTAGATCACGGATCTCGATCGGCGCAGTGCGCGGCTCGAACCAGGGGAAGAGCGTGTCGACGAACTCCCGTTCCGGCAGTACGGAGATGCCGTCGCGACCGCGCGCAAGATTGTTGCCGACGCAGGCGACGAAGTCGGGTTCGGTCTCGTAGCCGTTGTTGTGACGACGGCCGAGCACGACGATCTGATCATGATCGCGCACGCCGGTCGCGCCGGAACGCACTTCCTCTACCGTGGAGCTGACGCAGCCTGCGAGCAGGATGAGGGTAATGGGTACGCAGAAGGCCTTGAACATCATCATTCTCCTTCAAGGCGCGGATTGAGCGCGGCAAGCTGCCGCTCGAGCCAGGGCCGAAGTTCTTCCTGACGCGGAAACCCGATGGCGAGGAAGGCACCGGCATCGCGCAGCGCATTGACGGCTGCATCCCGCACGGCAGCTTCGGCGGTTTCGAGCATCAGACTGCGGGTCTTGCCGTAGGCCGTAACGGGCCAGCTGGCGATTTCCTCGCCGAGTGGGTCGAGCAGCTGCATTTCGTAACGGATCCAGACTTCGAAGAAGTTGCTCCGGGTCTGGAACGGGATGGCGAACTGCATTTCCTTGACTTCGGGCACGAGGACGGCGTGCAGGCTGCTCGGAATCGCTTCCGGTTCGAGACTGTCGAGTACGACCACCCGTTCGAACATGCCCGGCAGCACGGCGTTGAGCATGTTGACTTGCGCCCGGCCGATATCGATGGCCCAGTCGCCGCGCTGCGGGACGGACTCCTCGAGCCGGAAGCCACTGAACGCCTCGGTATAGTGAACACCGAGGTGCAGCGGCATGGTTTCGACTACCGGGGCGGGGAAGCGATCGCTGGTGACGTCGACGGCGGTGGTTCCGCAGCCTCCGAGCAGGAGTGCCACGGCGAGACCGACGACGGCGACGGGTCCGGGAACCCCCTCGCGTGCGGTCTGTGCCGCAGTGGCAGCAACCCGATACTGCATGCTGATTCCTCTGGGAGCGTCGTCCCCTGCATGTCGGCGACCGGCGTTCTCGCCGAATCTACCACTTCACCCGCTTGCGCCCAATGGGCACCGGCGTGTGCCGAAATCCTCAGGCACTGTCGCGGACCACGATCGCCATCAGGCGGATGCCCTCGCCGATCAGGACTTCTTCGCCGGGGGCCAGATGTACAGCCTGCTGCACCGGAACACCATCGCGGACCACCACAGCATCAAGCTCTGGGTCGAGTCGCACTCCATCCTGTTGGACCCGGATTGTGCAGACCGGTTCCGCCGCATCGGTGAGCGGCAGGACATCCGTACCAGGTGGGCCACCGATGCGCATCGGGGTCGCAGCGAGAGGCCATGCCTCGTGGCCGAGCAACAGGTGCGTCGGACGGTTCGGCGTCACCTTGGGCTCGGCCGCTGGTTCCCGCGCCTGGCTTGCTGCTGCGGGTTCTGGCGTGACCGCTTCGGTAGGCGTCGGGGTGCGGTTCGGCAGCCGCGTCACGAATGCAAGACGCTCACCGTCGCGCCTCACGTGATGCAGATGAGCAAAGACGGCAAGCCGCACCGCATCGTTCGCAACGACCCGCACGGTCTGCCCGTCGAGCAGCTGCTGCAGGGTAGGCACGAGGCCGGGCAGGGCGGCCAGACGAGCGTCCAGCCGGACCTCGGAGCCCATCCCGGCGAGGGCGCGTAGCCGTTCCGCCAGTTGCTCGTAGCGTGGGTGCAGGCGTTCGACGAGCCGGTCCTGATGCAGGCTGACCCGATAACTGCTGCGACCGGTATCAAGTTCCAGGATGGCCTCACCGGCGCGTTCGAGTTTCTCCAGCCAGCCCGGCAGGCTGTCGTAGAGCCGCTGCTCCGTGCCGGCTTCATGCAGGGGGTCGAAGCGCGTTTCGCGGATGAAGGCGTCTGCGATCAGGCCGACCATCGTGTCCTGCAGGCCCAGCAGGGCAGTGGCTGCGGTGTCGTCGACACGCTCCCGAATGAGTTCCCCAGCTGCTGTCATGCGTGTGATCACGGTCCGGTGCAGATGGCCTGACGCGTACACCACGTTGCCTGCCGGGCTGCCATCCGCTGCAACCGCGGCGACACCAAGATCCACGAGCCCCACGGCCCGGAAGGGGCACTCGCGCGCGATGCCGAGCAGCAAAGCGAGCTGGTTCCGGTCGTATTGGCCGGGAACCGCGAACACGACCTCACTGTCCCCCTCGTCACCGGCTGCGATCGCCTGGCTCCAGAGATCGAGTAGATGCGCGTAGGCAAGGTCGGCCACCGTGCGCGCACGGGGGCCCGGCTGCGGCAGGGCCTCCGTGGAAAGGCGGCTCCAGAAGTGGGTATGGGCATGTCGTGGATGCAGACGCGACTCGTTGCGGGCCTGCACGCCGAGAAGGACCCGATCACCCTGGACGAGGGCATAGCCGGGGCTCTCGGCAATGTGCCCGTCTTGTCCCCCGAGCCGGACGCCGGCGTCGCAGAGCTCGATCACATACAGGGCCACGATTACTCCAGGAAGCGGGCGATACGGAAACCGACGTCGTTGCGACCGTCGCGACCGAAGTCCCGGAAGGTCAGCCGCAGCTCGGTGATGGTGCCATGCATCCAGCTGGCGCCCCGAATGACATGGTAATCGCCACCGTCGGGGCCCAGGGGATCTACGACATCCGACGGCAGATCTTCGCTGGTACCCGCGTAAAAGTCGTTCACCCATTCTGCCACGTTGCTGCCGAGATCGTAGATGCCCCGGTGATTGGGTTCATAGTTGGCGACGGGGGCTGAGACGATGGCGCCATCCGTGTAGCCGATCAGGGTCCGGCCAAGAAGGTTGGCAATGGAACGGTCGGCGTAGTTGCCGACGCGATCGGGTGGCGGCATGTCATTGCCCCAGGGGAAACGGAGCTGGCTGCCGTCATCCTTAACCCGCGCCGCCCATTCCCACTCAGCTTCCGTAGCCAGGCGGTAGCCCGTGGCCTCCGGGTCGAAGCCGACCACCCGGTTGCCACGTACCAGATAAGCTTTCGGCAGGCCCTCCTGCTCCGACAGCCAGTTGCAGAACAGTGCCGCCTCCTCCCAGGTGACGTTCACAACCGGCTGGCGATCGCCATTGAGACTGTGGCCCTCCCACTCGCCCGAGTTATGGCGTTCCCTGAATTGGCGGTATTGAGCGTTGGTCACCTCGGTTACGGAGAGGTAAAACGGCCGCGTCAAGGTCACCTCGCGCAGCACCTCGTTGGCGCGCCGTCCGGGCTCGCGCCGCGAGGCACCCATGGTGAATGCGCCGGGACGGAGCAGACGCATTTCCTGATCCACCGGATTGGTGATCACGGGGCGGATCGCGGCGCGGCGGGCCTCCTCGACAGTCTGCAGGTTAAGGCTGATCTCCTGTGGAAATCCCGGGCGAGGTGTGACGCTCGTCCGATAGGGCACATAGCCGTCCTTGCGGATCTCGATCTGGTGGGCGACGGCTGGAAGCGACAGGGTCTGATCCGCTCTGCCTGCGTCGCGGCCGTCCACCAGCACGCGAGCATCGTCAGGCGCGACGGCGATGCGCACTTCGCCGAGCTCGGCAGGGAGGTCGATGCTCAAACGCTGTTCCTCCCCGGAGACGATGCCGACTTGACGCCGGACCCGACTGTAGCCTGGGCGGAACAGGTCGACCTGGTACTCTCTTCCGGGGCGCAGCTGCACTTCCACCGGTGTGCGTCCGTGGAAAGTCCCATCGATGGTGACGGTGGCGCCTGAGGGCCTTGAACTCACCATGAGCAGACCATCGGCGCGTTCGAGTCGGACCGGATCGAGCTCCTGATCCTCGCCTGCAACGACCTCAGTTTGCTGTTGCCATGCCTTGTAGCCTTCGAGTTTGGCAGTGAGCGTGTGTGCGCCCTGGAGCAGCTCGAAGGTGGCCGGGGTCGTGCCGATCACGGTGCCGTCCTCGAGGCTGATTTCGGCTCCGGCAGGCTCCGTCTCGAGATGCAGTTCCGCCCAGGCAGGTGCGAGCTCGGCCTCGATCCGTTGCGCGACGCCGCGGCCTTCTACCTCGAATTCGATCTGCTTTGGCAGATAGCGTTCGGCATGCAGTTCGATCAGGTAGCTGCCGGGTTCGAGCTCCAACTCGCGCAGGGGCGTCATGCCGACATCGGCTCCGTCCACCAGCACCCGGGCGTCAGCAACGGGTTCGGTCACGACTTCGACGATACCTGGCAGTGGTCGGAACTCGAAAACGAACTCGGTGTCCTCGCCGCGCGCGACGCTGAACGTATCGTCGATCGGGTGGTAGCCCTCGCGTTCCGCCTGCACGCGGAACGTGCCAGGACGCATCAGACGGCGTTCGCCCACTGGCAAAGAGATGCCGCCGCCGACGCTGACGTTCTCCGCATCCGGCGTGAACTCGAGCAGGACCGGGCGAGCCGTGATCAGAAAAAGGGCCACGAATGCGAGGGCGGCAAGCACCGCGATCGTGACGATGGTAGTGGGGCGCAGGCGGGTAGGGGGGCGCCATTCGCCGGGATCCGAGGGTCGGAACTCGACCGGTTCGATGAATTCCTCGTCCGGTTGCGTCCCGGTGCGGCCATCGTTCACTTCAGATGCGCTCTTCGGTACGGATCACGACCGGATTGCCGGATCCGTCCGCAGCGACGCGGAATTCGAGTCGAACATCGCGGAAGCCGGGCCGGCTGCCGGTGGCGGTGTACAGCCCCGGCCGCAATTCGATGCTGCGCTCCTCGAAGCTGCCCAGACGCGCCACACGCAGGATGGTTACCTCGGTGGCGCCATCGGAGCGCAGGCGGACGGTGACGGGCTCCGCCGCGATCTGCAGCAGTTCGTCGAGTTCGTTGACGCGGGCCGCGAATCCTGGAGCCGGATCGGGGACCGCGCGCCCTTGATCGAGCAGCTCCCTGGCGCGGGCGAGTACGACGTCCTCGCTGAGCCGGTCGGGGTGCTCTAGCGTTTCCTGTAGGCGCTCATCAAGGTCGGCGAGACGCAGGGCCTCGCTCCGGCCTCTGCGGGCGAAGCTCAGGGTGGAATCGAGTTCGAGCGCCTCGGCGTAACGCTCGGCGGCCTGCGACCACTTCTCTGCCGCGAGCAGCCGCTCTGCTTCCCGGCGCAGGTCATCAATGCGACGATCGGTACTGGCCTGCTCCACGAGCTGCAGGCCCTCGCGGGCCTCACTTGCATCCGAGCGCAGATTCAATGCGTCCCGGAAGGCCGAACGGGCGGCATCCAGGCGGTTGTCGGCGAGGGCGGCGTAGCCGCGAGACAGCGCCGTATTGAAATCCCGTGCCCGAATCGCGGCGCGAACCTCGGTCAGTGCCTGCTGTGCCCTGGTGGTGTCCGGATCGAGCGCCAGAGCGGCCTCGATATCCGCCTTGGCGGCTTCGAGCTCGCCTGAGCCCATCCGACGCTCGGCTTCACGCAGCTTCGCGAGGACTTCGTCGAGCACTTGCGCACGCGCCAGTCCGGACTGGGCAGAGCCGGAGTCGGGCCGGATGGCGGCCGCCAGTGTGTAGGCCTCGCGTGCTCGGGTAGCCTCGCCATCCTCGATGGCTTGGCCGCCGCGGGCGAGCGCATCTTCGTATGCCCCCTGGGCCTGGCCCCTGAGCGTCTCGAGAGACTCGACGGCGCTCTCGTAGCGGTCTCGGGCCGTGTCGAACTGTTCCTCCAGGAAGGCCTCGTCACCTGCGTCGGCGAGCATCTGGGCCGAAGCCAGTTCTTCGACGCCCCACTGTTCGACCGCTTTGGCTTCGAGTTCGTCCTGCAGGTCGAGCAGGCGCGTGATCAGATCTTCGACTGCCCGGCGTTCCCGCTCCAGACGGCTCTGCTGGTAGGGCGCCACGGGTTCGCCTTCATCTTCTTCTTCGCGGGCGCGTTGCGCCGGGCCGCTGCTGCGGTCGCGCTCGCGTGCACTGGCCGGAGGTTCTTCGCTGCCTGCAGCGATGCTCTCGAGATCCGGCCTGAGGGCGCTGGGAAGCACGGCAATGAGGCCACCGACCAGCAGACCGAGCACCACCACCCCCGCCCAGGTCAGTAGCCGCCGCCGGACGAGCGGGGAGGGCGCTTCCTGAGGATCTTCGCGCGTGAGCACGACCTCAGCCGGGGCAATGGTCTCGAAGCCGTCATCGGGTTTTTCGGTCTTGCGATCGGTCATGATGCTTCAGGAGCCTGTCGGACTTGGGGCTGATCTACTGCGCCGGCGGGACGGCGGTTCATATTCGCCCGGTTTCTCCTGCATGGCACCACTATGCGCCTCGAAACCGAAGGAATCTGTCCTCGCCGTACTACTCGGCGCGCTACGATCGCCCGAGTCCGACAGGCTCCCGGGCGACGTCGTAGTCGGGCCAAAGGGAGCGGCAGCTTACACCGCATGCACCCCTTACGTCCGCGCGGCCACAAACCGGGCGGCCTGATTAGCATGCGTTCAGCCGTCGCTGGATGCGGGAAGGCCGACATCCGAGCGGTAGAGTTCCTCGAGGATCTCCTTCCACTGATCGTATTGGTTGTCCACCGTGCCGGTGAGCGTGATCGTGCGATCATCGAGTTCGATCACGCTGGGCGTGATCTCCTGTTCAAGGGAATTGGCGAGCTCGTTGAGCGTCAACGCGTGCAGCTCCGCCTCCTGCCGGCGCGCAAGGCCGTCGCGGACCATGTAGGCACCGCCAATGATACCGAGTTGACCGGCAGCGCGACCGTAGGGGCTGTCGCTCTGGCTCGCCGCGTAAATGCCGCCGGCAACGGCCAGCGCGCCCATGATGGTACGGTTGCGAGCGGACTCCCGCATTTCGCGCAGTGCCACGGCTTCGCTGTATGTATGGCGCCGATACTCGGTGTAGGGCGTACCCATTTCCTCGGCAAATTGTGCGTAATGGGCATCGAGCGTGTCGATGAACAGGTGCTCCCGATCGCGGACCCGACCGATGCGCGCCATCATGGGATCACCCTCTGCGGGCAGCCGGACGAGCTGGAAGCGGCCATTACGTTCCCGCAGATAGTCAGCAAACGCCTCCGGCGCAAACTCCTGCGCGAACCGCATCCGGCTGATTTCCCGGGTCTGGCGAATCTCGGCTGCACTCAGGCGCTCGCGATAGGCCAGCATGTCGTTGGCGATCTCGTTGTAAAGCTGCTGGAAAGGATCGAGGCCTGCTGGTGCAGCTTCGTCGTAGGCGTAGCGGCTGGCCTGATAGCGATACTCCCGATCGAACCAGCGTCGCCCGCTGGCGTCTGCGACCGCTACCTGCAGGCGCAGCGTCTCGCCGTTGGACTCGAGCAGCTTGGCGTCGACGGTGACGTCCACGGCCCGGGTTTCACGTGGCACCACCCGCACCGCGCCCCAATTGCCGGTCGACTCCAGCGTTTCCTTCAAGATAAAGGGCATGAAGCGTGCTTCAGCCCTGCGAACCTCGGGCAGGATCCCGTCGCGCTCCCGTTCACGCCACTCATCGGGAATATTGGGGTCGAACAGCTGAATGCCCACATCCAGCAATAGTTCCTCTGGAATCGGTTCGCTGGCTTGGCGCGGCGGTGTCGTGTCCACGCGTTTGACGGTCTGGGACACGCAGCCACTGATGATTGCAGCGACCAGCAGCAGGCCACAGATACGCCCGATGGTGGAGCCACTGCAGAAGTCGAACTGCCGTCCGGTCATCGTTACCACTCCTGACTGGGGTTAGCGGCGTCCCGCCACATAGCGCCGATACTCGTCCCAGAGCTTCTCGCGCAGTTCGGGGTCGGTTTCCGCCATCGCGGCTTCACGCAATTGGCGTGCCACGACGTCATCGTCCGCACCATCGCCGACATCGTCGGGGACCGGCAGGACCTCTCCGCCACCCACGGAACCGCTAGTGCCGGCGGTACCTGTCTGGCCATCGGGACGCTCCTCACCAGAGGGTGCAGGCGGTGGCGGAACCGGACGGCGTCCGGCCGTATCACGCCCGCCGCGCTGGTCTGCTGCGCCCGCGCCACCGTCATCTTGACGCCCAGCCCCCTCGATCGTGCCTGGTTCGTTGCCGCGACGGGCGACGATCACCGCACGCTCATCGAGGATGCGACCGTCGAAATCGCCCATGGCTTCCGCCAACACCCGCTCGAGTTCCGCATGCCGTTCGGCTGCGGTCTGGGTACCGCCGGCCTCGCCCTCGTCGCCGCTTTGGGCGCCAGACCCGGAAGCGTCACCATAGACCTCCTCAGGGGATGGATCCTGGCCGCGGCCTGCTGCACCGGGTTGATGCCAGGGACCCGCTTCTGCGCCGTCACCGTCCATGTCACCCGACATGCCCTCCGTACCCTCCGCGGGCTCGCGACCCCGACCGGTCTGGCCACCTCCCGCGATCAAGTCGTCGAGTTCGCCACTTATAAGGTCGTCGAGATCATCGTCCGCACCTCCTGCTGCGCTTCCGGGAGCGCGAGCGTCGGCCGTATCGCCTGCTACGCCCTCGTCTCCGTCTGCGGGTGCCTCTGCGCTGCGGCTGCGAGCCGCGGAGCGGCGAAAGACTTCTACCGCCTGGGCCAGGACGCCGTCATCGTCGACTCCGGCTCCTGCGGCCGTACCCTGGTCTCCACTGGCGCTACCGTCGGCGTCGGAATCAGCCGTTCCCGCGCCGGAGTCGCCCGGGGCGGCGCCGGCATCGGTCGAGCCTGTGCTTGGGGACGTATCTCCGCCGGGCGAGGGCGCCCCGGCCGGCTGTTGCTGTCCCGGCTGGGGTGTCTGCTGCCCGGACTGAGGTGCCTGCGGCCCTGCGGGCGACTGGCTCGAAGGCTGCGAGGGCGAGCCCGAAGGCGGGGTCGGTGGCGATGGCGACGGGCTCGAGGGCGAGGGCGCGCTAGGGGGCATGGGCGGTGAGGGCGTAGATGGACTGGACTGACTCTGGCAGCCGACCAGCGCGAACGCTCCCAGGAGCAGAAGCAACGCAGGAATGGTGGGTCTGCGGATACCCATGATCACCTCCTCAGTTGCCTCGGAGGGTGCCAGAACGCCATGAATGACCCCTGAACGCCGAAGCTGCTGCCTTCGACCCTGCTACGCGTTGCAAGGTTCCTGGCGAATGTAGTCCGCCTCTGTGCTCAGCCGCCCTCCTGAAGGGTCTGCTCCTGTCTCGCCGTCTCCTGCCGCGGCTGCGTGTAGTAGACGAATTGATGTCGGTAGGCCACACCTTCGGCAGCCACGGGCGCGTCGTCGACGAAGCGTGGCCGGAAGCGGGCAGCGCGTACGGATCGTCGCAAGCGGAAATCCAGCAACCCCTCGGGTTCTGCATCGGTGATGTCGAGGTTGCGCAGGCGGCCCCGGTCGGTGACGTCATAAACCATGGAAACGAAGCCTTCATGGCTGCGCACACCTTCTGTCCACGGTGCCGGTGAGGGCGCAGGCGGGACCGGGAAGACCAGTGCCACTGGCTCGTCGAATACTGCCGTCACCTCTTCTTCCGGCACATCAGCTTCTCGCAGCACTTCGCGCGCGCGGGCATAGGTCCTCATGGCCTGATTCCACTTGTCGAACAGCAGGTACCAGTCGCCCAGTTCCAACAACGCCTCGGCGCGCTCCCAGTGGTCGATGTCCGGATGCTCGAGCTGCAGTTCCACGCTGCGGACGAGCGCGCGCTCGCCGACGCCGTACGGATTGAGCGGTTGACGCTGGTGCATCACGAACGGGTCCCGTTCCGGACCGGGACCACCGGCGGAAACCCTGAAGCTAGGTTCCTCACGACGCGCCGCAGCCGCAGGCGGATAACGTTCCATGCGGTAAGTCATGGCCAGCCGCTGCAGAGGCTCGACCAGGCGAATGTCGTCCGGGCCATAGTGTTCCTCGATGATGCTGACCGCACGTTCGTAGAGGCCGCGGGCGCTAAGGAGGGCGCCGGTGCGCTGATACCACTCCGCCAGGCGGTTGATTGCCGGCAGAATTTCAGGCGTGTCATCGCCATGGTCGCGCTGATGAACGTAGTAGGCGTATTCCTGCAGCTGGGTCGCTTCCTGCCACTCGTTTCTGAGGGCATGCAGCTCCGAGATCCGGTCCAGGTAGGTCAGCTGGCTGGCATCATGCAGTCCCTGGTTCATGCGGTTGATATAGACAGCCTGGCCGTAAAACTCGAGCGCTTCCTGATACCTGTCGAGGCCGCGATACGAGGCGCCCATTCCGGCGAGCGCAGTCACGTTGCGCTGGTCCCAGCGGCCGTAGCGGTCCCGGACTAAATCGAGCGCTTCCTCCCAGGTCTGCAGCGCCTCCAGGTACTCGCCGGTCTCCTGTTTGATCCGCGCCAGCGCGAACAGCGCTGAAGTGCTGTCGCCCTCGCGGTCTCCGAGGGAGAACAGATCCAGAGCGGAGCGATCCAGGGTGACGTCATCGGCAACACCGTCGGGTCCCGTCACCGGAGTGTAGGGCCCAGCTGCAGGTGGCTCGGCGGGCGGTTCGCCGAGGCCGTCAGCGGCGGCCAGCGCGAACATACCGTTGCCGAGGATGAGGATCAGGGCAGGGCGGATCAGATGTCGTTTCATCGGGCACTCCGGGAGAACCTGCTGGACTCCAACCCGTGGGCGATTCCAGGCGCAGAGTGGACGTGAGCAGCCCGGATGCATCCGGGCGCTAACCCGTGCCATCCCATTGACGACTGGAGTCGGATCGTTGTCAAGAGCTGGGTCGTCACCCCGAATGGAAGACCACTGGATTCTTCGACAGCCCGGATTGAAAATGGTTGCGTCGGAAACGGAGTGACGATGGCGGAAGTGATGGAACCGACCTGGCGGCAGACAGCAGACGATACCCTCGATACCCGTGGCCTGCGTTGTCCTGAGCCCTTGATGCTGCTGCGTAATCGCATGCGTACGTTGACACCAGGTCAACGGCTCTATGTGGTCGCCACGGATCCCGCTTCAGTGCGGGATTTCGACCAGTACAGTCGCTTCCTGCGGCATCCGATCGAGCGGCGGGAGGAAGCGGGCGGCGAATTCCGCTTCCTGTTCTGCAAGGGCGACCGCTGAGATGCGCATGCCCGTCGTCCACTACTTCGCGTTTGGAAGCAACATGAACCCGGAGCGCGTGCGAACGCGCGGATTGCTGTTCGATGCTATCTCGGGAGCCCGGCTGGACGGCTACCGACTGACCTTCGACAAGGCAGCGCCGGAGCATCCTCGCAGTGGCCACGCCAACATCGCCTGGGATCCCGAGGATGTGGTCGAAGGCGTACTCTATCGACTTGCGGACCCGGAGCAGATTCTGCGCATGGATCCATTCGAGCGCACCCCCGTGAACTACAGCCGCGAGGTGGTCCGCGTGGTAGTCGACGGCTGCGACGAGGTGGCGTGGACCTACATTGCCAATCCGGCACGCCTGCGACCCCATGCGCGCCCGGAACGCGCGTACCTGAGTCACCTCCTGGCCGGCAGGCCCTGGCTGAGTCCGCGCTATTTCGACCGCCTTGCCATGTGGCCCCTGGCGGATGCCGATGGCGGCACCTGAACACGATTGCAGGGATCTGGAGCAGCTGTTCGATGCGCTTTTCGGCGAACGCTATCGCGTCCGTCTGCGCGGTGGCTTCGATGAGCCACTCTACGTTCCGGCGGCTGCTGGCAAGCCGGCGGAAGTGCGCTTTCGCGCCGACTATTTTGCGAGTGCGCTGCACGAAGTCGCGCACTGGACCCTGGCGGGAGCGGCGCGCAGGCGGTTGCTCGATTATGGGTACTGGTATGCGCCCGACGGGCGTGATCACGAGGCCCAGAACCGCTTCGAGGCCGTCGAGGTGGGCCCGCAAGCCCTGGAGTGGCTGTTCGCTGAGGCAGCCGGATACCCATTCCGTCCGAGCCTGGACAACCTCGAGGCAGGCAGCGCCACGCACCAGCGCTTTCGAACGGCACTGGAAGCGGAGCGGGAGCGCAGGTTGCGCCTTGGCTTGCCGCCCCGGGCGCTCGCGTTTCGAAATGCCGTGTACGAATGCTACCGGTCTCCGCGCGGCTGATGGATACCTTCGAAGTCGATGCTGTGGTTGTCGGCGCCGGCGTCGTCGGCCTTGCCTGCGCGCGCGCACTCGCCCGTAGCGGCTGCGAAACCCTGCTGCTGGAGGCTGAGCCCTGGATCGGCAGCGGTGCCAGCAGCCGCAACTCCGAGGTGATTCACGCTGGGATCTATTATCCGACCGGTAGCCGCAAGGCGCGGCTGTGCGTCGCCGGGCGGCGCATGCTGCTGGAGTTCTGCGCCTCCCATGGCGTCGCCCATCGGCTCTGCGGGAAGCTGATCGTAGCCACTGATGCCTCGCAGCTTGCGGAACTCGAAGCGCTCGCTGCGCGCGCCGAAGCGAACGGCGTGCCGCTGCAGTTCGTTTCACGCCGGGCTCTGGCGGAGCGGGAACCCGAAGTTCACGGCGAGGCGGCCCTGTATTCGCCGGGTACGGGCATTGTCGATTCCCACGGGCTACTGCTCGGATTGCGTGCCGACCTCGAAGCGGCAGGCGGCCTGGTGGCCCTGAATGCGCCGGTGGAGCGCATCGAACCTGTGGCACAGGGTTTCGATGTCTGCGTCGGTGGGCAGGAGCCCTGCCGTGTGGTGGCGAGGGCGCTCATCAATGCCGCCGGGCTGCGTGCCGATCGTCTGGCCGCCGCCATTCCGGGGCTGCCACCGCATGCCTGCCCGCGGCACCACTACGCCCGCGGGCGCTACTACGCCTATTCGGGGGTGGTGCCGTTCAGGCATCTCGTCTACCCGCTACCTGAGCCGGGCGGACTTGGTGTTCACGTCACTCTGGATCTCGCGGGGCGCGCACGTTTTGGTCCCGATGTCGCCTGGGTCGATAGCGAGGACTACGGCTTCGACGATAGCGCTCGTCAGGCATTCATCGACGCCATCGTGCGTTACTTTCCGAAGGTCGAGCCGGCGCGGCTGCATCCGGACCAATGCGGCATACGTGCGCGTTTGGGCGGGCCCGAGGTGGCTTTCGCCGACTTCCGTATTGATGGCTGCGAAACCCACGGTATTCCGGGCCTCGTCAATCTCCTCGGCATCGAGTCTCCGGGTCTGACGGCGTGCCTGGCTATCGCCGGCGAGGTGCTCGCGCGACTTCAAGCGACCGGGTAGAGCACCCTGTCAGAGTAGCCGGTGATGACCGGGAGGTAACCGGCCAGGTCCCTGTCGAGCTCGGCGTCGCCACTGTCCACCTGCAGAGGACGCCCCTCGAGCTCGGCCAGTTTGCTGCGGGTAGCGACGACTACCAGCCGGTCGCGTCCGGCCCGGCGCAGCAGCTCGGGACTGAGCTGCTGATTGCCGCGGCCGAGAAGGTGGCCCTGGCCGCCGATGAACGTGATGAGGATCCAGACTTCTGCACCCTCGGTACGCGCGATCAGTTCGCGCGCATCGAGATCGCTGGCGACGCAGCTTCCACCCTGAAGCAGATCCACGCCCAGCAGCGTGTTCGGCTGGCCGAGGTGCTCCATGACCGCAGCAGTGGTGCTGCCGGGACCCACGACCCAATATGAGCCGGAGGATGTCGCGGCGATGCGCTCGGCGATCTCTGCCGCGATCTCCTCGAGTACCAGGGGCTCGGACTCGCGCCCGCCGATTTTCGTGTGCTGGACCCAGCGTGGCTCCGCGGGAATCTGCAGTTCACCAAAGTAGCGGCTGTTGACGCGTCCGGCGCGCAGTTCGCTTTCGTCGATGTCCCTGACTTCGCCGGTATCGAGCGCCACCAGCGCGCCGTCGAGGAGTTGGCAGATCACTTTGGCCGCGGCCTCGGGGGTGACGGCGTAGACGCCGGAATGCATTTTCACTCCTGCTGGAATGCCGAGCACGGGCCGTGGCCCTTCCAGGGCGCTGCAGACGTCACGAGCCGTACCGTCGCCGCCCGCGAACAGCAGCAAATCGACATCGGCCGCCGCCAGCGCGCGTACCGCCGCTCGGGTGTCTTCTGCGGTGGTGGCTGTGGACGCTGCACTGCCGAGGATTTCCGGTTCGAATCCCTCGGCTCGGGCGGCATCCGCACCCATGGCGCCGCCCCAGGTGAGGATGCGCAATTGCTGCTGCCGCTCGGCCAGCGCCGCGAGACAGCGGCGGGTGCGGTCGCCGGCGCGGGCTTGCGCGCCGCGCCGCTGCGCCTCCCGGACCACGTCCGCGCCGTCGCTGCCTTTGAGCGCCGCGGGCCCGCCCAGGCCCGCCAAGGGGTTGATCACCAAGCCGAGACGGAACATCAGCCTCTTGCCTGCTCGAGTATATCGAGCATTACGGCGCGGATCCGGTCGCTGGAATGACTCTTCAGCGCAAGCCGCAGGCGGTTGATGTGGGTCCGTTGTTCGAGCAACACCGCATGCGGAACCTCGTTGCCGAAGCCCTCGCGCACGCGCTGGCGCATCCGGGTAGGAACACCGCTGCCGAAGTCGTCGGTCTCGGATGCCGTGACGCGATCTGCGACCGCAGAGAGCAGACTGAACATGCGCCCACCGAGTACTGCCTGATCGACAGCTTCCTGCCGGATCGTGTCTTCATAGCGGATGTAGCCTTCCTCCGCGAGCCAGAGCATCGCGCCAAGGCAGGCCATGTGGCGAAGTGAATGAAGACCGTACTCGTCCGGCTCGTCAGGTCCGGAGATGTCCTCGACGAACAGCGAGGATTTGCGCGGGAACGTCAGATAGAGCTGATTGAGAATCAGCGCGATGTCCTTGCAGAAGTCGTCGATATGGATGTCGGACACGAATGGCTCCGCTACGTTGCCCCGGCCGCCGGTCGCTACTGTTGATAGTGTTCCAGGAAATGGCCGAGACGCGTGATCGCGTGCCGGAGGTCATCAGAACGGGGCAGGAACACCATGCGGAAATGATCGGGTTCCGGCCAGTTGAAGCCGGTGCCCTGCACCATGAGGATTTTCTCCTGGAGAAGCAGGTCGAGCACGAACTGCTCGTCGTCACGGATCGCATACACGGCCGGATCGAGCCGCGGAAACAGATACAGCGCTCCCCGCGGCTTGACGCAGCTCACACCAGGAATCTGGTTCAGCAGCGACCAGGCAAGATCGCGCTGATCGTGCAGGGATCCACCCGGGCAGACGAGATCCTGAATGCTCTGGTAGCCGCCGAGGGCGGTCTGCACGGCGTACTGGGTCGGCACGTTCGCGCATAGACGCATCGAGGCCAGGATTTCCAGACCCTCAACATAGTCGCGGGCGCGCAGGCGGGCGCCGGAGACGATCATCCAGCCGGTGCGGAAGCCCGCGGCCCGATAGTTCTTGGACAAGCCGCCGAAGGTCAGCGTGAGCAGGTCTTCGGACAGGGATGCCAGCGGGATGTGGGTCGCGCCGTCATAAAGGATCTTGTCGTAGATCTCGTCGGCGAACAGAACCAGGTCGTGCTCACGGGCGATTTCGATGATGCCTTCGAGTACCTGGCGGGAATACACCGCACCGGTGGGATTGTTGGGATTGATTACCACCAGGGCGCGCGTGCGTGGCGTGATCAGCGTTCGAATATGCGCCAGATCCGGAAACCAGTCAGCCTGCTCATCGCAACGGTAATGAACCGGGCGGCCACCGGCGAGGGTGACTGCAGCGGTCCAGAGCGGGTAGTCGGGTGCGGGGATGAGCACCTCGTCACCGTTGTTCAGCAGCCCCTGGGTGGCGAGGCCGATCAGTTCGCTGACGCCGTTGCCAATGAAGATGTCCTCGATCTCCACGCCGCGGATACCGATCTGCTGGGTGTACTGCATGACCGCCTTGCGTGCGGAAAACAGGCCCTTGGACTCACAATAGCCCTGGGACTGCGGCAGGTTGCGGATGACGTCCTGGATCAGCTCGTCGGGCGCCTCGAAACCGAAGGGTGCCGGATTACCGATGTTGAACTTGAGGATCCGATGACCTTCTTCCTCGAGCCGGCGTGCTTCACGCAGGATGGGGCCGCGGATTTCGTAACAGACAGAATCCAGCTTGTGGGATTTGAGGATTTCGCGCATGGGGTGGTCCCGAAAGGGGCACCGCGTCGAGACCGTCGCGCGACGGTGCTAGAATTTCGGCTCCCCGGAATCAGCGTGATCAGAAAGCATAGCAGGAGACCCGAACATGAGTAAGGTCGAAAAGAGTGATAGCGAGTGGCAATCCGAGCTGACGCCGGAAGCCTACGAGGTCGCCCGCTGTGGCGGCACCGAACGTGCATTCACCGGGCGCTACTGGGACACGAAGACGCCTGGGACGTATCACTGCGTCTGCTGTGACACTCCGCTGTTCGATTCCGCCACGAAGTACGATTCGGGAACGGGCTGGCCGAGCTTTTGGGCACCGGTGAGTGCCGATGCTGTCGCCGAGAAGGAAGACCGTTCGCTGTTCATGCGTCGGACCGAGGTCATCTGCGCCCGCTGCGACGCCCACCTCGGTCACGTGTTTCCGGACGGTCCGGAACCGACCGGCTTGCGCTACTGCATGAACTCCGCGGCCCTGCGCCTCGAAGAGCGCAGCGAGGAGCGCTCCGCTTGAAAGGGCTACGCGCCGCGTCCCGCTGACCGTTTCAGAAGGTGGCGGCGTGACCTTCCTTGCGATGGTCGGAGCCGGCGCACCAGGCAACGTCGTCGAGGCGCTGGATGATCTGCGCACCACCGAAGACGTGTTCCATCGGCTCCCACTCGACTACGTGGCCACGCTGCGCCAGCTCTGTTGCCACTGCCGGGTCGAAGCCTGATTCCAGCGCCAGGATGCCATTCTCGCGCACGTGCCAGCGGGGCGCATCGGAGGCGGCCTGCGGATTCTGACCGCGCAGCACGATGCGTTCGAGCATCTGCAGGTGACCCTGATGCTGCATGTGGCCGCCCATCACCCCGAAGGCCAACAGGGCCTGTTCGCCCCGGGTGGCGAAGCCCGGAATGATGGTGTGGAAGGGACGCTTGCGCGGCCCGACGCGATTGGGGTGGCGCGGCTCGAGGGAGAACCCCTCACCCCGGTTCTGCAGGGCGATCCCCGTGCCGGGAACCAGAACGCCGGATCCGAAGCCCCGGTAGTTGGACTGGATGTAGGACACCGCCATGCCATCGCTGTCGGCGCAGCAAAGGTAGACCGTGTCGGGTGACGTAGGCATCTGCAGCGGTCGCGGGTCAGCGGCGTCGCGACGGATCCCGGCAGCGAGGCGGTCGAGGCGCTCCGGTGCCAACAGTTCCCCCGGGTCGCTTTTCAGGTAATCGGGATCAGCCACGTGCGCGAAGGCTTCGCGGATGCCGATCCGGCTCGCTTCCACCTGCAGGTGCACGGCGTCGGCGCTGTCGAGGACGCAGCTCGAGCTGTCCAAACGTTCGAGAATCCCTGCTGCAATGAGCGCACCAAGCCCCTGACCGTTCGGCGGCAGCTCCCAGAGGCGGGCACCAGCGAAGTCGACACCCAGCGGGTCGACCCAGAGTGGTTCGTGAGCAGCCAGATCGTCCGCGGTCAGCGCGCCGCCGTGGGCATGGACTGCAGCCGCGATGCGTTCTGCGAGCTCACCTCGGTAATACGATTCACCGCGATCGGAGGCGATGGCCTCCAGGGTCGTGGCCAAGCCGGTCGGCACGAAGCGCTCCCCGGCAGCGGGTGCGCGCCCATGCGGGCAGAAGTGGCTGACGAAGTCCGGGAACTCGCGGTAGGTCCGCGGTACCAACGCCCAGTAGTAGGCCGTTTTCGGACCGACGTGAAAACCTTCGCGTGCATAGCGGATAGCGTCTTCGAACAGGACCGCGAAAGGTAGGCGGCCAAAGCGCTCGGAGAGCGCCCGCCACACCGATACGGCACCGGGGACGGTGACCGCGTCGCCACCCTTGCCTGGCATGGCGCTGCGGCCCGCGAAGCGCTCCGGCGTCCAGGCGGCCGGCGACCGGCCGGAGCCGTTGATGCCATGAAGGGTATGGCCATCCCAGACCTGTGCAAATGCGTCGCTGCCGAGTCCGTTGTTATTCGGCTCGACCACGGCGAGCGTGATCGCTGTGGCAAGAGCAGCATCAACGGCATTACCGCCGGCGCGCAAAGCCCGGATTCCGGACTGCACGGCGAGCGGCTGTGATGTGGCGACCGCGTTGCGGCCGATGACGGGGCTTCGCGCAGACGCATAGGGCTGGCGCGGATCGATGCTCATATCGCGGTGTAGCCGCCGTCGATGACGAGTTCGGATCCGGTCATGAAGCTCGAATCCTCAGAGGCCAGGAAAAGAATCGCGCGTGCCACTTCCTCCGGCTCGCCGAAGCGCCCCATGGGGTGCAGGGCGCGAATGCTTTCGCGGATTTCCTCGGGCGTGTAGCCGTCGCGGGCTGGATCGACCTGCGCGAAGGCGTTCTCGATGAGACTGGTGCGGATGTAGCCGGGGTGCACGGAATTGACCCGTATCGGCAGTCCGTCCCGGGCGCACCAGGCGGCAACTGACTTGGTGAGCAGCCGGACCCCGCCCTTGGAAGCGTTGTAGGCAGGTCCTGCGCCGCCCACGAGACCCATGATCGACGACACATTGACGATAGTGCCGCCGGTATCGCCATTGGCGCGCATTGCCGCCACGGCTGCTCGGACGCCGAGGAATACCCCGTCAAGATTGACGTCCATGACTTTGCGCCAGGTGGCGAAGTCCATTTCATCGAGGCGCTCGCGCAGCGCGATGCCGGCATTGTTGACGAGGATGTCGATGCGACCGAAACGCTCGAGGCAGCGAGCGATCGTGTTCTTCCACGCCGCTTCCGAGGTCACGTCGTGCTCGATGAAATCGAGCGCATCTTCTGCCCCGATGGCCGCGCGCAGGGCGCCACCGGCAACGGCATCCTTATCGCTGGCAAGGACACGGCCACCGGCCTCGAGGAGCAGTCGGGTCGTGGCCAGACCGATACCGCCCCCCGCTCCAGTCACCAGCGCGACTTTACCGTCTACCCGATTCATGCTGATTCCCCCCGGGTGAAGTGTGGTTTGCAAAGAGCGTCGCCCTGACGCAGCGCGGCACCGGAGCTCGACCAAACCCGGTGGTCGCAGCGAGCGTGCAGCTTACGGTGCCAGGGGCGCGACCGTCGACGGGTGAGAGCAAGGGGGACAGTCTGCGGTTTGGGGACGCGTCAGCTCATAGGGCGCGTCTGCGTTATTCGCTCTGAGGCCGGCCGAGGCGAGAGCGAGAGCGTCCTTGAAGCAGATTTGCGGGCGCATAGCGATCTGTGAGCACCCTGGCGTCCTCCTCGTAGCTCCATTGAGTGCGCAGCGCATCGGGGTAGCTTTCGATCAGGACGCCGTAGCGCAGAAGCCTCGGCGCCAGCTCGGCGGCGCGCTGTGCCAGGGTCGCATGATCCGGCCATGACTGACTGGCTGCAAGAAGAATGCGGTTGTAGCTGCCTTCGAGTCGAAGTGTGGCCACTGTGGGAAACACTGCCCGATAGGTCGCTGATTCGTGATGGTAGAGGCGACTGGTCGCGAACGTATTCGCTACCACAACGCCACCCTCGGCGAGGATGCCTTGCAGTTCCTCGAAGAACTCTCGGGTCATCAGGTGCTCGGGGATGTAGTCGGCCTCGAAGGCATCAAGCAGGATCAGGTCCCACTTTTCGTCGGCCAAAAGCGCGCGCTTGACGAAGACCCTGGCGTCGCGCACGTGCACGTGCATGTTTGCACTCGGCTGAAAGTCGAAGAATTGCTCAGCGACTCGAACCACTGCCGGATCGATTTCGACCAGGTCCTGATGGGCGTCGGGAAACAGCGTGGCGAACACGCGCGGCATGGTTCCGCCGCCGAGGCCGATCAGCAGGATGCGCTCCGGCTCAGGCGTTAGCAGCAGTCCCGCGAACATCATGCGCACGTAGCTGAAGACAAGTTGATCCGGATCCGAGAGATCCATACAGGTCTGGCGTGAGCTCGCGCGCCGCTCACTGAACAGCAGACAGCGCACACTCCCTTGATCGCGAACGAGAATGTTCCGGTAGAGCGAGCGTTCCTCATGCACGACCTGTGCGGTAGCCGTCAGTGGTCCGCTTGCGGTCAGAGCAAGCAGGGAGCCGAGCAGCACAGCACAGGCCAAACGGTATCCGCGCCGCGGACTTGGTCGGATGCACTGCACGCGCCTGCGCAAATGGCCTTGGGAATTCATGTCGCGAGCTCGCTTCGAGCGCTCTCTGTCGTGCCTCGAACAGTCTCGCATGATATCGCAGACGCCCGGCCCTTGAGCGTCAGGAACGGACGCAGCGCGTCACTTTTGGACCCTGAAGACAGCCTCGTGCCGGCTACTGTGTGGGTGATGCGCAGTCCGATCGTGAGGGCGATGCAACTGCGCACTCGCAGGGCGAACCACGCGGAACCCGCCGCTGCCGTGCCTTTTGCGGCATGGGCAGCGCGGGGCCGTGATCCTGTGCGGGTTGGCCGCCGAACAGTGATTCCTTGGCTTGGAACCTGCACACATGGTGTGTATCGAGTGCAATCTGGAGTCGTCGAAGTATGGCGGGACAAGCAGTCTTCGAAAGCGCCATCCCGGGCAATATGCAGCGTGATGGAGCATTTTTGCCCATCCGTGATGCCGAAAGGCTGAGGGAATCGCTGCGCCGGTGTCGCCTCGAGGTTCCGCGATCCCCCGTCAGCTGGCTGGTCGAGCGCGGGGTGCTCGACCACGGTGACATAGCGCGGAGTGAAGCCCTGCAGCGCGCTGGTGAGTCGCTCGAGGGTGTGTTGCTGCGCTTGGGAAAGGTCGACCAGGACGCGGTGGATGCAGCGCGTGCTGCGGCCATGGCCGTTCCGCTTGTGGACGTCGAGCACTTCGAATGCGATCCCGCGGCCGTTGCAGTCCTGAATGCGTCCTGGGCCAGGGCGCACGATGTTCTGCCTCTCTGCTTCGATGGGCACGCCTTGGTGGTTGCCGCCGTCGACCCCAGTGACGTCGAATTGGAGCGCATGTTGAGCTTCACGACGGATCGGGTCGTGGAGCTCGTCATGGCGCGTTCTGAGGGTCTTCAGCGAGCCATCACCGCCGCATATGGCCCGGGTGAGGATGCAACGGCGCTCGCCGAAATCCAGCAGAGCATCAGAGCTCTGCAGCGCCCCGGCAACGAAACGGATCTTGCTGCGCTGGCGCACCGTGGCCCGGTTGTACGCCTGGTGCAGAATCTGATTACGGACGCTATACGCCAGCGGGCCTCGGATATTCATGTCCGCCCGCTCGAAGATGGGATCGAAGTCCTGTTCCGGATCGACGGACAATTGATCACGCTGCGGCAGTTGGACAAGACCTTGTTGCCTGCGGTGGTATCGCGGCTGAAGACCATCGGTGGCATGAACGTGGCCGAACACCGCTTGCCGCAGGACGGTCGCGCGAGGTTGCTCTGTAATGACCACGATGTCGATCTGCGTATCTCCTCTATCCCCATGGTTCAGGGAGAGAGCGTGGTCGTGCGGATCCTCGATGCCAGCGAAGGGCTTCGAGACCTTGGTGAGCTTGGTTTCACGGCTGCCGACGCGGCACGGTTCTCAGACCTGCTGACTCATACCACAGGGTTGTTGCTGGTCACCGGGCCCACCGGCTGCGGCAAGTCGACGACTTTGTATGCTGCGCTGCAGGCGCTACGCCCGCGTCACCTCAACATCATCACGGTCGAGAACCCTGTGGAGTACCGGCTGCCCGAAGTGAATCAGATTCAGGTCAACGATACCGCGGGGCTGACCTTCCCGAAGGCGCTTCGGCACATCCTCCGGCACGATCCGGACGTAGTCATGGTCGGAGAAATCCGGGATCAGGAGACCGCCAAGATCGCCGTCGAGGCCTCGCTTACGGGACATCTGGTGCTCTCGACGCTGCATACCAACGACGCCGCGACAGCGGTGACGCGTCTCGTCGAAATCGGGATCGAGCCCTATCTCGTCAGCTCGAGCCTGCTTGGAGTGCTGGCGCAGCGATTGGTCAGGCGCAATTGTCCTCATTGCGTCACCGAGGAGGTGATCGACCCCGAGCTGGCAGCGCTCGTTGGGGCTGCCGGCGAGGGAGGGTTCATGCGAGGAGCGGGATGCCACCACTGTCATGACACCGGATATCTGGGTCGACATGCGGTCTACGAGTTGATGGTCACGACGTCGGACTTGCGTGCGCGCATCGCGGATGGGGTAAGTGCAGTGGAGCTTGCCGCCCTCGCAGAGTCCGACGGCATGGTTCCACTTACTGCCAACGCGCTCGATCTGGCGCGCCAGGGCGTGACTTCGCTGGCTGAGGTCGTTCGGGTGAGAATCGGATGACGTTGGATCAGCACAGGAGAAGCGGACTATGCGCGAATTGACCGTTCACGTGGAAGGTCGCGGCTATCGCGGCAGCTGGGATACCTGGAACGATGACCACCACGGGCGCATGGTTCAGGCGGTGTACCAAGCCTGGATGGCCCAGGGTCCCGTGCGTGAAGAGGACCCGGAGCGGATGGCGCAGTACCTCCTTGCATGGTGCGTCGAGCGTTCTCTGCACGGCTCTCACCCTGGTCGGGGGCGTTGATCTGCGGTTTGCTGCCCTTAGTCACTTCGCGCTGATCTCGAGTCGGTCGGCAAGTAACGCAAGCAGGCCGCAGGCGATGAGGACCACGATGAGGGTGATGAGGATCCTGTCCACGGCAAACCACAGAACGAAGTAAAAAGATGTGCCGAGCGTGCCGAGGGCGCTGCCGAGCGTAGAGATGAAATAGAGCTGGCCGGCTACTTGACCGCTGTGATGGGTGTCGCGAATGAGCAGCCGCACCGAGTAGGGGGAGATCATGCCCAAGAGGACGGTGGGCAGACCGAACAGCAGCACCGAGGCGAGTAGAGAGCCGTAGCGCGGGTCCTCCACATGGGTGAACACCCAGATCATCATCGCGTCGCCGAACAAGAGTAAGGGCAGCACCATTACCGCACCCCCGAAGAACAGCAGGCCGAAGCGGGACAGGCTCGGGCCGATGACCGACAGGCGGCCTCCAAGAAGGTAGCCAATCGACAATGCCAGCATGAACACGGTGATGATCGAACCCCAGACGTGCACGCTGGAACCGAACCAGGGCGCCAGGATCCGACCTCCAAGCAGTTCGACGGACATGATGGTGAAGCCACCGGTAAAGGCGAGCAGGAATATGATGGCTTTGTGCATGGGGCTCCTGTGGCTGGCGGCGCGGCAGGCGAGAGTTTAGCCTGCGCAGCTTACCGAAGCGGGAGGGCAGGGCTGACCATGGAGTTCGGCGTCGCCATACGCAACATGGGTCCGCAGTCGGATCCCGACACGATCCTGCGCTGCGTCCAGGCGGCAGAGGAGCGCGGGTTCGAGTCGGCCTGGGTCGTGGATCACATCGCGATTCCGCCCGACGATGCGGAAGGCTCGAACGGCCGCTATCTCGACCCGCTGACGACCCTGGCGTGGCTGGCAGGCGCCACATCGCGGATCAAGCTCGGATGCAGCGTGCTGATCCTGCCCTATCGGCCACCGCTGCCGACCGCCAAGGTCGTGGCCACGCTGCAGGAACTCTCCGGCAACCGCCTGCTGCTCGGTGTCGGCGTCGGCTGGATGACGGCGGAGTTCAAGGCACTCGGTGTCCCGCGGGGCGAGCGGGGGCGTAGGACAGACGAAACCCTCGACTTTCTCCATCGCTGCTTTGCCGCTGACGAGGTCGAGGCCCACGGTCAGCGCTTTCTGTTCCGGCCCCGTCCGGCACGGCCCCCCATCCTCATCGGCGGCAAAGGTCCGCACGCGCTTGCTCGGGTGATTCGTTTCGGCGACGCCTGGCTGCCGATGCCCGCACCGCTCGAAGAACTGCAGGCCGACTGCGCCAGGTTGGCGGAGCTGGCAAGCGAGGCCGGCCGGGCGCCGCCTGGACTGACGCTGCTAGGCCGCCTGGGGACCGACTCTGCCGGCGATGGCCGTGTCCTGGAAGGCTATCGCGCGTTGGGGGCTCAGCGGGTCATTGCAGCGACGCGCTACGCCGACGCCGATGCCTGTATGCGCTGGCTGGATGCGCTCGTCGCCCTGCGGGAGCAGGGCTGATGACAGCCCGCGGTTGTGGCGCTGACGGCGGTCGCTACAATGCACTGTCCTCGCGCCTCGGGTCCGGACCATGAATCTTCCCAATCTGCTCACCCTGGTCCGGATCGGTCTGGTTCCAGTGCTGATACTGACGTTCCTGCTGCCTTGGACGTGGAGCTATCTGCTCGGCGCCGCCGTGTTCCTCCTGGCGGGTATCACCGACTGGCTTGACGGCTACCTGGCCCGCCGCTGGCAGCAGCTGTCACGTTTCGGGGCTTTCCTGGACCCCGTTGCGGACAAGCTGATCGTGGTCAGCGCGCTTGTCATGCTGGCGGGCGCCCACGCCAACATCTGGTTGTCCCTGGCGGCGGTGGTCATTGTCGGTCGCGAGTTGGCGATCTCTGCCCTGCGCGAATGGATGGCGGAGATGCAGCGCCGGGGTCTGGTGGCGGTGAGTTGGGTGGGCAAGGCCAAGACTGCGGTGCAGATGGTGGCCATTCTTATACTGCTCGCCCATCCAGCGGACTTCTCCCTGACGCTGGTGTGGATCGGCTACGTCCTGCTTTACGCGGCCGCGGTGCTCACGCTCTGGTCGATGATTGCCTACCTGCGCGCGGCGTGGCCCACGCTCCGGGAGGCCTACCTCGACGCAGTGCCCTGAGTGCGTCCATGCGGACCGCGTCCATGCGGACCGCGAGAGGCTGGCAACCGGCGCGCAAATCAGTATCATTCCCGCCTCACCCAGGCTGGGTGGCAGAGTGGTCATGCAGCGGACTGCAACTCCGTTTACGCCGGTTCGATTCCGACCCCAGCCTCCAAATTCTCGTAATCTTCCTCGATTTTTCGGTCAGCACGCAGCCGGCAGCGTAAACGGTGTTACGCCGCCGCATGCGGAGCACCGCATGCGGGCCACCGTATGCGGAGCAGTTCAATATCACGCTTGTGCCAGCGCGCCTGTGGGTCACGTGACCTCGGCGGCACATTTGCCGCCGAAGTCCGCTCGTGGAGCATTTGCGTCAGAAGTTGTAGGCCGCCTCCAGGAAGATCTGTCGGCCGCGATTGAAGTTGACCTGCTGGTCGGTCCCTCCCGCTGGCCTGAACGGTGCGGGTCCGGCACTGGCGAGGGTCTGCTTGTTCGTCAGGTTCCTGCCAATGAGGGAGACTCGCCAGTCGTTCCGAAGTGACAGCAGCGAAACGTTGAGATCGACGCTGGCGTAGCTCCCCTGCTTCAGATCGCCGAATGGATTGGTGACCGGATCGAAAGTGCTCCGCGACGAGCCTCCCACGATGTAGCTGGCCGAATAGAACAGGTTCGGACTGACGCGCACCATGAAGTCGTTGGCGATCGGCGTCTGCCAGAGTAGTGCGACATTACCCGAGAATCTCGGCGCTCCCGTTGCACGACGGCCCCTCAGATTCTCCCCCGACTGGGTCAACAAGTCGCCGGTGATCTTCGCGTCGAGGAACCCCCAGGCCCCGAACAGGCTGAGGCCATCTATGGGCGTGGACCACGCCCAGTCGATGTCTATGCCCCTGGTCCTGACCTCGCCTGCATTGAACGTGTCGAAGGCGAACACTTCGGGATTGAACAGCTGTACCTGCTGATCTTCGTAGTCGTAGGAGAATGCCGTCACGTTGAGCATCAGGCTACGTTCGAACAGCAGTGAGCGCAGGCCCAGTTCGAAGCCTTCCGAGGTCTCGGACTCGAAAGTCAACAGATCCACCGCAGCCGCTCTGACTTCCGGGTCTGGGCTGTTGAGATCCGCTAGCGCCGCACCGCCGATCGGCAGCGTGTTGTTGTCGACGCCGCCGGACTTGAAGCCCGACTTGAAGGCGCCGTACACGGACAGGTCTTCGTTGTGGATGTAGCGCAGCACCACTTCCGGTGAAATGTTGTCGTCCGAAAACTTGATGTCATCGGTCGTGAAACCACTGGAAACGGCCCCGAAAACAGCCGGCAGGGCAGAGTGCACATACGGGAACGAGATCCGGGTGCTCTTCTTTTCATCCGTCCAGCGCACGCCGCCGGAAAGCTCCCAGCGCTCGGACAACATGAGTTCGCCACTGACGAAGAACGAAAGGGCCTCGGCATCGATCGGCCGGTCGGCGAGCCAGTCGAATGTGAATCCGGTAGCTGGATCGGGCCCGAACGGTGGGCCGAGTACCTCAAGTAGCGAGGGGTTGAAGGCGTTCTGCGACGTCCGGTGTCCGATGTCGCGTTCCTCCCAGAAACCGCCCACCTGGAAATTGAATGGCCCGCTGAACCTGCTCGCCAGCCTCACCTCGGCGGTGATCTGCTCGAGCGTGTTTTCGAACGGTGCGACCAGCCCAGCCGGGCTTCCATCCGGAAGTTGGCCCGTAGCATTGAAGGTGTCGTTGTATTCGTTGTCCATATCGACGTAACCGAGAAGCACGGTGGCATCGAAGTTTTCGCTGACGCGGAAATCCAACTGTAAGCGGCCGAAGAACAGGTCCGTGTTGTTGTAAGCCTGGCTGATATCGCGCCCCTCACCGGGTGAGCCAGTCGGGACTGTGTCGATGAGCGGGTGACCGTCCACACCGATGAAACGACGGTTGCCGAGGTTGCAATCGTGTGTGGGCAGAAACACGTCGACGCCGGGTCCGATTGCGCCGCCGAGGATGACGGACGGGTCGGGTCCAGTGGGACCACAGAAAATGTCCGCGCGTCCGTTCAGTGTGTCTGAGCGCTGGCGATTGTAGTTGAGCTTCAAATTGGCGTTGAAGTCGTCCGTAGGCGTCCAGTTCAGGGTGAGCCGGGATATCAGATTCGTCAGACCCCGGTTCGGATTGCGTGTAGGCACGGTATCGGCGACCCGCACGAACTTGTCGATATCCTGATACTCGGCCGCAAGCCGGAAGCCCAGCGTTTCAGTGAGGGGACCCGATACGAACCCGCCCAAGGTCCAGCCGTCTTCCTCGAACTCGTAGGAGGACTTGCCCCCAAATTGCCAATCCGCTGTAGGCTCGGCAGAGCGCAGCGCGAGTACCCCAGCGGACGCGGCCTTTCCGAAGAACAGAGATTGTGGTCCTTTCAGAACGCTCACCTGATCGACATCGAAGAAAGCCGTTTGCAGCAGCCTCTGCGTGCTGACCGATATGCCGTCGTAGTTGAGGGCGACAGCCGAGTCGAAGGCGTTGGAGATGAACGAGGATCCGATGCCGCGCAGGTTGATCTGCGCGCCCGCGCCCGATCCGCCTATGCTCACTCTCAGCGCGGGTACCCGGCTGATCAGGTCGGTTGCCTCGTCGATACGAAAGAGGTCGAGGGTGTCCCGATCGAGAACGGTTACGGCCACAGGGACTTCCTGCAGAGTCTCCTCGACAATCCTCGCAGTGACCACGATCTCATCGACGGTGGCCCGCCTCGGCTCGCTGCTGGTATCGGAAATCTGAGCTGCGGACATGCCTGGCATCGCGAGGGCGATCAGGCCAGAGCAAACGAACGTGCCATAGGGCTTCCTTGCTGGAAGCGCGAGTGCACGATCAAGATATTTTTTGTTCATTCAACTCTCCCTTGACCGACGTGCGGCCATCCCGATGTGTTGCTTCGTCCCTTTTCCGTTCTTCTGGAACGTACGGCGGTTCAGTGCCGCTCTCTCTGTTGCTGTTGTTACTTCAACCCGCGTCGCTGCCGCTCGGCTTCGATGCGCTCACGATCTACCGGAAGCGGCTCACCAAGCTCCGACTCGTCCACAGTGCCCGCCATGTGGCGGCCGGCAAGGCCGGCGTTGTACATGATCTTCTTCACCGGGGTGATCGCCAGGATCGTGCGCAGTGGGGAGTCGAGGAGTTGGAAGAAGGCTTCCTCACCTTCTTTACTGTCCGGGCGCACCTTGCGGGCGAGGGCACGGTAGAACCATGCCTTGGTGTCGTCGTCGTCGAAGAACTCCGCGGTGCCTTTGATGGTTATGGCGCCGCGCGGCCAGGTCTCCGGCGCATCCGGGCGATACGCCGCACTACTGACGTTCACAGAGACGCGCGGGTCGCGCCGAATAGCGCTGGCCCGATGTCGGTGACTTGCAAAGGTCAGCCAGACCTTCCCGTCACGCCAGACGAACGCATGGGTGACGCCCACCGGCCAGCCGTCCTTGGTGGCCCACATCAGCACACACTCGCCGGAGTGCGTCATGAGCTGATCGACTTCTTCGTCCGAAAATGGGTAGATCGAGACCGTTTCGTGGTCAGTGGTCCTTACTTTCGCCATGTCGGAGCTTCCCTCCCGCTTTTTCGAATTCGTCGCAGAGCGTCTGCGATTCAATTTATGCGACAGCAGGCCGTAGCTTGCGTTTGCCGTGCGCTCAGTTCGCAGGCTCGGGAACGGCCACGATCGCCGTTCCTTCCAGCAGCCGGCCTCCGCGCCCCTGATTGTTGCGCCCGTCGTCGTCTCTCGCCGCCAGAAGTTCGAGCCAGACTTCACATTCGGCGAGCGTCTCACCGTTGCGCTTGCTGATTCCCGTGACACGGCCGCGGGCCGCTACTCTGTCCTCATCGAGTACCACCTGGGGGAAGCGCATGATGATGCGGCGCAGACAGTCGACTCCGGCCCACGCATGCAGCATGTTGATGATGTAGCTGAGTCCGAGCGGCCCCTGGTTGATGACGTGGTCGCCGAAGCCCAGGCTTGCGCATACATCGGGGTCCCAGTGGACGGGATTGGGGTCGCGCAGGATCGCAGCCATTGTGCGCATCCGTTCCGGCCGTACCGAAGGCATGAGCCACTCGGGAATGCTGTCGCCTGTTTCGACGTTCACGCCTGCGACCTCCTGTAGATCCACGTGATCGTAGCGCGCGCTGCGGGTGTTGCTGCCGCATCGCTCAAGTCGAAACGGAACTGAATGCGATCATGGCAGGCGCCGTTTTCTGAAGTGATCCGCTCCGCGAGCGTAATACGAGCGTCGACCCGATAGGGTTCTTCCTCCTTGAGCGTGGAGAAGAATTCCCAGTCGTAGCTCTCGATACCGATGGAGAAATCCGACTCGGCCTGACCGAGCGCGAACATTTCCGCGATGGATGTACCGGCCCCGATTATGGGCATGTGGAACAGGGCAACCGGATGGACGCGCCCTTCAGGGAGCGCTCCAGTACCGGTGCATTCGGTCAACAGGAAATTCTCCCAGTGGGCGACTGTATAGGTCCCGCCGGGAAACTGATGGCCGACAAGCGCTGCCAGCTCTTCGTCTGATGGTTTCATACCGGCCCCCCAAACCTGGTACCCGACGCAGGCTAGCCCCTGCGGCCACATGGACGCACCTCCTCAAAGCAATAGTTCGGCGCTGCTGCGCACCGCTGTTACGCATCGCTGGTGGCGGAAGCGAGATTGCCGGCATCCGTGGCCGTCCGCATTGCCTGCATGGAAGCAAGCGTGTTTTGATCCGCAAAGGGAGAGGCAGGTCGCATGCATCAACCTGCTGTGACGGTGGCGCGCCGTCTCTGTCGGCAGATGCCTGCAAGCAATGCTTGCAAGGAAAATTTATAGGCAAGCAACAATTTTCTTACGGAGGGGCGCGATGAGCACGGTTAGCACGGAGGCAACAGATAGATTCTTCGAAGATGTGCATGCTGCCAGCCAGAAAGCCATCTGGTGCGCGCTGGCCACGGTGGCGGATGATGGTCCCCGAGTGCGTATGGTCCACCCCACCTGGGATGGGAGGGCGCTCTGGTTCGCAACGTCCCCGATGAGTCCGAAGGTCGCGCAGATCGCAAGCAATCCTATGGTCGATATTCAGTATCAGGTGGCGCCGCCGGATTTCGTACACATCATGGTTCGCGGACGTGCAGAACTCTGCCGCGGTGACGAAGACAAACATCGGGCCTGGGACGTGATCGACTACGACCTGACTCAGTTCGGCTCTACCGGCCCGGATGATCCCAACTTCATGCCGGTAAGAATTCACCCCACACGCGTGGAACTTTCCGAGATGTTCGGCAGCAGGAATCGCCGAGTCTGGCGTGCCGGCTGACGGGGCGCCTCCGCGCATGCCGGATGCACTGCAACGCGCGCAGGGTGCGGTAGCGGGAGAAACGAGATGAGTGCTGTGCAGGAACTCGACGTTCTCGTGACAGGGGTGGCTTCGGCGCCGGACCTTCAGACTCTGGCTGAATGCCTGTTGTGTGTGGGGCAGGCCATCGGGCTGGAGTCTCCTGCAGTCATCGATGACTACTCCAAGTACCGCGTGCTGACCGTCGAGGACGGCATGGCGTTCGCTAGTCTCCTGGGCTGGCCGGCGGCAGCTCCAGAGGCATGGAGTGAGCAGAAGCTCTACCGGTTTTCGCCGATCGCTGCAGTCTGTCGCGTCACCACCAGGCCCTTCGTCTGGGATGCTGCAACCGTTGCGGAGGCGGTGCGCGCGGCGGCACATCCACACCAGGTCGATTGGCCGGCAACTCCGGAACGTGGAATCTACGGCGGACTCACGGTGCCCGTACATCTGCCCGGAGCCCGCACCGGATCGGTATCCTGGTATGCCCGCAACCCGGACGTCCGTCCGGAAGCCATCCTGCGTGAGCATCAGCATGCCCTGCGAAACATCGGCTATTGTGCGATGGATTTGATCTATGCGTTGCGCATGGACAAGGCTGACTCAGCAGTGCCTGCACCGCTGCTGACAGAGCGGGAAGTCGAGTGTCTGTCCTGGGCCGCGCTGGGGCTTACGGACAAGGAAATCGGTGAGCGGATCAATCGCTCTCACACCACGGCCCGCTTTCATCTCGACAACGCCATCGGCAAGCTCGGCGCCCGCAATCGGACGCAGGCGGTGGCAGTCGCTGTCCACAAAGGCCTCATTCATCCTCACGAGGAATGATAGCCCTGCGCTGTCTGCGGTTTCACCGCCATGAGGCCTCATGGAGTCAGCGCTGCGTGACTCTGCTCCGGCACCCAGATCGATAAAGAAAAACTGTTTTCGCGATCTGCAAAGCACTCCGCCGCCTCGAGAGGCGGCGGAGCGTGAAGCCGGCTGACGGCCGTCAGCCGTGAGGCAGGGTCAGAAGCGAACCCGGAACTGAGCCATGATCGAGCGCCCGAAGTTCGTGTAGGTCACCTGGTCCTGGGAGTTCGGACCGGTGGACGTGCAGCGCGCGCCCGGATCGGGATTGGTTGGATCCGCTTGCGGGCAGGCGCCTGGACGGGCACCACCGCCCATGGCGTAGATCTTGTCAGTCAGGTTGCGGCCCACCAGAGACAGCTGGTAGCGATCATCGGCGCTGTACAAGCGGACGGCCGCATCCATGAGCCAGTAGCTGCTCTGGGTGAAGGGGTCGAGAGTGGCGGTCCAAGCGTAGCCGTCGTTGTAACGCACATCCGACGACAGCTCCCAGCGCCAGTCCGTGTTGCCCAGGCCCTGATCGAACGTGAAGCCCAGGGAGCCGGCCCACTTGGCGCTGCCCGAGGGGCGCAGGCCACGCAGATTCTGTCCGCTGGCATTGATGAAGTCGTCCTTGTACTTCGTGTCCGTGTAGGCGAGGTTGCCGCGGATGGCCAAGCCGTCGATGTTGGTGAGCCAGAGCCAGTCCGCCTCGGCGCCGCGAGTGTTCAGTTTGGATGCGTTGAAAGTCTCGAACTGAATCGTATTGGAATCGAATAGCTGGACCTGCAGATCCTTGTAGTCGTAGGTGAAGACGGAGGCGTTGACCCGCAGGGTGTTGTCGAGCAGCCGCGCCTTCGTTCCCGCTTCCCAGCCCGCAGCCTCTTCCGAGTCGTAAATCAGAAAGTCGAAGCCTTCGAAGTCGGGAGCGTTCGGGTTCAGGACGTTGGTGGGCAGCGCACTGTTGTCGATGCCACCGGATTTGAAGCCTTCCTTGTAGGCGAGGAAAACGCTGACTTCCGGGGTGACGTAGTAGTTCAATGCCACTTCGGGCGACCAGTTGCTGTCCTTGAACTCGAGTCCCTCGACTTCTGTGAAGCCGCCGAAGCCGAAGATCGACGCTGCGGCATGGAAGTAGGGCAGGTCGATGCGGCCGTCCTTCTTCTCCCGCGTATAGCGTGCACCCGCGGTCAGTTCGAGGTCGTCGGTGATGCTCCAGTAGCCGGCAAAGAAGCCCGAATAGACCTTGGTGTCGGTGAAGTGGAAGCGCCAGTAGTCGGAACCGCGCCCGGTCGCAGGATCGAGACCGAAGGTGGCGCCGGGAGTCGGGTCGAAGCCGAGCGCCTCGGATACCGGCTGGGTTTCCGGATCGAAGTTCAGAACGTTCGGAGTCAGCGCCAGATTGAAAGCGTACTGGTACGCCTCGAAGCGCTGTTCCACATCCTGATAGAAGCCGCCGATCATGAAGTTGAACGGACCGTCGAAGGTGCTGCGCAGATTGAACTCCTGCGAAATGCTCTCGTAGGTGTTTCGGTGCAGACCGGCGAAGACTCCGGCGCTGCCGTCGTAGGCCTCCAGATCGATATGGTCGAGATCGACGTACCCGGTCACCGAGCGCAGCGAAAAGTTCTCGTTGATGGTCCAGTCGCCCCGCAGCGAGAAAAAGTGGGTGTCCTGATCCAGGAACTGAATGCCGTCGTCGGCGCCGTAGGGCAGGCCGGTGGCGAGTGTGGGATTCACATCAGCGATTGAGGTCCTGCCGTTTAGGCGGCAATCGCTGAAGCTGGGTACGACCACCAGCGCCGCGGCCGCTGATGGGAAAGCGGTGGGCTGCACCGCTCCTTCCGGACAGGTGTCTTCCATCGTTGCCCAGGGCCCGTCGTTCTCATACTTGGAGTACGAGTAGCTGGCGCGGAAGCTCAAGTCCGGGTCGGGCTCCCACAGCAGCGTCAGCCGGTAGTTCTGCGATTTCTCGCCGCGGAAGCGGTTCGTTGCATTGGGGTGGACGTTTTCCCAGCGCTCGTCCGCCTTGCTGTAACCCACCGCGAGACGAGCACCGAGCGTATCCGTGATCGGCCCGGAGAGGATGCCTTCGAGCATCAGCTGATCGAATTCGTGCTCGTAGCCGACCATGACTTCGGCTTCGAACTCGGGGCCTGGGTCATTGGTGGAAATCGACACCACGCCTGCTGTGGCCGACTTACCGAAGTAGAGGCTCTGCGGACCCTTCAGCACCTCGATCTGGCCCATGTCCATATAGGAGTTGTGGATGAAGCGGCCAATGTTGACGACAACGCCATCGACGTTGATGGCGACCGACTGGTCGAACGCGGCGCTGATGTCGCTGGAGCCGATGCCGCGCAGACGCAGGATGGAGCCATTGCCCGAGCCAGTCTGGAAGATCTGGAAGTTGGGCACCAGAGTGGACGCGTCTTCGAGGCGGGTGATGCTGTAGCGCCTGAGGTCCTCCTCGCTGAGAGCGGCGACCGTCACGGGAACATCCTGCAGGGTTTCGGCCTGCTGGCGGGCAGTGACGACGATTTCCTCGATCGTGCGTACGGGTTGTGCGTAAACCCAGGATCCGGAGGCGAGCAGGGCGGTAGCCAAAGTGGCACGTCCCACCCGGCCGATGGTGTGATCGGTCATGCTTGTAACTCCCCAAAATATGAGCGAGAGGCCTGCCGCTCTTCGTGAGCTTTCGCTTCTTTATCTAGAAGGCCTCGGAAAAAAGTAGTTGCTTCGTGCGACGAAGTCAATGCACGCATGAATGCTTTTGCGCTCGCTGGAAGTGAAAGCTGCAGGCTGGGAAACTGGCGCATCAAAAGAGCGAATTGAGGGGGCTGATTCGTGAACCTTGCAGACATTTTTCGTCATTGGGCGCGCTGGCAGCCGGAAGCTGCTGCCGTCCGGTTCGGCGAGGGTACGCTCGACTGGCGGCAGCTCGACCGGAGAACCGATGCCCTGGCCGTTGCCCTCGCCGAGAAGGGTCTGGGCGAGGGCGATCGTTTCGGTGTGCTGCTCGGGAACTGTCCGGAATACATTGAGGCTGCGGTCGCCTGCTGGAAGCTCGGTGCGATCCTCGTCCCCCTGAACGTTCGCTATGCGCCACCGGAGGCGGCTTTCGTGGTCGCGGACGCGGGTTGCGCGATGCTGCTCACCGATGAAGGACTGCGGCCAACGCTTGCGGAAGTGAAGGCAGGGCTGCCCATCCTCGATGTCGGAGAAGTGGATGCCATGGCCTCCGGTACGGGGTCGGTGGTGCCGCTGGCGCTCGAATCGGATCACCCCGCGACGATCTGCTACACCTCCGGCACCACGGGTGATCCGAAGGGGGCTGTGCTGACCCATGGGTCCTGGAACGCCGCTTCCCAAGGCTGGGCCCAGGCCATCGCGCTCACGGCGGAAGATCGTGTACTCCTGCCGTTTCCGCTGGCGTTCACGGGCGGCTTCGCGGTGTTTCTGTTCACCGCCTGGGCGGGCGCGCGGCTGGTGCTGGAGCCTGCGTTCGATGCGGACCGTACGTTTGATCTGTTCGAAGGGGAGCGGGTCACAGCGCTGCTCGCCGTACCGCAGATTCATCAGACCCTGATCCAGCATCCGCGCTTCCGGGATGCGGATCTGAGTTCCTGGCGTATTGCCTGCTCAGGGGGTGCCGCAGTGCCGGAGTCGCTGATCCGGGCGATCCAGGACCGTGGCGTGCCGATGCTGCAGGGCTACAGCCTCACGGAAGCGTCCGCAGCTGCGACCATTCTGCCGGGGCACGATGCGCTGGCGAAAGTTGGCTCCGCCGGCCTGCCCGTGGTGCATGGCGGCAGTGGTGTGTTGCGCGAAGATGGCACGGCTTGCGACCCGGGCGAGGTCGGCGAGATCGTCATCAGCGGACCGCAGCTCATGGCAGGCTACTGGAACAATCCTGATGCGACAGCGAAGGCGCTGCGGGACGGCTGGCTATTCACAGGCGATCTTGGTGTGCTCGACGAGGACGGTTATCTCAAGGTGGTCGATCGTGCCAAGGACATGCTGATTTCGGGTGGGCTGAACGTCTACCCGGCCGAGATCGAGCGTCTGTTGACGGGACTCGATGGTGTCACCGAACTGGCCGTGATCGGGGTGAGCCATGAGCGCTGGGGCGAGACACCGATGGTCGTGGCTGTCACGGACGGCAAGACAAGGCTGACCGGCGATTCTGTACTCGCCGCTTGCCGTGGACGCCTTGCGGACTACAAGATGCCGCGCTATCTGCTCCTGCGCCAGGATCCGCTTCCGCGCAGCATGAGCGGCAAGGTGCTCAAGTGGCAGCTGCGCGACGCCTATGCGTCGCTGCCCGAGAGCGTAATCAGACTCGATAGCAGCAAGGAGCATTTGCATGCGTGACGAGACGCTGGCGGTTCACGCCGGATACACCACGGATCCCACCACCAAGTCGGTGGCGACCCCGATATATCAGACCGTGGCGTATGAGTTCGACAGCGCCCAGCACGGCGCCGATCTGTTCAACCTTGCGGTGCCCGGCAACATTTACTCCCGGATCATGAACCCCACGAACGGCATGCTCGAGGAGCGCGTCGCGCAGCTCGAAGGTGGCGTGGCTGCTTTGGCGCTATCTGCGGGCAGTGCGGCTATTCACTATGCGATCGTCAATATCGCCCGGCAGGGCGACAACATCGTTACCGTTCCGCAGCTCTACGGCGGCACCTATACCCTTTTTGCTCACATGCTGCCTGATCTCGGTATCGACGTACGCTTTGCGGCGGACGATAGTCCGGAAAGTCTCGAGGCCCTGATCGACGAGCGCACGAAGGCGGTGTTCTGCGAAAGCATCGGCAATCCTGCAGGCAACATCGTCGATCTCGAAGCCATCGCGACGATGGCACATCGCCACGGCGTCATCGTCATCGTGGACAACACGGTGGCCACGCCGGCCCTGTTGAAGCCGATCAGCTACGGTGCGGACGTCGTGGTGCACTCCTTGACCAAGTACATGGGCGGGCACGGCACCACGCTCGGCGGCATCATCGTCGACAGCGGTAAATTCGACTGGGTCGCGAACAAGGCCCGTTATCCCATGTTCACCACCCCCGAGCCGGCGTATCACGGCGTGGTCTACGCCGAAGCATTCGGGCCTGCCGCATACGTCGCCAGGGTCCGGACAGTGGCGCTGCGCAACACCGGTGCGGCGCTCTCGCCCATGAATGCATTTTTGCTGATGCAGGGTATCGAGACGCTGCCGCTGCGCATGGAGAGGCACTGCGACAACGCGCTCGCGGTCGCCCGCCACCTCGAGCAGCATCCCAAGGTGGCATGGGTCAGCTACGGCGGCCTCCCGGGAGACCGCTACCATGAGCTGGCGCAGCGCTACACAAACGGCCGGCCGTCTTCGCTGCTGACGTTCGGGCTCAAGGGTGGGTTCGACGCTGGCGTGAAGTTCTATGACGCGCTCGAACTGATCAAGCGGCTGGTCAACATCGGCGATGCGAAGACGCTGGCCTGTCATCCGGCTTCCACCACGCACCGGCAGCTTACGGAAACGGAACAGCAGGCCGTAGGCGTGCGTCCGGAAATGATCCGGATCTGTGTCGGCATCGAGCATGTGGACGACATCATCGCGGATATCGACCAGGCGCTGGACAAGGCGGCATGAGTTCGCGCCTCGAAGGGAAGGTGGCGCTGGTCACCGGCGGCGCATCCGGGCTCGGGGCGGGAATCGTCGAGCGCTATCTCGAAGAGGGCGCGAGCGTGTGGGTCGCGGATCTCGATGAACCGACCGATACGCGCGTCCGCTTCCTGCACATGGACGTGCGGGACGAGGGCGCCTGGCAGGCGAGCATTGCGAGGATCGTATCCGAGTCCGGCAGCCTTCACGTTCTGGTGAACAACGCCGGCGTCTTTTCGTCGGCGCCCGTGGACCAGGCGTCGGTCGAGGATTTCCGCCGGGTTCTCGACGTCAATCTCGTCGGCGTATTTCTCGGCTGCAAGCATGGCGTGCGCAGCATGAAAGGCAGCGGCGGGGGTTCGATCATCAACCTGTCCTCGGTCACCGGCCTGCGTGGACAGCTCGGGGGCGCGGCCTACTGCGCGAGCAAGGGCGGCGTGAAAATGCTGTCCAAGGCCGTCGCGTTGGAAGGCGCACCGCACGGCATTCGTTGCAACTCGATCCATCCGGGGATCATCGAGTCGCCGATGCTGCGGGCCGCGATGCGGGCGGGCGGCAGCGAGGCGGACATGGAGCGGCACATACGGGGCTATCTCCCCATGGGCGCGATCGGTGATCCAGTGACGGACATCGGCGGCATGGCGCTGTTTCTCGCTTCGGACGACAGTCGCTACGTCACCGGGACCGAGATGGTGGTGGATGGCGGGATGATCACCGGCCTGCCGAGCTGAGGCTTACTACCGCTTCGTGCGTGGAGAGAAATACCTCGCCGCTCAGATGACCGAGCAGGGTGCCTGCCTCGAGACGGTCCATCACCGGGCCCTTCACTTCGGCCAGATGCAGCCGTATGCCGCGTTTCGCGAGCGTGGCATTGAGATACTCGAGCATGTCCGCCGCTGTGGCATCCACATGGCTCACCGAGGACATCACGAGAACCAGATGGCGTGCCTCGACATGCTCGTCGGCGATGGCCGTTAGACGGGCTTCGATTTCCTCGGCATTGCCGAAGAACAGGTTTTCGTCGACACGGACGATCACCTGCTGCGGGTCGCGTTCGACTTCCGGGTGGCGCAGGACGTTGCGAAAGTGCTCACTGCCGGGGACACGGCCTACGACCGCCAGGTGCGGATGGCTTGCCCGCCACACCAGCAGGGCGAGTGAGAACGCGACACCGAAAATGACACCCATTTCGACACCCGCCAGCAACACGCCGAGTGCGGTCCCTGCGAAGGCAATGCCCTCGAGCGGGTCGAAGCGCCAGGCATGCAGCAGACCCTTGATGTCCACGAGATTGAGTACCGCAGCCATGATTACGGCGGCCAGCACCGTATTGGGCAAGGCGCGGAACAGGCCGGTCGCGAACAGCAGGACCACCACCATCAGCAGTGCGGCGAGCACACCCGCAAGCGGTGAGCGGGCACCGGCTTCTGCATTCACCACCGTCCGCGAGAAACCTCCAGTCACCGGAAACGCGCCTGAGACCGCGCTGGCTACGTTGGCAGCGCCGAGGCCACGCAACTCAGCATCCGGATCGATGCGACTGCCTTGCTGGCGGGCGAACGCCTGGGCAACGGCGACGCTTTCGATGAAGGTCACGAGACTGATGACGAGTGCAGGCAACCACAGTGCGCCGACGAGTTGCCACGAGAGTTCAGGCAGTACGAGTCGCGGCAAACCAGTTGGCAACTCACCGACGACCGACAGGCGCTCCGCCATGCCAGCCAGGGCTATGCCGCCTGCTGCCAGGAGCACGACCAGCATGGGCACGAGACGACTCACGAGGACGGCGCCTGCTTCAGCCATGCCCAGTCGGTTCAGCAATTTGGGCAAGCGCCGCCTTGCCAGGAGCAGTACCAGAAGTGCGGAGCCACCGATTGCGGCCGTCAAGGGCTGCAGCTGCCCAAGGTTGCGCCCGAGGTTCCACAACAACGCGATTGCGGTATCGCCGTCGATAGCGATGCCGAGGAGGGGGCGCAGCTGGCCGATGAGAATGAGCAACGCCGCGCCGGAGATGAAACCGCTGATCACGGGATGACTCAGCAGCCGCGCGAGCTGGCCGAGACGCAGGAGGCCGAAGGCGAACAGCATGGCACCCGAGAGCAGCGCCAGGACTACTGCGCCTGCCACGTACTCGGGGCTTCCGGGCGTAGCCAGCGGCGACAAGGCCGAAGCGGTCATCAGCGCAGTAACCGCTACCGGCCCCACCGCCAGGACCATGGATGAACCGAACATTGCATAGGCGATGACCGGCAGGATGCTGGCGTACAGGCCTAGATAAGCGGGCAGTCCGGCAAGGGTCGCGTAGGCGAGGCCCTGCGGCACCAGCAGCATGGTGACCACGGCCGCTGCCGTCAGGTCACCTACCAACCATTCGCGTCGATAATCCCTGACCCACCCTGGGAGCATCATGCGCGGCGGCGACGCTCGATCACTTCATAGAGCCCCATGCCGGCGAGCATGGCGGCAACGAAGAGCACGGCCTCGAACCTAAGCGCTCCGAGCGCGACCAGTGCCGGCCCTGGACACAACCCGGCCAGACCCCAGCCTACGCCGAAACCGAGGCTGCCCAACACCAACGGCTTATCGATGTCGCGGCGGGTCGGCAGGTGCAGCGGCTCGGCAAAGACGCTGCGGCTGCGGCCGGCCAGCCAGCGGAACGCCGGGAACGCCACACCTATGGCGCCGACCATTACGAGCGCGAGGGAAGGGTCCCAGGCGCCGGCGAGATCGAGAAAGGCGAGCACCTTGGCGGGATTGACCATGCCCGAGAGGATAAGTCCGAAGCCGAATACCAGGCCGGCCAGGAAGGCTGTGAGCAATGGGCGGGCCATGGTCAGCTCCCGATCAGATGGCGGATGACGAACACCGTGAGGAAGCCCGCCGTCATGAACGCGGCGGTGGCCACCAGCGACCGCGGTGACAGTCTGGCTATTCCGCAAACGCCGTGCCCGGAGGTACAGCCAGCGCCATAGCGGGTGCTGATGCCGACGATCAGGCCGGCGATAATGAGGCCCGGGGTGCCGACCTCGAACCGGATCTCTGGCAGTCCATCGGCGAGTAGCCAGACCCATGGCGCGATCAGCAGACCGGCCACGAACGCAATGCGCCAGCCGAGTTCGCCTCGCTTCGGCACGATGGCGCCGCCGACGATCCCGGCAATGCCGGCAATGCGGCCGTTGAGCAACGCCAGCGCTGCTGCTGCGAGGCCGATCAGCGCGCCGCCGATCAGTGCCGAGTAGGGCGTGAAGCTGTTCCAGTCGATGGTCATGGGCGGCACCTCATGGTGAGCAATAGTGTTCGTAGAGAGTTTGCAGCAGCGCCAGAATCCGCACGTCCGCGATGGAGTAGAAGATCTGGCGGCCGTCGCGACGGGTGGCTACGAGGCCGTCTCGGCGCAGGACCCCGAGCTGCTGCGACAGCATGGGCTGCTGCAGATCCAGCCGGTCGCGTAGTTCACTCACGCAGAGTTCTTCCTGACTCAGCTGGCAAAGCAGCAGCAGACGGTCCTCGTGAGCTAAAGCGCGCAGGGCCACCGTGGCTTCAAGCGCAGAGCTGCGCATGGTCTCGATGTCGAGGTTGGTCGTATCTGGCATGGCGCTGATCGTCACGGGGGTCAAATTATTATACATAAAGTTTAAATATAAAAATACATATTAATTTCTGCTCTGATCGGGCAGCAGGCTCAAGAGGTACCCATCTCCAAGCGCTGTGTTAGCTTGCCGGTTCGGGTGGAGCAGAGGGGGTGTGATGGCGCGGGAACACATAGTCGTGGCCGGGGCGTCCGGCGTAGTCGGTTATGCCGCTATGAAGCTTTTTGCAGAGCGGGGTAACCGGGTGACCGCGGTCTCGCGGCGACCACCCTTGCACGATTTTGGTTGCGATCACCTGGCGGTGGATCTCACCGATGCCGAGGCCTGTCGAGAAGTATTCGGGCGCATGGGAGACGTCACCCGCCTGGTCTATGCGGCTCTCTACGAAAAGCCCGGACTCATGCCCGGCTGGGTGGAGTCCGACCACATCGAAACCAACCGCCGCATGCTCGAGAACCTGTTCGAGCCTTTGAGCGCGGCCGCGAACGGGCTTCGGCACGTGGCGCTGCTGCAGGGGACTAAAGCCTACGGTGCTCACGTTCGACAGATTCCCCTGCCGGCCAGGGAGCATCGGGATGAATTACACAGCCAGCCCAACTTCTACTGGGAGCAGGAGCGCTACCTCCGCGACCGGCAGGCCGGCCGTTCCTGGCACTGGACGATCTTTCGGCCGCAGCTCATCTTCGGCATGGCGCTCGGTGCGGCCATGAACCTGATTCCGCCCATCGGCGTGTACGCCGCACTTCTGCGCGCGCGGGGTGAGCCGCTGCACTATCCCGGTGGTCCGTCGACCTTCGTCATCGAGGCGGTGGATGCCGACCTGCTGGCCAGGGCGATGGCCTGGGCGGGCGATGATGCCGGGCGCGAGGCGGCCACTAACGAGATCTTCAACGTGACCAATGGGGACGTCTTCGTCTGGCGGGAGGTCTGGCCGGCGATCGCCGCCGCGTTCGGCATGGCCGTGGGTGAGGAACGACCCGAGTCCATGGCCCGGTTGCTGCCGTCCGAGGCCGGTGCCTGGGATGAAATTCGCGCCCGCTACGGTCTGCGTGCCCCGGGCCTGGAGGCATTCGTGGGTGAATCGCACCACTACATGGACTTCACCTTCACGCCAGAAGCCCCGGAGCGTACCGCCGCCGCCCTGGTGTCGACGATCCATCTGCGGCAGGCGGGCTTCGCCGAGTGTATGGACACCGAGGTGATGTTCGAGAAGTGGATCAGGCAGTATCAGCAGGAGGGCCTGTTGCCGCCGCCCTGATTGCGGGCATCAGAACGTGAACGCGCCGGGAGCTATGTCGAGCGGCACGCGCCCATCCCGGCTGAACTGCAGCGGTCGTGGCCAGACGTCGATGTCGATCTCGCCGTCGAACAAGTAGCTGAGTTCCGAGGGAGGTTGCCGCGTCCAGTCGCTGAGCTGACCCAGCAGGCGGATGGTGTCGAGGTTCAGCTCGAGACTCACCTCCGACGTGCCGCGGGCAGGAATCCTGACCCGCTCGGTACTCTGCCCCTCTCCGAGACGGATGCCGGAGAGGGTGAGGCCATAACGAAAGCCGGTCACCGGGAGTGCCACGGCATTCGGGTTCTCCACGGTTACCTGCAGGCCGAAGCGCTGCTGGCTGAAGCCGAGTTCGAGAAGTTCGACGTTCTTAAGGGCGATGGCGGGTGGCTGCAGCTGCGGTACGCTGGCGCAACCGGAGAGCAGGGTCAGAACGAACAATACAACGAGAGTGACTCGAGGGTGCAAGGGTATCTCCGGCGCGACCCGATAAGGCTGGTTCGCACGATACGCGGGCGGAGGGGAAGGGAAAAGCATGTATTCGTGGTTCGTACGGTGCTGCGTCCTGGTCTGGACTGAACCTCTGCCTTTGCGGCAGCGGAGCGCGGCGCGCGATGCCACGCTCCTGCTGCTTGGACTGGCGCTGTTGGCGCCTCTGCTGGGTTCTGCGGAAGAAATCGGTCTGCCGCGGACGCTGGCCTGGTCGGCCTATCCTACGGGCACGCAGGGCTATAGCCAGGCCGTGGCTATCGGCAGCGTGCTGCAGCGGGAGTACCGTACGAACCTGCGGGTCGTTCCGGGCCGCAACGACGTTTCACGGCTCGCCACGCTGCGTGCGGGCCGGGTGCAGTTCTCAGCTGGCGGTTCGGAGGCGATGTACGCGCAGGAGGCGCTGCTGAACTTTGCTTCACCGCTGTGGGGGCCTCAGCCGCTGCGGCTCGCTATGTGGTCGATCGCTGACAGCTGCTCCTTCACCCTGGCGACGGCTGCCGATTCGGGTATCGAGACCGTGTCCGACGTGCGCGGCCGAAGAGTGACCTGGGTGCAGGGTTCGCCGTCGCTGAACAACGGTGTGCGTACCCTGTTGGCCTACGCAGGCCTCGACTGGGACGACGTGGTGCGGGTTGAGGTGGGGGGATATCCCGCATCGATCGAGGCGGTCATCAACAACCGCGCCGACGTGGTCGGAGGCGCCTGCAACTCGCCGCCGTTCCTGCGGCTCGAAGCCTCGCCGCGGGGTCTGCGATTTCTGCCTTTCCCGCACGACGACGAAGCTGCGGTGCAGCGCGTGCTCGATCGGCTGCCCTGGTACATCCCGCATGTGAGCACGGAGGGCCCTACGATTCCCGGCTCCGGACTGGAAGTGTTCACGTCCCCCTATCCGATGCTCGTGTCCATGGACGATGCCGATGCCGATCTCGTCTATCGCGTCGTCCGTGCGCTACACACGCACTTCGAGCGCTTCCGAGGCAATGCACCTGGGGCGCACGGGTGGGCGCTCGAGCGTCAGCAGTTCGAGCGTGCATTTGTTCCGTATCACGAGGGAGCGATTCGATACTGGCGTGAGATTGGCGCCTGGACCGATGAGGCACAGGCCCGGCATGAGGTGAATCTACAGCGCCAGAGGGTCCTGCGCGCAACCTGGGAAGCCTGGGTAGCGGAAAGCCAGCGTCCGAACGAAGACAACAGCGCTGGCCTCTTTGCCCAGGCACGTTCGCGAATTGCAGGGTGGTTCGGACACAGTGCCGTTGACGTGCCGGCATTCGAGCAGGGTTGGCTCGAAGCGCGGCGGGTGGCCCTCGAAGAGCGCGGCATGGTGACGATCATCGATGACTGAGCGGTCGTTGCATGACGAAGGCGCTACGCGCTACCGGGTGCTGACACCGTTCTGGCAGGGCGTCATGGCGGCCGCCACCGGTATCGCGACCCTTCTGGCCGTGAATCAGATCTTCAATCTTGGGTTCTTCCTCGGCGAGGTGCTGCTCGACAGCCGCTACCTGTATCTGATTACCGGGCTCATGCTGTCGATGGTGTTCATCGCCTTTCCGGCAGGAGCACGTGCCGCTCAGGATCGGGTGCCCTGGTACGACCTCGTGATCATCGTCGTCATCGTCGCGATGTTCGGCTATTTCGCCTGGAATGCCGAGCGGATCGTACTTGAAGCCTGGGAATACATCGCGCCGCCAGGCGGCGTCGCCCTGTCTGCGCTCACCTGGCTGATCGTGCTGGAGGCGGGCCGGCGCGCGGGCGGCTGGCCGATCTTCGTGATCGTGTCCGCGCTCTCCCTGTATCCCCTTTATGCGGACCGGATGCCGGACGTGGTCGCTGGTGTCGGCATGCAGCTGCCGGAAACCGCGATCTTTCATGTGCTTTCCGAGGAAAGCCTGTTCGGGATTCCCATGCAGGCCTTCGCGCTTCTGGTGTTCGGGTTTCTGCTGTTCGGGGTCGCGCTGCGTTTTACCGGAGGCGGGCCGTTCTTCATCAATTTCGCGTTCGCATTGCTGGGACATATGCGCGGCGGTCCCGCAAAAGTGGCCATTTTTTCCAGTGGTCTGATGGGTTCCATGAGTGGCGGTCCGGTAACCAACGCCCTCACCACCGGCCCCCTTTCGATTCCCGCCATGCGCAGGATAGGCTTCTCGAAGCAGTACGCCGCCGGCGTCGAGGCCTGCGCTTCGACCGGCGGCGTGCTGATGCCTCCGATCATGGGCGCCACCGCATTCGTGATGGCGAATTTCCTCGGTATCAGCTACGTCACAGTTGCGCTGGCAGCCGTGATTCCTTCGCTTCTCTATTTCTTCGGACTGTTCATGCAGATCGATGCCTACGCAGCACGGCATCAGCTCCATGGTCTACCTCGGGATGAGTTGCCGAGCGTCGGTCAGGTTTTTCGCGAAGGCTGGTACTTCATTTTCGTCTTCGTGCTGCTGATCGTGCTGCTTGTGTATATGCAGCGGGAAGCGACTGCGCCGTTCCTCGCGACCGGCCTGCTGCTCGTCATCAACCAGTTCACGAGCCACCGCCTCGACCTGGCAGGCTTTAAGCGCTTCGTGGCCGCCTGTGGTCAGCTCATGGCGGAGCTGGCGGGGATCCTCGCTGCCATAGGTCTCATCGTCGGGTCTCTGGCAGTCACCGGCATGGCCGGAACTCTGGCCAATGATCTGGTGTATATCGCCGGCGAGAACGTCCTGATCCTGCTCGTCATGGGCGCACTCACCAGCTTCGTTCTCGGGATAGGCATGACGGTGACCGCGGCCTACATCTTTCTCGCCATCGTCCTGGCGCCGGCTCTCGTCAATGCAGGTCTCGATCCGCTCGCCTCGCACATGTTCATCATGTACTGGGGCATGTTGAGCTTCATCACGCCGCCCGTCGCGCTGGCTGCTTTCGCGGCCGCATCCGTGGCGCAGGTGCCGGCCATGCAGGCCGGTCTGCAGGCCATGCGCCTCGGCACGATCATCTACTTCATTCCGTTCTTCTTCGTGTTCAACCCGGCTCTGCTGATGCAGGGAGGGGTAGGTGAAGTATTCATCGTGCTCGCAACGGCGATGGTCGGGGTCGCCCTGGTGTCCGCAGCGCTGCAGGGCTATCTGCTCGGATTCGGCGATCTTGGTCGTGGCGGCATCTCGTTGCTGGTGCGGGTCGCCGTTTTTTCCGCCGGCCTCTTGCTCGCTGCACCGGGTGGCGGGATGCTGGGGCTACCGCACACGGCACTGCTCGCGGCGGGTGGGCTGCTGCTGCTCACGGCGCTGGTCATCGCCACGATCCGGCGTCGGGTTTCGGAAAATGCGCTTGGGGAGGCGACATGAGAATCCTGCTGCGGGCATGTCTGGTCTTGGCCGTATTGTGGGGTTGCGCGCGGGATGAAGATGACCCGTCTCGAGCCGAGACCGACGGCTACCGGGTCGACATCCGCTGGACCGACTACGGCATTCCCCACATCGAGGCCGACGACTGGGCGAGCCTGGGCTACGGTCTCGCCTATGCCACTGCCGAGGATGCGATATGCGTGCTGGCCGAGGAAGTCGTGACGGTACGTGGCGAGCGGGCGCGCTACTTCGGACCGAGCAGCGACGGCGTCGACAACGTCGCCAACGACGTCTTCCAGCGTGTGCTGATCGATCCTGAACTGATCGAGCATCACCGAGCCGGCGCACCGCCTGAGGTTGCAGCCATGAACCGGGGCTATCGGGACGGCTACAACCGCTGGCTAACTGACCATGGCGAACGGCTTCCTGAGCGCTGCGCGGATGCTCCCTGGGTCGGCCCGATCAACGACGACGACGTGACGCGCATGGCGATCTGGGTAGGTATTCGCTACGGACTCGGCCGGGCTGCTGCGCCTATCGTTGCCGCATCCCCGCCGGCGCCTGGCAATCGGCAGTCGTCCGAGGCCGCGGGCGCGGCGTTCGCAGAGTATGTTGCTCCCCACGCGGCGCTCGGCAGCAACGCCTATGCTTTTGGCGGCGAGCTGACCGAGAACGGCCGCGGACTCCTGTTCGGCAATCCGCACTATCCCTGGACGGGTCCGTCGCGCTTCCACATGAAGCACTTGCGCATCCCGGACGAACTCGACGTCATGGGGGTAGGCCTGTACACGACGAATGCCGTTGCTATTGGTTTCACTCCGGAAATTGCCTGGACGCATACCGTTTCGACCGCGCTGCGCTTCACGCTCTATCGCCTTGAGCTTGATCCTGAGGATCCGACCCGATACCGCTATGGCGACGAGACCCTCAGTATGACGACGCGGCAAGTCGAAGTCCCCGTGCTGACACCCGAGGGCGAGCTGGAATCGGAGCGCCAAACGATCTGGTTGAGCAAGCACGGTCCGATCCTGGCTGGCTCCGATCTGCCTTGGACGATGAGCCATGCCTTCGCATTGCGCGATGCGAACCTGACGAACAATCGCTCGGGCGAGCAGTACTTGCGCTTCTGGCGTGCCCGCAGCGTCGAGGATATCCGCGATGCGCTGCAGGCAGTGCAGGGCGTATCCTGGACCAACACGGTGGCGGCCGATCGAGGTGGCGGTGCGCTCTACGCCGACATTACGGTCGTCCCGAATGTGGATCGTGAGCTCATCGACGCGTGCAGTGTGATGCTGGATAACGCCGGTGTCTGGTCACGAGCTGTGACCCTGGATGGCAGCCGTCCTGAGTGTGCCTGGCGCGAAGATCCGGCCGCTGCCGAATCTGGCATTCTGCCGCCCGCAGAACTCCCCTACCTGATCACGCGGCATTACGTCTCTAACTCCAACGACAGTCATTGGCTGTCGAGTCCGGAGCAGCCTCTCGAAGGCTTCTCTCCGATCATCGGCGATGAGCGTACGGCGCGCAGTCTGCGCACGCGGGCTGGTCTCGTCTTTGTCGAGGAGGTGCTCTACGAGCAGCGTCGGTTCACGCCGACAATCGTTCAGGACATTCTTTATGAGCATCGTAACTACGGTGCATCGCTGCTTCTCGACGACGTGCTTGAACTCTGTCGGGATCTCGATGGAGCACCTGTTCGTGCCTGCGACGTGTTGCGAACCTGGGACCGCAGGCATGGCATCGATAGCCGCGGGGCGCATGTTTGGACCGAATTCTGGCGACATGCGGAACGCATCGAGAACCCTTGGACCGTAGCGTTCGATCCGGAAGATCCGGTCGCGACCCCTGCAGGTCTGCGACTGCAGGATGCAGCGGTCCGCGAGAGCCTGACGGCAGCGTTGAAGCGCGCCGTGGAAACTCTGGATGAAGCCAACATCGCCCTGGACGCGCCTCTCGGGGAGATCCAGTACGTGATGCGCAACGGCGAAAAGATCGGCATTCCAGGCGGTGAGGGCTGGGCAGGTGCTTTCAGCATGATCGTGACGGAGTTGCGCCCCGACGAGGGCTACACCCCCGTGACTCATGGCAACAGCTACATCCAGGTCGTCACCTGGGATGATGCAGGCGCACCCGATGCGCGAGCGATTCTCACCTATTCGCAGTCGCAGGAGCCGGACTCGCCTCATTACTCGGATCAGACCCGGCTCTACAGCGAGGGTAGGTGGTTGCGTCTGCCGTTCACAGACGCTCAGATCGAGCAGGCGCGTACGCTGCGCAGAATCACTCTGGAAGCGTCAAGTCACTGAAGCGCGGAGGAGACCCATCCCATGGGACCGTTCGAACTGGCTGCAGTAGCCATCGTTGCTGGCTGCCTGCTGAGTGCCTACAAGGTGTACAAGAAGGGTGGCGGTGCTGCTAGCCGTGCGGCGATCGATTCGATGGAGGCGGAGATCCGTTCGCTGAAGGCCCGGATCAGCGCACTCGAGTCGATCGTTACCGAACGATCCTTTCAGCTCAAGGAAGAGATCAGCCGGCTCTAAGTCAGCAGCTGAGCCCCGTTACGCGTTGGCATGGCCGGATGGAGTCATGCGCGTGCCCGCATGAACGTGACCATAGCGGTTGGTGTGTTCGAGTTCGAAGTCGTCAAGCACGCGATCGAGGGTTCGGCTGATACGGGTACAGTTGCGGATCATCTCGATCCGCGGCCAGGTGGCGCGCTCGCCCTCGGCGACAAGCATGCGAGTCTGATCCTCCGACAGAATCGACAGCAGCATGCCTGGGTTCCAGAGGCGCTGGCGGGGAATGATGTTGATGTCTGCCGTGTAATCCTGGGTCACGACGCCGTACCACATCCGCAAGGCCATGTTCAGCGGATAGACATTGCGTACGGCATTCATGGTCATGGGGTAGGTGGCACGGAGCAGTTCCTTGCCGGCACGCTGGTAGATGTCCCACACCCGCGAAACCAGTCCACCGTTCCAATCACTGTCGCGTACCGACCAGAGCACCAGCGGATTGATCATGCTCGTCATGAAATGGTTTACGCCATAGAGACGCGCCAGGCGCTTCGCAGGCAGATCATCAGTCACGGAACCGTCTACCCACCGACTTGCGGGCAGGTACGGCTTGCGACCACCGTGGGCGTCCTGCGCCATCAGCAGGACCGGCGGAAAGATGCCAGGAATTGCACACGATGCGAGGACGGCCTCGCGGATGAAGAGATTGGGCGAAGTGATGGCGTTGAGCAGCCGTGAGCTCTGATGCAGCCGGCTCGGGGCGATGGAAATGTTTATCTTGCGCCCGGTGCGCTCGAACGCTTCCTGAAAGGTCAGGTCGGGAATCAGGCGCTCGACGGTGTCCTGAACGTCCTCGATGGTCATGCGACGACCGACCGGGCCGGGTGAGAAATGAATCGCCCGCTCGTCGTTGAGCAGGGCCATCAGCTCGCTGTCGTCATGGGTGCCGAGTACGGCAGCAACGAAAGAGCCTGCGCTGGACCCTGACAGCACGGTGGGCACGAGGTTCTGCTCGAACAAAGCTTTGGTGACACCCAGATGAAACGGTCCGAGTGAGCCGCCGCCACTGAGCATGAGCGCAGAACGACCGTAGCAGTGGCTTGCCCGGCGGAAGAAGTCGAGCTTGTCTGCGAATGGGATGACGTCGTCCGGCACCGCGGCAATCTGGGTGATGGCGTCGTCGAGTTCGTGAAGGTAATCCTCGATCAGGGTCTTGGTGCCGAACTTTGCCTCGGTGTACAGGGCGGATTTGCCAATCCCGTCCATGTTCCCGTGGATGCCCTCGTTCAAATAGAACAGCAATTCGTGCGGATCATCCTCGGCACGCAGCTGGCGCAAGCGATCGAGTCGGCGGCGCACCCGGGCGTAGCCGTATCGGGAGCTGCGCTCTTCCTTCTTCCAGCGCGCTGCGCCGCTACGCTCGTCGTGAGCGAGTGCCGCCTGCTTCCATTCCTCGTAGCTGACAGCCTGGTCCATGGCTTTTTCGAGAGCGCGCAAACTGGGCGCAGCGATGCTCGTCGCTCCACGCACGGGTGCATTCATGCTGCGTCTTCCACGGTCAGTTGTTCGCGCAACTCGCGCTTCAGGAACTTGCCATTGGCGTTGCGTGGCAGGGGTTCGCTACGGAACCAGATGAAGCGCGGAACCTTGTGCTTCGCGATCTGCCGGCCGCAGTGCGCGCGTAGTTCATCGGCCGTAAGATTGGCGTTGGGTTTCAGTACCACACAGGCACCGACTTCCTCGCCGAGGCGATCATCAGGAACACCGAACGCCACACACTCGGCAACATCGTCATGACTGAACAGAGCGCTCTCCACTTCGGCACAATACACGTTCTCACCGCCCCTCAGCACCATGTCCTTGAGTCGGTCGACGATGTAAATGAAACCGTCTTCGTCCATGCGCGCAAGGTCACCAGTATGCAGCCATCCGTCCTCGATGGTTTCGGCCGTGGCTTCGGGCCGGTTCAGATAGCCGCGAATGACCGGTGCGCCGCGCACGCAGAGCTCCCCAACTTCGCCGATCGGCAGGGCATTCCCTTCCGGATCGCGAATCTCCACTTCGAAGTTGGGGCACGCCGGGCCGCAGCTCTCGGGTCGATCGACGAAAAAGTCACCGGCAATGGAGGTGATGATTCCGCAAGTTTCGGTCATGCCGTAGCCGGTGTTCGGACGCGCCGTGGCGACGTCGTTCTCGATACGCCCGACCAGATCCGGCTGCAGTTGGGCGCCCCCACCACCGAGAACCAACAAGCTGGAGGTGTCACGTTTCGGGAAATCGGGATGGGCAATCAGCTCTCGCGACATGACGGGAACGCCGCTCATGCTCGAAACCTTTTCTTCCTCGATGATGCGCAGCGCTTCGCCCGCATCCCACTTGTACATCAGGACCAATTTGCCACCTGTGGCTGTACCACCTTGGGCGACGCAGTTCATGGCTGTGACGTGGAACAGCGGTGTGGTCACGAGCGCGACGCCCTGCGGCGGATTCTCCAGCTCCTTGGGATCGAGCTTGCCGGTTATCACCTGCACGCGGGCGTTGATGGCACCGGCACAGAGGATGTTGAGCACATTGTTGACGCAGCCGCGGTGGGTCTGTTCCGCGCCCTTGGGGCGTCCAGTGGTCCCGGATGTATAGAAGATGCAGGCGTCCGCGTCTGGATCGATCTCGACGTCCGGCAGGCTGCCCTGGTGCGGTTTCACCCTGTCTTCGTAACGCACCACCTCCGCCGGTACCTCACTCTCGAGACGTACACCTACCAGCAGCGGCTCCGGTACCTCACTGCGATGGGCGAGAATCCGTTCGAGACGCTCCTGGTCGCAGAAGATCACCTTCGGCGTCGAATCCTGGATGCCGTAGACCATCTCCGGGCCCACCCACCAGGCATTCATGCCGACCACCACGGCACCCATAGACACGATGGCCCAGTAGCAAAGCAGGTGTTCCGGGTAATTGCGCATGGCGATGCCGACCCGGTCGCCAGGCTTCACGCCCTGTGCGGCGAGCCAGCTCGCAATAGCTGCCACTTCCGCATGCGCCTCGGCGTACGTCCAGCGCTCGCCCTGGTAGACGAGATACTCCCGCTCGGCAAAGGCGGCCGAGGCGAGCCAGAGCTCACGCAGGTTCTGGGGCCCGTTCTTATAGGTCCGCGTGGGGATGCCACGTACATCGACTGTAACGACTTCGAACTCGCCCCCGGGGCCGGTCAACTCGGCCCGGACCTGCTTCAGCTCTTGATACATGGGTACCTCCTCCGACATCAGGCATCGGATTCTGCCCGTTTTGGGTGCAGAGGGGAAAGCGGGGGGCTATCCTGCCCGCGGCATGGCCCGGGTGGCGAAACTGGTAGACGCAGGGGACTTAAAATCCCCAGCCGTAAGGCGTGCGGGTTCGAGTCCCGCCCCGGGCACCACCTGCAGTTGACGCGCGGCGGTCATCACGGTCGGCCCGCCCCGGCAGGGCCGCTCCGGCGAAAACCCGCTGCAGCCCGTCACATGGGCGGCTGCTGCTTCTCCGGAGTCGCTTCGTTCTGGACTTGGTCACCAACCGCCCGTACCCGGCTCACCCTTGAACGGACCGACGATTTCCCGCGTGATCCAGCCTCCGTAGAAGCCGCCCGCTTGCGCGCGCACGCGTTCCCCGGAAACGAAGCAGGCTACCTTGCTCGGATAGAAGGCATACCAGCCCGCGAGTGCAGCGAACTCCGGGAAGGGGTCCGGGTAAGTCCACGCTGCTGCGGCGACGGTCTCCTCCGGTGTGCGTACGTCGAAGTAGTTGGCGCCGCCTTTCCATTCGCAGAACGACCGCCCGGAGGTTGCTATCAGGAGATCCTGGTTCACGTCCTCAGGCGGCAGGTAGAAGGTCGGCGGGCTCGCGGTTTCCAGTACCCTCACCGCGCGGCAGGTGCGGGCGACTTCCGTTTCTCCGCTCATGACAACCACCTCGCGAGTATCGTCGATCAAGGCAGGCGGACGCGGGTAGTCCCAGACTGACTCCTGGCCCTTGCCGGGCTTGTGCGCGAACGGAGGACGCGCCTGACCGCGGTTGCTCCAGGCCGACCGGGCACGGTCGAGTTCGTCATTCATGGTTTGCGGCTCCGGAAGTGAGTTCTTTGAGTACCCTCGCATGCAGCGCGAGGTCGTCCGCGGAGAAGAGCACGAAGCGCAGTAATTCGACGCTCTCGAGTCCGCGCATGAGGTCGATCAGCGTCGTGAAAGCGACTCTGGCTGCGGTCTCCATGGGATAGCCGAACACTCCCGTGGAGAGGGCAGGGAAGGCCAGTGAGCGCAGGCTATGCTTTTCCGCGAGCTGCACGGCATTGCGGTAACAATCTGCAAGCAGGCGGTCAGCAGGTTCGTCACGACCGTAGACTGGACCGAGGCAATGAATCACGTGTCGGTTAGGTAGCTGATGAGCGCTCGAGATCACGGCCTGACCGGGCTTGATGGGCGCCATGGGCGCGCATTCTTCCGCGAGGCCCGGTCCAGCGGCGCGATGCAATGCTCCCGCCACGCCGCCGCCAGTCTGCAGCATCGCGTTGGCCGCATTCACGACCGCATCAATGTCTGGTTGATCGGCAATGTTGCCCTGGATGCACTCGAGGGTGCGTCCGTTGGTTACGTATCGATTCATTCGTTCACCTGCTGGCCGACCAGGCGCATGGCCATATGCGCGAACCGCCCGACCAAGTGGTGTTCCGATAGCCAGGCGTGGTCGAGTTCGATCTGGTCCGCGAGCTCGATCTGCGCCACAGTGCGCGGATGGCCTTCCGAAACGGAGTGCCGGCTCGAGGGCGGATTGCGAACACCGTCGAGCACGTCGTAGCGCAACGCCTGGAGCATGGGACCTCCAAGCCTCGAGGGTAATGGGAGAACCGACGTCATGAAAGGTTGGAGCCTGATCGTCCTGTGTGCCTTGGCCCTGAGCGTAGGCGCTGAGGAGCTTCCGGTGTGCAAGCTGATCGCCACCGGCGGCACCATTGCCATGCGTCCCGCCGAGCCAGGCGGTGCGCCCGTACCAGCCGACACGGGTGAAGCGCTGTTGGCTGCGGTCCCCGAGTTGGCTGACATCGCCACGATGGAAGTGACGACGCTGTTTTCGCTGCCGTCGCCCCACATGGATCCGGACCGTTGGGTGACGTTGTATGGCGCCGTATCGGAAGCGTTGGCGCGCCCGGAGGTGGCCGGCGTCATCGTCACCCACGGCACCGACGTGCTCGAGGAAACCGCGTGGTTTCTCGATCTCACGGTCGGCGGCGAGAAGCCTGTGGTGCTCACCGGTGCTATGCGCGATGCGACCGCCCGTGACTTCGACGGTCCGCGCAACCTGCTTGCTGCAGCTCGAGTCTGCGTGGCGTCGCGAGCGCGCGACCGGGGCGCGATGCTCGTGATGCAGGACACGATTCACGCTGCGCGGGAAGTCAGAAAAGGGCACACCTCCGCAGGTGGATTCCACTCTGGAGCGGCGGGCGCGCTCGGAGTCGTCACGGGCGATGAGGTGCGTTTCTGGCGGCGTCCGGAATGGCGGCAGCGGATCCCTCTCGACAACGAGGCACTGCCGCGGGTAGACATCGTCGCCATGTATCCAGGTGCTACGGGCGAGGCCGTTGTCGGGGCCGTGGCTGCAGGCGCAGACGGTATCGTCGTTCAGGCCCTTGGGCTAGGCAACGTCAATCCGTCCGTAGCCTCCGCGATCGAGGAGGCGCTGGCGGCCGACGTCGCCGTGGTCATTGCGAGCCGGGTGGAAGCAGGGGCTGTCGCGCCGGTCTACGGCTACGTGGGTGGTGGTGCTGCGCTCGCGGATGCGGGCGTGATCTTCGCCGGCGACCTGACGCCGCAGAAGGCGCGCATCCTGCTCATGCTCGCCCTCCAGCACGGCCAGGGCGCTGAAGCGCCCCGCGCCTATTTCACCCGTTGAGCTTCAGTATTCCTCGGCGTTGAGGATCGAATACACGCGGCGCTTGAAGTACCAGCGTCCACCCTGCTTGACGTAGTCATCCTCATAGAGCCCGGTGATGTTCCGCTTCACGCCATCCTTCTGATGCAGGAACTCCTGCTGATACCAGGTACCGCGTGCCTCGTCTCCATTCACGATGATGGGTCCTGCAGACGCAAAAAAGCCGACGAACGAGAAGTTGCTCATGGCCCCTTCCCAGGTGGCGAGAATCTGCGCCCGTCCGTCTACCGCGCCGCCGCCCGGCAGGGTCCAGCTACCGTCCTCGGCCCAGTTTGCCGACCAGGCTTCGCCGTCGTGCCGCATGACTGCGTCGTTGTAGGACTCGACCAGCTCACGGATGGCGAGTCGGTCTTCGAGAGGGCCACTGCTGATCATCGCTGTTCTCCTGCATGCGTGAAGGTGAGCAGGGTACCGCGATCGGCGCTGCCTTCCCAGCCTCGCAGGCGGGGAAGGCAGGTTGCAGGAAGGGTGATGCGAATCAGAGGCGATGCAGCGCGCAGATCTTGTTTCCGGAGGGATCGCGAAGATAGGCGAGGTAGAGCTTCGGGCCGCCACCCTCGCGTACCCCTGGTGGATCCTCACAGGTGGTACCCCCGTTCGCGACACCGGCAGCGTGCCAGGCATCGACTTCCTCCGGGCTCTTGGCGGCGAATCCGATCGTGCTGCCGTTGCCGTGACTGGCAGGTTCACCGTTGATAGGCGTGGTCAACGCGAAAATACCCGCCGGGGTCAGGTAGAAGCAGCGACCGTTGGGGTCCAGGGTGCCTGCGGGATGTCCAAGGGTGGCGAGAACTGCGTCGTAGAACTTCTTTGACGCGTTCATGTCGTTGGCGCCGATCATTACATGGCTGAACATGGTCAAGACTCCTGTCGAAGGTCAATCGATCGATCGCACTGCAGGCAATCCGGACGGAGCCGTTGCGATCGGCTCCGTCCGGGACGTTCAGATCTCCGCCAGGATGGCGTTCAAGGTGTTGCTCGGTCGCATTTCGGCGACCACCTTGTCCTGGTCAGGATGGTAGTAGCCACCGATATCCACGGCACCACCCTGGATGTCGATGAGCTCCTGCATGATCTTCGCCTCGTTCTCCTTCAGCGCCTTGGCTACGGGCGCAAAACGCTCGCGAAGATCTGGATCGTCGTTCTGGGCGGCAAGCGCCTCGGCCCAATACATCCCCAGATAGTAGTGGCTGCCGCGGTTGTCGATCTCGCCGGTCTTGCGAGACGGCGCCTTGTTCTCTTCCAGATGCTTGCCGGTCGCGGCATCGAGTGCATCGGCAAGTACCTTGGCGCGGGGGTTGCCGCTCTTTTCGGCGATGTCGTAGAGCGATACGGTCAACGCCAGGAACTCGCCGAGCGAATCCCAGCGCAGGTGGTTCTCGGCCACGAACTGCTCTACGTGCTTGGGCGCAGAGCCGCCGGCGCCGGTCTCGTAGAGACCGCCACCGTTCATCAG
>SLQW01000175.1 GCA_007131295.1 Pseudomonadales bacterium | reverse complement strand
TGCGCTTCTCGCGGTCAACCTCGAAGGGGCATGGCAGCTCTGGCGGCGTCCCATGACATGCGCGCTACGGAGTGGTCGTCAGACCGGGCGAACGGCGGGCGGCGGTGGGGCGCTTGCTGCCTTGCCGGCCCTGCTCGCCGGAGGTGCCTGTTGCGCGCCCAGCCTGTTGCTCCTGCTCGGAGCGCCGTCGCTGGGCGCCTTCGCGGGGCTGTTCGGTTGGCTGGTACCGGTCTCGCTGCTCCTGCTGCTAGCGAGCCGCTGGTGGCAGCGCAGGCAGGGTGCGCCGGGCTTCTTCGGCCGGGACAGAAAGCCGCGGTCTGCCTGACACCGCAGTTTGTCATGTTCGATCCGCTACGCTGCTGCGGCCGATCGCGGCCTTCAGACCTGCAGGGAGCGTGTCAGCGTCGCGCGATGGCGGCTCAAGCATCGCTGCACCGCCGTGGCCACGGCCTGCGGATCCTGTGCCGCCATGGCCTCCTGCCAGATCTGCCATGAGCGCTCACCATTCAGCAGCAGCTCCGGGTCCAGCTTTACGAGTCGATGCAGCGCTCTCCTTGCCAGGGGCAGCAGCGAGTCCATCACTCCATCGAGATAGCGGTTACGCATCAGCGCCATGGCTTCCGCGAGGAAACGTTCGCAGGCAGCCGCATAGGCGTCCACATCGCGGGCATCCGCTGCCAGCTTGATGTCGTTGAGCGCGGTCTCGAAGCGGGTGCTGTCATCCTCGTCCCATAGCAACGCCATCTTCTGGCCGATCATGGTGTAGAGCGCCTCCAGCAGATCGAACAGGTCGTCGAGCTGCCTTCGGCCCAGGCTGCTGACGACGGCGCCGCGGCGTGGAACGATCTCGACCAAGTGCCTCCTTTCGAGGATGAGCAGGGCTTCGCGCACGGAGCCGCGACTGACGCCTAGGGCCCGTGCCACTTGCTGTTCCTGGACCCTTTCACAGGGCTTCAATGCGCCGGTGACGATACTTCGTGTCAGGTGGTCGGCGATCTGTTCGGTGAGGCTGGTGAAGGGGCGAAAATTCGTAGCGACTTCGGCGTTCATGGCGTGTGACTCCCCTTGGGCTTAGCATTAAGGCGACCTTCAGGCTGCCTGCCCGGGCTTCCAGATGAACTTTTCGAATGCTGCGTCGACAGGTGTCTCGGCGATCTGATTGAGATAGTTGCTCATGACCTTCTGGGCGACGCCCAGCAGGACTTCGAGAACGTTCCGGCGGGAGAAACCCGACGCCAGAAACGTCTCGATGCTTTCCGGCGCGACATTGCCGCGGCTGCGGACGACCTCGAGGGTGAATGTGCGCAGCGCATCGAGCCGTGGATCGCCGAGGCTGCGTTCCTCGCGCAAGGCGACGATGATCTCCTGGTCGACGTTCATGCCATGGGCGATGGCGGTGTGAGCAGGAATGCAGTAGTGACAGCGGTGCTCGATGTTGATGGTGAGCCAGACCACGTTCTGCTCCGTCGCGGTCAAGCTGGTGTTCAGGAACAATTCGTGAAGATGCTTGTAGGCATCGAGCAGCTCGGGTGACTCGGCCATGATGCGGTGGAGATTGGGAATCATGCCGAAGGTCCGCTCGGACTCCTCCAGCATGGACCGGCTGGCCTCGGGCGCGGTAGCGGGATCATGCAGATCGAATGTGGACATTGGTCGACCCCCCTCTTGATTTTTGGGGTGACGACCCTAGCTATTTTTGAGCATTCAATCAAATATAATTTGAGCAATCCCTCAATATGGAATTGAGCGAATACTCAAGATAGGATTATGGCCATGCCAAGAAGTGCCATCCACGATCGTGACGTCTCCGTTGAGCGGGCAGTTCGTCTGTTCTGGTCCCGGGGCTACCACGCTACGTCCCTGAAGGACGTCGAGCAGGTGCTGGACATGCGTCCTGGCAGCATCTACGCCGCCTTCGGGAGCAAGGCCGGATTGTTCGGCAAGGCTCTGGAACGCTACTCGCGGGCCATCAGTGAGGATTTCGTCCGCGCTACCGAAGCGGTCGAGAGTCCTGTTGAAGGTATCCGTCATTATCTGCGCGAGGTGGCCCGCGCCTGCGCCGGGGCGGGTGGCAGCGAAGCAGCGTGGCCGACGCCTGGATGCATGTTGGTGAAGACGGTCCTCGAGCTCGGCGACGAGGAACCCGCCATCCGCGAGCAGGCCAATCAGGTTCTGGCCGAGGTGGAGTCCCTGCTCACCGCAAGGCTGAGCGAAGCGAAGGCCCGTGGTGAACTGCGACCCGATGTGCAGCCGCGCCGGCTGGCGCGGCTGCTGCAGGCGCAGATCATGGGCTTGCGCGTATTTGCCGTGCGGGACGTCTCGCCCCGCGCCGTCCGAGAGCTGGGTGAGGACATGGGTCGCATTATCGATCCCTACATGGCCCAGGGTGGCCGCTGATCAGCTGACGCTGCTCGCAAGCCCGACCGGCCCGACTGCGCCACGTTCCATCCCCCGTTGTGATGGATCACGTTCAGGGTCAGGGAAGATCGGCGGCAAGCCCTGAAGACGGGCGGTCGAAGCAGGGGATACTCTGTCCGCAACGTCCATCGCGGGAAGCGGGCATGCTGGTGGAAATCCTTGGTGACTGGCCAATGTGGGCACGTTCGGGCCTGCTGATCATGGCCGCCTTGTTCGGCGGATACGTTTTGCGCTGGATCATCCAATGGCTGGTGCAATGGTCGATCCCGCGCAGCCGCATCCCATGGGTGCATTCTCTGGCAAGGCATGTGGCGACACCGCTGGGTTGGGCGCTGTCATTGGTCCTGATGCAGCTGGTCCTGCCGTTTGCGCTGCCTGAAGACTGGCTTGCGGTAGGCCGCAGGGGCGTCTGGGTCATCCAGATCCTGGTCGTCGCGTGGCTGATCATCGGCGTCCTCGCGGTTGCCGAGGAGGTGATCGTGGCCAACCTCGGCATCGAGCAGGCCGACAATCTTCGGGCGCGGACGATGCAGACACAGCTCCGTGTCGTACGCCAAATCATCGTCATCGCAGTGCTGTTTCTGGCCGCGGTGGCCGTACTGATGAATTTCGAACCGATGCGTTTGCTCGGTACCGGGATGCTCGCTTCGGCTGGCATCGCCGGGATCATCCTCGGCCTCGCGGCCCAGCGGACGCTGTCCAACCTGATCGCCGGCTTCATCATTGCGTTCACGCAACCCATTCGCCTGGACGACGTGTTGATCGTCGAGGGCGAGTGGGGGCGGGTGGAAGAAATCACGCTGACCTATGTGGTGATCCGGATCTGGGATCTGCGTCGTCTGATCGTGCCGATCGGCTACTTCCTGGATCAGCCCTTCCAGAACTGGACTCGCACAGAAGCCCGTATCCTCGGGTCCGTCATGCTCTTCCTCGATTACCGGGTTTCGGTCGGCGAGATCAGGAAAGAGACCCATAGGCTGGTCTCGGAGCACCCGGACTGGGATGGTGAGGTCTGTGGCGTTCAGGTCGTGGATGCGACACCCACGGTGGTGCAGGTGCGGTTGCTCGTCTCGGCACAGGATTCCGGCTCGGCGTGGAACCTGCGTTGCGCCCTGCGCGAGCACATCGTGGCCTGGCTGGCTGAGCATCACCCGGAGGCGTTGCCGCGGACCCGTGCATTCCTGGAACCGTGGCCTGGCGACCCGCAGTAGCCGCGCGACTTTTTCACGGTGCGCAGGCATGGGGGAAATTGGGGGTGACTCAAGCCGTCTGCTCTGCCTCGACCGCCACGACCACCTGCTTCACTGCGACGTAACTGTCCGGTGTCACGGAAATGGAGTCGATACCGTACGCCAAGAGAAAACGCGCGAATTCCGGATGATCGCTCGGCGCCTGACCACACAGTCCGGTGTGGGTGCGGCTGCGGTGGGCCTCCTCGAGCAGCTGGGCGATCGCCTTCTTGACCGCCGGGTCGCGCTCATCGAAGACCGTGCTCAGCATCTCGCTGTCGCGATCCGCTCCGAGGACGAGCTGGGTGAGGTCGTTCGAACCGATGGAGAAGCCGTCGAAACGTTCCGCGAACTCCGCCGCCAGCAGAACGTTCGCAGGGATCTCGGCCATCACGTATACCTCGAGACCGTCCTTGCCCCGCACCAGTCCGTTCGCGGCGAGCACCTCCAGGACCCGGTCCGCTTCGTCGATGGTGCGGCAGAAGGGAATCATGACGACGATGTTGGAAAGGCCGATCTCTTCCCGCGCCTTCTTCACCGCGCGGCACTCGAGCGCGAAGCCGTCCCGGTAGCCCTCGCTGTAGTAGCGGCTCGCGCCGCGCCAGCCGAGCATGGGGTTCTCCTCCTTCGGTTCGAAGGCGGCTCCGCCGATCAGTTCAGCGTATTCGTTGGTCTTGAAGTCGCTCATCCGCACGATTGCGGGGGCGGGATGGAACGCGGAGGCGATCCGGGCCATGCCCCGAGCCAGCGTGTCGACGAAGTACTCCGTCGGGTCTTCGTAGCCGCGGGTGAGCTCCGCGATCTGCCGCCGGGCCTTTCGGTCGCCGACCGCTTCCGGATCGACCAGTGCCATCGGATGGATCTTGATAGCGTTGCCGATGATGAACTCCATCCGGGCGAGGCCGACGCCGTCCGCCGGCAGCTGCCACCACTGCAGCGCCGCCTCGGGATTCGCGATGTTGAGCATCACCTTGGTCCGGGTCTCGGGAATCTCGCAGAGATCCGTCTCCTGCACGTCGTAGTCGATCTTTCCCTGGTAGACGTGCCCCTCGGCCCCTTCGGCGCAGGAGATGGTGACTTCCGCGCCGTCCTCGAGTTCGCTCGCGCCGGCCGCACCCACGATCGCGGGCAGGCCGAGCTCGCGACTGACGATCGCGGCGTGACTCGTACGCCCGCCATGCTCGGTCACGATGGCGGCTGCGCGCTTCATGATCGGCACCCAGTCAGGCCCGGTGTTCGCCGTCACCAGCACCCCGCCGGATACGAACCGGTCGATCTCCGCCGCACTGCCGAGCCGGCAGACCGGTCCGGTCGCGATCGCACCCCCGATAGCCAGACCGGTTGCCAGCCGCGTGCCGGTCGATTTCAGCCGATAGCTGCGAAACTGGCCATGCTCGCGCCGGGAGTGAACCGTTTCCGGCCGTGCCTGGACGATGTAGAGCTTGCCGTCGACGCCATCCTTGGCCCACTCCATGTCCATCGGCTGGCCGTAGTGATCCTCGATCGCACAGGCCCAGCGTGCGAGCTTCAGAATCTCCCCGTCGTCGAGGACGTAGGCGTCACGCTCCTTGCGCGGCGTCTTCCGCAGCTTCGAGGTGGCGTCGCCTACAGCGCCGCCTTTCCGTGCATACACCAACTTCTGTGACTTGGCACCGAGAGCCTTCTCGACAACAGGGGTCAGCGACGGATTCGCCAGCAGGGGCTTGAAGACCATGTAGCGGTCCGGCTCCACCATGCCCTGGACCACTGTTTCACCGAGCCCCCATGCGGCATCGATGACGACGCTGCGGGGAAACCCGGTCTCCGTGTCGATCGAGAACATCACCCCGGAACCGGCCTTGTCAGATCGGACCATCTTCTGCACGCCGACCGAGAGCGCCACCTCCATGTGGTCGAAGCCGTTGTTCTCCCGGTAGACGATCGCCCGGTCCGTGAACAGGGAAGCGAAACAGCGCTTCACCGCGTCGAGCAGGGACGCTTCACCACGAACGTTGAGGAAGCTCTCGAGTTGCCCGGCGAAGCTCGCGTCGGGCAGATCCTCCGCGGTGGCGCTGCTGCGGACCGCGACGCTCGGCTCACCGCGGCCCGCGCGCGGCAGTTTGGCGTAGGCGGAACGGATGTCCTCCGTGAGGGCCTGCTGGAGTTCTGCCTCGAGGATCATGCCGCGGATCGCCTTGCCGATTTCGGCGAGATTGCCGTGTTCGGGCTCGAGGGCGGCGAGTTTCTCGGCGAGGGCTTCCTCGAGTTCGTTGTGTTCGAGGAACTCGCGGTACGCGTCGGCAGTGGTGGCGAACCCGTCCGGGACCCGTATCCCGGCCTGTTTCAGACCCTGGATCATCTCGCCGAGAGACGAGTTCTTGCCGCCCACCACCGCACCGTCTGCGCGCCCGAGATCCGTGAAGGGCCTGATCCTGACAATGCCCTCGCTCATCCCCCTGCCTCCTCTGTCAGCTGCCGGTGCCCGCCGCGTCGGTTCTCGTTGCGATCCCGCTCGGCGGGCTTCAGCAGCGCGAAGTCGCAGTCCTCGCCCGGGGCCAGTACCCGGTGCTGGCCGCGATAGGCGACCTTGATGCGCGCAGCGGGACAGGGCGTACTCCGGATGCGCAGACAGTCGTGATTCGCCATCACCTCGAGCGTATGCAGGCGGTAGTGAATGCGGATCCGCACCCGATGCAGATCGTCGGGCAGCGCGGGATCGAAGTGGAGCACGCCGGCGCGCAGTTCGATGCCGAGATAGCAGCGCTGGACGACGTCGACGGTGCCGGCCATGGCGCCGACGTGGATCCCCTCCCGGGTCGTCCCGCCCTGGATGTCGGCGATGTCGCTGTCGAGCGCGCGCTGGAAGAGGGTCCAGGAGTGGCAGCGGTCCGACCGCGCCATGACCCAGGAATGCGTCACCTGGCTCAGGGTAGAACCGTGGGACGTGCGCGCCAGATAGTACTCGACGTTGCGCGGAATCATCGCAGGGTCGAACGGGTAACCGAGCTGCTCGAACAGCAGTCCGAGTTCCTCGGCGGAAAAAAGGTAGAACAGCATCAGGACGTCCGCTTGCTTCGACGCCTTGTAGCGGTTGGGTGAGTCCCCTTCCGCCTCGAGAATACGGTCGAGGCGGTGAATGTCACCGTACTTCTCCCGGTAGGCTTCCCAGTCGAGCTCCTCGAGGTGTTCGTAGCCGTCGAACTGATTGATGATGCCTTGTGGCGTCATCGGTATCCGCAGCTTGCGGCTGATTTCGTGCCACTCACCGATCTCCTCATCAGTGAGTGCCAGCCGCTCGCGCAGCTGCAGCTTGCGCTGCTGCGGCAGCAGCCCGAGCACTTCGACCGCCCGGGCCAGAACCCAGGCCGCCATGACGTTGGTGTAGGCATTGTTGTCGAGGCCGCCCCCCTTTTCCGGATCGGCATCGGGATAGGCCGTGTGGTACTCGTCAGGGCCCATGACCCCCTTGATCTCGAAGCGGTCGATCTCGGCGTTGTAGGTCACGGCACTGGCCCAGAACCGCGCGATCTCGAGCAGCATTTCCGCGCCGTAGAATTGCAGGAATTCCTGATCGTCCGTGGCCTCGTGGTACTGCCATATGTTGTAGGCGATTGCCGAGTTGATGTGGCGCTGGCGATGACTGTTGTCCGGCAGCCAGCGGCCCGACTCGGGGTTGAGATGCATGCGCTGGGTTTCCTCGCGCCCGTCGCTGCCGCTCTGCCAGGGATACATCGCGCCGCGGAAGCCGGCGTCGGCCGCGGCTCTGCGCGCCTCGCCGAGGCGCCGGTGGCGATAGCGCAGCAGCGCGCGGGTGAGCATCGGAATGCGAAGATTCAGGAACGGAAAGATGAACAGCTCATCCCAGAAGATGTGTCCGCGATAGGCCTCTCCGTGCCAGCCACGGGCGGGGATGCCGATGTCGAGATCCACGCTGTGGACGCAAGCCGTCTGCAGCAGATGGAACACGTGAAAGCGCAGCTTGAGCTCGGTGTCGGGCGGGCCCGGATCCTCGAGCATGATGTCGCAGTCTTCCCAGAGGTGCTTCCAGGCCATCTCGTGAGCTGCGAGTTGCGCGTCGAATCTCTCCGTGTACTCGAGGGTGCGGAGCGCCTCCTGGCCGGGTTCGGAAATCGCCGAGTCCCGCGAGGAATGCATGGCGACGATTTTCTCGACGCGGAGCCGTTGCCCTTGCTCGAGGGCCACGGGGATGTCCTGCATGATCCGGTCGGACTCGATCTGCGTCCGCCGCTCTCTTTCCAGCTCTTCGTCATCAACGAAGATCTGCGTCCGGGCCGCCTGGGCGACGCTGAGCCTGGACTGTCGTGTGCGCGTGCGCAGCAGCATGCACTTCCTGCCCGCTTCCCGGACTTCCAGCGTCTCGAGATGCCGGCTCTCCAGGTCCCGGTACCGCTCCACGTTGTCGTTGATGACCCCGCCGTCCAGACCGGTGCGCGCAGTCACGTCGCCGGACCAGTTCTCGGCGACCAGTTCGACGCAGAGCGCGCCGAGGTTGGGGCGGGCCATGCTGACGATGCGGCGCTCGTTCCAACAGGTGATGCGCCCGGCGTCGTCGCAGAAACGCAATTTCCGGTGCAGTACGCCAGCGCGCAGATCGAGTTCCTGGCGGAAGGACAAGAGCTCGACGGCATCGATCGAGAACCAGTCGCCGTCATCGATGCGGAAGGTCAACGGCAACCAGTTCGGCATGTTGACCAGGTCCTCGTTCTCGACGTCGCGGTCGCCGACCCGGCTGACCGTTCGGTTGTAGCCGCCGGCAAGATAAGTACCCGGATAGTGCACGCTGTCCGCGGAGCTTTCGGGACTGGCGCCGCGGGTGGCGAAGTAGCCGCTGCCCAGCGTGCACAGCGCTTCGCGGAGGCCTTCCGCCTCGGGACGATAGTCTTCGTAGACGAGCAGCCAGGGCGATGTGACGACGGGACGACCGCC
>SLQW01000142.1 GCA_007131295.1 Pseudomonadales bacterium | reverse complement strand
GCGCTGTCGCCCTACTACGCGGAGTTCGGGATCGATCCGAACACCATTCCCGCAGGGCCGGGCCGCATGCCATTCAACGCCGAGGCTGCCGAAGTACTTGCGGAGTTCGAACCGGCGGTCGTGAGTTTTCATTTCGGCCTGCCCGAGCCCGAACTGCTGGAGCGGGTGCGCCGCTTCGGCGCGAAGATCCTGTCTTCGGCCACGACGGTCGATGAAGCGCTCTGGCTTCAGCAGCATGGCGTCGATGCGATCATCGCCCAGGGGCTCGAAGCGGGCGGGCATCGCGGTCACTTTCTGTCGGACGACCTCAATGCGCAGGTCGGCACGTTTGCACTGCTGCCGCAGATCGTGCGGGCGGTGAACGTCCCGGTGATCGCCGCCGGCGGCATCGCGGACGCGAAGGGCGTCGCGGCGGCCATGGCGCTCGGCGCTGCCGGCGTGCAGATCGGGACCGCTTATCTCTTGTGCGAGGAAGCCACCACGAGTGCCGTGCATCGCGAGGCCCTGAAGAACGACGCGGCCCGCGTCACGGCGCTGACCAACGTGTTCACCGGGCGGCCCGCCCGCGGCATCGTGAATCGCGTGATGCGCGAGATCGGCCCTATGCATTCCGACGCGCCGGCCTTTCCGCTGGCGGCGGCGGCCGTCGCGCCCTTGCGAGCTAAGGCCGAGAGCCAGGGCAGCGGCGACTTCTCGCCTCTGTGGGCCGGGCAGAATGCGAGCGGATGCAGGGCGGTCTCGGCTTCGGTGCTGACGCGGGAGCTGGCGGGCGGCATCGACGAATCGATGTAGCATGACGACCGTGCTACCGTGATACCATGATCATCCGATTCCAGGACAAGGGTACGGAAGACATCTTCAATGGCGTTGCCTCCAAGGCCGCCCGAAAGACATGTCCACAGTCCTTATGGCGAATCGCGTCAAGAAAGCTCGAACTGCTGGATTCTGTTGTTCGCCGAGATGAGCTCAAAGTCCCTCCGGGTAATCGCCTGGAGGCTTTGTCTGGTGACCGAAGGGGACAGCACAGCATTCGCGTGACCGAGCAGTTCAGGATCTGCTTCAAATGGACTGATGCTGGGCCCGACGAGGTTGAGCTGACTGACTATCACTAGAGGTACACCATGGTCCGTATTCCCACACATAGACAGCCAACTCATCCCGGCGAAATGCTGGTAGAGGAGTTTCTGCGTCCGATGCACATTACACAGCGTCAATTGGCGGATGCTATTCATGTCCCTTATCAGCGGGTCAATGAGCTGGTCAATCAGAAACGTGGCATTACACCCAGCACGTCACTTCGTTTGGCTCGATTTTTTGGCGTCTCACCCGACTTCTGGCTGAACCTGCAAATCAGGTGGGATCTCCATAAGGCTCAACAAGCCGAGCAGGATGACTTGGCTGAGATCAGGGATGTCACCCAGTTGCAGAGGATGGCTTGAGCCGAGAGGGGCGACGCAAACCCTCTGGTTCAGCGAGGATGCTGATCGAGTTAACCTTCCGCGGGCACCCGGAGGTGATCGCTGAATCTCTCGAGGAGGCTTCCGGGTAGGTGTCCACGATCGCCTCGCGATCGCTCCGTCCAGGTGTTCTCCCCACGGTCCGATGAGGAAAGAGGCAATGAAGACCACCGAACTCGGTGCGCTGTGGCCGGTCAGCCGATTGACGCTCGGCGGCGGGGGCCTCGGCCAGGTTTGGGGTGCCACGGATCGCGCAGAGGCCGTGGCAACGGTCCGCGAGGCTGTCGACGCGGGGATTACGCTGCTGGACCTCGCACCCCTGTACGGACGTGGCGAGGCCGAACGCGTCGTGGGTGAAGCCTTCGCCGGGCGCCTGCCTGATGGCGTCCGCGTGACCACCAAGTGTCAGGTGGGGACGCCGGCGCCGGGCACCGCGGGGGTGCGCATCCGGGCGCACCTCGCGCGCAGCCTCGAGGCGCTGCAACTCGAGCGCGTCGATCTGCTCCTGCTGCATTCGAACATCTGCCCGGACGGCTATGTCTTCGCCCGCTCGGCGGACGTACAGCAGCACTTCGCCACGCCCTGGTCCGTCTATCGCGATGAGGTGGTGCCGACCTTCGAGGCCCTGCAGACCGAGGGTCTGATCGGCGCCTGGGGCATCACCGGCGTCGGCGTGCCCGCGCAGATCATCGAGGCCCTACGGGCAACGCCGGCACCGGCGGTGGTCCAGTGCATCGCCAACTGCCTCGACTCGGCGGGCGACATGCGGCGCTTCGATGCACCCGCCCGGCCTCGGGAGATCATCGCAACGGCCCGCGAGCAGGGCATCGGCGTGATGGGCATCCGTGCGGTACAGGCCGGGGCGCTGACCGATGCCTTCGATCGCGAGATGCCCGAGGACAGCGACGACTGGCGCGACTATCTGCGCGCGGCACCGTTCCGGGAACTGGCAGCGGAGCTGGGCACACCTGCCGCGGTGCTCGCCCACCGCTATGCCCTGTCGATGGAGGGTGTCGATACGGTCATCCTCGGCGTCAAGAACCGCACGGAACTGCGCGAGTGCCTCGCCGCCGAGGCCGCGGGTCCGCTCGCGGAGGACCTCATTGCGCGGATCGACGCGCTGTTTCGAGAGGAGCCGGCATGAGGGGCGGACTCTGACGTCCTCAGCAATAGCCGACGCGTTTCTCGCGCTCCACTATGGCTCTGTGCCCGCCCGGCATCTTCATCTTCTGAAGGTTAGCATAGGGTCTGAAGCGGCAACGCCGGGTTGCAGCGCCTGATCGTCGGTTGGGAGCGTGATACGCCTGTGGTCATTCTGAGAGCAACGAAGAAAGTGCTGAACCGGCTCCCGAAGCCCCACGTCGACGGTGAATCGGATACGGCGCTTGGCGACTGGTACGTCAACCGCATCGTCATCGACCGCAAGCCGCTGCTTCTCCTGATCAGTTCCGAATCTCTGCTGCCGATCCTGACGCCGGCGCGTGACCTCAAGAACCTGCCGGCGAGCCTGTCACGACTCGTGGAGGAGCGATTGATCCGTCTGGGGATACCTGCGCGTGTCATTGAGCAGGAAATCCAGGCCATGTCGCCTGTGCAGGTGGCGCCGACACGCGATCGTTCCGTCGTGGGGATGTTGGTCAGCTTCGCGTTTGATCTCTCCTACATCCTCGCCAGGGACGGCTGGGACGAAACGCATCTCGCCGATGCGGAGGTGAGCCTCGCGGATACACCCTGTCGCGTCAGCTCCAAGGGGCGCGATGTGATCTACCCGCGTGAAGCGGCGCCTGCGCTGCTGCGGGAGAAGTGGGGAGCGGCTAGAAGTTGTAGGTCAACGATGCCGTAACCAGGGTTCCCGCATCAGCGAATACGGAGCCGCTGCCGCCAGCGAAGAACTGTCCCAGGATCCTGAAATCGAGATCCTGGGTTACCGACCAGGTCAGTGATGGGCTCAGGAAGAGCGCGCTTTCGTCGGGATACCAGATGGCGGCCAATGAACCATCGAGCAAGGGGTGAATCGGGTAGGTGAATTGCGTGGTGGCCTGGTAGGTGGAGAAAGAAGGGTTATCCGGTCTCAGCTGCTCGGCAAGCAGCGTGAAGTCCTCGCGGCCACCGGCGCGGTTGTAGAGCACCTCGGCAACGACAAACAGGCTGTTTTCGAACATGTAATCGACCGAGAGTGCGGCGATGAAGTTCGTGTCCCTGCCCTCTTCGCCAGAATCGATGTCGGCGTAATACATGATCTCGCCCTTGATTCCGGCGCCACGAAGGTTGCCTGCCCAACCTGCGCCCGCAGTGAATCCTTCCCGATAGTAGCCAGCGATGACCTGCATGTCGTAGCCATTGAAGTCGAACGCATACAGGAGTGCGGCGACACTGTCCCTGCTCCGCCTGCCCGGGCTCACTGCCAACTCGATGCGGGAGGTGAAATCCAGATGCCGCTGAATCCGGATGGCATCGGAGCCCGGCCGCTCCGGGTAGTCGAAGTCGTAGAGGGAGTAGATATTGAAGATGTCATTGGGGTTGGTGATCATGTTCACGCCCCAGTTGACGCGCTGGCGACCCACACGGATATCCCAGTCGTCGGCCTGCCACTCCGCATAGAGACGATCGGGCACGTGGTGCAGCAGCCAGCTATCGCGCTGGATTGCCATCCAGGACAAGTCGACGATGCCGTCGTCAGTGTCGATAACCTCGGCGTATTGTGGGAACTCTCGCACCGGATCGCCGGCGAACAGCCGCGTTCTCATTTGCCAGTTGAAGGTCAGATTGGGCGAGGCATCCCAGCGGACATTCAGGCGGTTCTGCAGTCGATATTCCATGAAGTTCTGGCTGCCGATGGGCTCGGGCAAGTCGGCAGAAAAGATCTGCACCAGGCCTGCCTGAACGTATCCGCCGATTCGCAAGTCATCAGCAGCGTGGACTGTCGGCGTGAGGCCGACGCACATGATCAGCGTCAGGACAATTGTCAGGCGACACTGCATCGGAGCTTCATCCCGCCTGGGTGTTGTCGGGATCCTGGATTTCATCCTGGTCTATGGCTCCGTCCACCATGGTGATCACCCGGCGCGCACGATCGATCACCCGCTGGTCGTGGGTGGAAAACACGAACGTGATGCTCTGCTCCCGATTCATCTTTTCCATGATATCGAGCAGGTTCATGGCGGCCTTGGTATCAAGGTTCGCGGTCGGCTCATCGGCCAGGATGAACCGCGGTTCGGACGCCAGCGCCCGGGCCACCGCGACCCGTTGCTGCTGGCCGCCCGACAATTGGGCTGGCCTTGCGTCCTTGCGATCGCCCAACCCGACCTGATCCAGCAGCTTGTTGGTGCGCTCCTGAATCTCCCGCTTATCGCGCCCCTGCAGCATCATGATGAAGGCGACATTCTCGGCGGCAGTGAACACCGGGATCAGGTTGTAGTGCTGAAAGACGAAGCCGATGTTCCGCAGGCGAAAGTCGATGCGCTGGCTGTCCTTCATCTTCGAGATTTCCTCCCCGTTGATGAACACCTTGCCCTCGGTCGGCTTGTCCAGCCCGCCAATCATGTTCAGCAGCGTGGTCTTGCCGGAACCAGAGGGGCCACGCAGGGCAGTGAATTCACCCTCGTCGATTTCGATGCAAACATTGTTCAGCGCGTGCACCGGTACGGTATCGGCGTTGTAGACCTTGCTGAGCTTTTCCGTTCGTACGATGGTCATGTCGACGCTCTCGGTACGGCTTTCGTGGTACGGAACTGTGTCGTCATGCGTCTCTCGCGGCATCCAAAGGATTGATGCGGATCCCCTTGAAGGCCGGATACAGCGACGCCAGCATCGTGATGATCACCACAACGGCGAGTATGGTGATGTATTCAAGTGCTGACAGTGCCGGATAGATCACATGGTCCCAGCCGAGCTGGGCAGCGCCCTCGGCGAACATCTCCAGATTGAGCCCCCTGGCGCTGAAATAGTTGATGCTCAGCGTGGCCAGTGCCATGCCCGCTGCGGCGCCGGCCATGGTCAACATGCTGGCCTCCAGCATGATCATGCCGAACACCCGGCGACGGCTCATGCCAATAGACAACAGCATGCCGATTTCCCGCATCCGCTCGAATAGCGCCATCAGCATGGTGTTGAGAATGCCGAAGGCCAGCGCCAGCATGATGATCAGGGTGATCAGCACCACCATCACGCCGCCCAATTCCACGATCATGCTCAGCTCGGGTGAGAGCTGCCGCCAAGTCTGAGCGCGTATGTCAGGGAACGCTGTGTTGAGTGCATCCGCCACCTCTCCAGCCAGCGTCTCATCGGTGAGCATGATGCCGATCTCGTGGTGGACGGGGGCTTCGCTAAGCAGGGCATTGAGTTCATCAGCGCGGACGAACACGTTGCGCTCGTCGTAATCCACCGACGCCGATCTGAACAGGCCGACGATATTGAACGCAGCTGAGGTCAGTTCGTTATCGACATCCTCGAAAGTGAGCACGATACGATTGCCCAGCTCCATGTTGTGCTCGCTGGCAAGCCGCTCTCCGATGACGACCGCATTGCGCACGTCCGAGCCCAGGTACGCCCCTGCCACCAGGTTCTCGTGGAAATTCGTGGTCCGCGTTTCCGAGGGCAGGTCGATGCCACGGACGCGAACGCCGGCCGTCTTGACCGGTGACTGAAGCATGCCGTCGGTGATGGTTCTGGAGGTGAACGAAACCACTCTCTGGTCGTTCTCCAGCCAGTCGACAATCGCGGCATGGTCGGGAATGTAAAGCCACGAATAACCTTCGGCCAGAAATTCGGGATGATGGATTTGGGCGTGGGTGATCTCGCCTTCGATCAGATAGTCGATGCGTTGTTGCATCAGCCCATTGACCAGGCCAACGGTGACCACGCCCGCCCACAAGCCGGCAATGATGGCAGCCAGCAGGACACCGCTTCGTGCCGGGTGCCTCCAGATATTCCTCCAGGAGAGTGTGAGCAGCGTTCTCATCGCGTCCTGTCTCCTATGAGCGGGCCGCCTCGAGAATATTCAGCCTCAGAACCTTGATCAGCGGAAACAGAAAAACCAGGAGCGCGATCAAGAAGACATACAGCCCCTGAATGAAAAACTGATCCGGGGCAAAAGACATCGGAATGATCGGATCGAAGCCCATGTCGATGACCGCCTGGGCGGCATCCCCGGACAGCGTGATCGGGTCAACAAGCTTGAGCAGCACCCAGGACAGGACGATGCCGGAGGTCACCGCCATGACACTGATGATCAGCGTCTCGATGAGCAGCACCAGGGACAGGCTGCCGCGCTTCATACCCACGGACAGCAACACGCCGAACTCCCGCAGCCGTTCCATGGTCATGGTCAGCACGGTACCGAAAAATCCCAGCCCAATGACGACGTACAGGACCACTGTCAGCAGCCTGGGAACGGCCAGATCCATTTCCATCAACTCCAGCAGTTCGGGCATGAGCTCCGGCCAGGTGAACACCACCAACTCACTGTCTTCCAGCGTGCTGCGCAGGGACCGTGCAACGGCATCCGTCTGGCGCGCCTGCTGCACCGAAATCAACAGGCCGGTGATGTGACCTTCGGCAGACAGCAGTTCCTGGGCGGTTCCCAGCGGCAGGAAGACGGCCGAGTTGTTCATGTCGTGGATGGGGTGTTCGATCAGCCCCGTGATTTCGAACAGGCCGCTTGCCGACATGCCGAATCTGCCCTGGCCGATGAGCGCCAGGGTATCCCCCACGCCCAGCTGCAGCCGATCCGCCAGGCCCTTGCCCATCACGACGGCCTGTTCATTGGCCTCGACGAAGCGCCCTTCTGCCAGGTAATTGCCAATCTGGTTGAAGTCCTGCTCTTTCTCCGGCTTCACGCCGAACACGATCGCCCCGCGTGTGGACACATCGTTGGCGGCAAGCATGAAGGTTTCCAGGCGAGGCACGACGATCGTGATGCGCGGGTCGGCGCCGAGCACTTTCTCCCTCAGCGCATCGTCATAGTGAAAGGCATTGTCCAGCGAGGCTTCGCTGTCATAACGGTAGTCCTGCACCTGCAGGTAACCGGTGGAAAAACTCACCATGCGGTCGATCATGACCTCATAGCTGCCGCGGTTCATGGACTGCATGACGATGGCCGCCAGCACCGCGAACACGATGGCGGAAATGGTAATCATCGTGCGCCGCTTGTTCCGCCAGATGTTACGCCAGGCCAGTTTCAGGAAAGTCATCATGTGACCGATCCACGCTCCTGCTGCGCCCATCCCTGTGTCGGAGATCAGCGAAGCCGCTGCATATTGGCCCGGGAAAAGAAGCCTTCGTCGAGATCGATGTCGAACTCGATGTGCTGGTAGGTCAGAACCGTTCGCTCATCGTCCGTATCGGCCGGAATCACGGAAATGCGGGTCGGAACCCTGCGTTCTCCGAACGCTTCGATCTGGTCCAGCTCCATCGTATTCACAAGGCGATCGCGCTGGTCGTAGTTCTCGATGCGCAGCTGCGTGTACTCGTCCACGGCAATCCATAGCTTGACCTTCCCCCAGACAATCGGCGTATCCGGCTTGGGAATCATTTCGATGACGTAGGCATCGACACCGTCGTATTCCTCGATACGCAGCAGTTCGTGTTCGTAGTCGGTCACGAGGTTCGAGTCGCGCACCAGGTCGTCATTGGTAAAGTCCGATCCCATCCATGATTGGGACATCATCGACGACGGCAGCCTCGTGGTGCGCTCGATGCGTGGATCGTAGTTCCAGATACTGCTTTCACGCATGAGGAAGGCCGTACCTTCGTCTCGGGGCGGCGCGGTGATGAGAATCAGTGAGTGGTCGCGCCCCAGGAGCCAGGAGCGCAGCGATACCTCCCGCTCGTAGCGCGGGCGGACGATTCTCATCGTCATCTCGGCGTACTGCGAGTCGCCTCGCATGACCGACTCCATCCGGTCGATGATCTCGGCCGGATCCGGGCTTTGCTCGGCATGGCCATACAGCGCCAGGCTCGAGCCGAGGGTTAGCCATGCAAGGGACATCGCGGCGAAATCGAGTCGCATAGTACGGCCTACCGGTCGATTGTGGGTGTGGTGCAACTTCGGGGGGCAGTGGCATACAGCCAGGGTGCTGATACTAGCATCTGCAGGAGCATTGCCTCATCCAGGGCTC
>SLQW01000025.1 GCA_007131295.1 Pseudomonadales bacterium | reverse complement strand
ACTTCTCCGTCCCGGCGCGCAACGAGCCCATGGACTCCGAACTCGAGGCCAGCATCAAGGCGAACTACGCCGACTTCCGCGCCCGCAATGCATCCATGCAGAGTGCGTTCGGGGCGCGCCATCCGCGCTGCGAGGGATCTGCTCTGGAAGCGACAGCGGAAGAGAGACGCCGCCAGTTCGAGCACCACTGGCAAATCGGCGGACTGCTGTTTCTACGGGCTTTCGGGGACCTGTTGGTCAATCCGGAAGCAAACGCGATGGCCCAGGCGTTCATTCGCGAGAAGATCAGGAGCATCGTCCGCGATCCGGACGTCGCTGCGAAACTGCTCCCGGAATCCGTGGTGGGCTGCAAACGGCTGTGTGCGGATACCGGCTACTTCGAGACCTTCAATGCACCCCATGTCACCCTGGTGGACATCGCGCGCGAACCGATCGAGCGGATCACGGCGGCAGGTATCCGCCACGGCGGGCGCGATTACGCCCTCGATGCAATCGTCTTCGCCACCGGCTTCGATGCCATGACCGGTGCTCTCGCGCGCATCGACATCCGCGGTCGGGACGGAGTGCCGCTGCGCGAGCACTGGCAAGACGGCCCGCGCAGCTACCTTGGCCTGCAGATGGCAGGCTTTCCCAACCTGTTCACTATCACCGGCCCCGGCAGCCCGTCCGTACTCACGAACATGCTCTGTTCCATCGAGCAGCATGTGGATTGGATTGGCGCGTGTATCGGTGATCTGCGCGGCCGGGGTCTGGATACCATCGAGACAAGTCCCGAAGCCGAAGCCGCCTGGGGGAATCACGTCGCAGAGACGGCCGCGCACACGCTGTTCACCCACTGCAATTCCTGGTACCTCGGTGCCAACGTGCCAGGCAAGCCGCGGGTATTCATGCCCTATCTCGGATTTCCAGAGTATGTCGCGCGCTGCGACGAAGTCCGAGAGAAAGACTACGAGGGATTCATCCTCAGTTGATCCAGGGAGCGGGGCGAGCGCCGTCCGGCTGCCAACGTGAAACATTCGTCTGGAGTGCTCGCAATGCGTAAGTCTGACCTGCAGGCCCTAGCGGCCATCATCGCGGCCCTGCTGGTGGGCGCCGCCGTCGCCTGGGCCGGCAGTCGCGGAGGTGTCACGGTAGGGGGATGGCCTCTGTTTGTGCTCTGTGCGGTGGTGGCTTTCGTCATCCAGTGGCTGGCCTTCATTCCCGCCTGGTTCGCGCAGACGGAACACTACTACGATCTCACCGGCAGCCTGACTTATCTGACGCTCGTGATCATGGCTTACGCCCTGGCCGACATCGGCGACACGCGCTCCATGATCCTGCTCGCACTGATCGCAATCTGGGCCTTGCGTCTGGGTTCGTTTCTTTTCATACGGGTCAAGCAGGATGGCTCCGATGGCCGTTTCGACGCGATCAAGCCTCATTTCTGGCGTTTTCTAATGGCCTGGACGCTGCAAGGGCTCTGGGTATTCCTGACCCTCTCGGCAGCGCTCGCCGCCATGACCTCCGGCGCCCCAGGGCCCTTGGAGCCCGTTGCGCTGGCCGGAGTGCTGATCTTCGCCACCGGATTCATCATCGAGGTGGTCGCCGACCGGCAGAAGCGGGCTTTTCGCAGGGACCCGGCGAACGAAGGGCGCTTCATTCAGGAGGGCTTGTGGGCCTGGTCTCGGCATCCGAACTACTTCGGCGAGATCACGCTCTGGGTCGGGATCTTTCTGATTGCCGCGCCCGCACTCGTCGGCTGGCAGTGGGTGACCATCCTTTCGCCGCTGTTCGTGATCTTCCTGCTCACCCGCGTCAGCGGAATCCCCATGCTCGAGGCACGTGCCCGCAAGCGCTGGGGAGACGACCCGGACTATCGTGCCTACCTGGAACGCACTTCGGTGCTTGTTCCCTGGCCGCCGTCGCGCTCCTGACGGTGTACGTATTCAGGCGCGCTTTACGACCACGGGCAGCTCGGCGTAGCCGTTGATGAAGTTGGAACGGATCCGTGCGGGCTCGCCCACCACCTCGATCTGCTGGAAGCGGGGCAGCATTTCTTCCCACAGCACCCGCAGCTGCATTTCTGCGAGACGATTGCCCATACAGCGATGAATGCCATAGCCGAACGCGACGTGATGACGTGCATTGGAGCGATCGATGCGCAGCGTCTCCGGATCCTCGAAGACGCGTTCGTCGCGATTACCGGAGTAGTACCACATCGCCACCTTGTCGCCGGCGCGAATCCGCTTGCCTCCGAGTTCCACGTCCTCGACGGCGGTACGCCGCATGTAGGCAAGTGGGGTCTGCCAGCGAATGATTTCCGGGACGAGATTGCGCACCCGCCGTGGATCCTCGCGCAGCTTACGGAATTCGTCAGGGAAGCGGTTCAATGCGAGCACACCACCACTGATGGAGTTTCGGGTGGTGTCATTGCCTCCGACGATGAGCAGAATCAGATTGCCGAGGAATTCCATGGGCGGCATGTTGCGGGTCGACTCACCGTGGGCCAGCATGGACACGAGATCAGGGGCCGGAGGTCGCCGTGCACGTTCATCGCGCAGGGCAGTGAATACCTCCAGGCACTCCCGCAGCTCCTCTCGCGCCTGCTCGCGACTGCTTACGATGCCCGTTTCCGGGCCTCCGGTCGCGACGTCGGACCAGCGCGTCAGCTTCCGACGCTCCTCGAACGGAAAGTCGAAGAGCGTAGCGAGCATCTGAGTCGTCAACTCGATGGAAACGGCGTCCACCCAGTTGAAGGTTTCGTCTTCGGGCAGAGACTCGAGGATGTTCACGACACGCTCCCGGAGCGTGCCCTCGAGTGCTGCGAGGTTGCGCGGAGCCACCACCGGCGCGACCGTGTTGCGCTGCTCGTCGTGACGTGGCGGATCCATGGCAATGAACTGTTCGAGCTGGAAGTCTTCGGGCTGGTCCAGCAGCACGATGCTGCCCTCGGAGGAGAACTGCCGGTGGTGGGTGTCTACGTGCATGATGTCCGCATGACGGGTGATGGACCAGAAAGGGCCATTGTGGCTGTCGGGATGAAAGTGAATCGGGTCTTCATTGCGCAGGCGCTCGAAGTAGGGTGCTACGATTCCTCGCTGCCAGAGATCCCAATGGGTGACGTTGATCTCCTCCAGAGGTATGGACCAGGCGTGCTCTCGCGCGCGCTCAAGGTCGTCGATACCGGTGAAATCCATGCCCATGGCCCGCTCCCGCTGGCTGCTTCTGGAGCGTCGATGATGCCTGTAAGCGGGGCGTCGACGCGAGTCTCGGGCGGCTGACCCGAATGGATACGCTGACGACCATCGCTGTACTCTGCGGCAGCGCCCTCGGCGGCGCTGCGCGCTATGCGCTGTCGGAGTGGATCGCCGGACGCCTGCTGGAACGCTTTCCATGGGGTATCCTCTGCGTCAACGTTTCTGGCGCTGGCGCTATTGGGCTCTGGGTCGGTGCCGCCGGGGAAGCGGGGGCTATCGAGTACCTCTTCGTCCTCGGCTTCCTCGGCAGTTACACCACGGTCTCCACCTTCGCGCTGCAGGCCCTGTTCCTAGCTCGGGAGACTCGCTGGCCGGCGGCCGTTGGCTATGTCGCCATTTCCATTGCCGGCTGCGTGGCTGCTGCTTTTGGTGGCTACCTTCTCGGTGCGATCACTTGGGGGAGTGGCCTTGGTTGAGCGCACGGCCTTCGATCCCGTCGCTGCAGCCGTGATCGCTGCGGGCAGCGCGCTCGGTGGCTGGGGCCGGGTGAGCCTCGCCGTCGCTTTGGCAGAGACCCCTTGGCTGGCAACCGCCATCGTCAACATCCTGGGCGCGCTGCTCATGGGTTGGCTGCACGCTGTCTCCCTGCCTTCAGGACGTCTCCCTTTGGGTGTGCGCACCCGGCAATTCCTCCTGGCAGGCTGCCTGGGCGGCTTCACCACCTTCTCGATTCTCAGCGCCGAGACCCTGGAGATGCTGATGACAGGCGCCGTAGGCCTCGCAGCCATAAACATGGTCGGCTCGCTGACTCTGGCGCTGGCCGCAGTGGCTTTGGGTTTCCGCTTCGGTAGCAGCTAGCAGAGCAGGCGCCCGCCGAGGGTCAGGAGCAGGCCCCAAGTACCGAAAAGGGTTACGAAGGCTCCGAACAGAGCAAACAGGGAACCACGCAGGTCGGACGTATCCCGGCGCCGCCGCATGAGCAGCATGTAGACGCAGGCCGCGGCCGCCAGACTCGGCAGCCAGGTGGCGAGCATGAGGAGGTTGCGAAAGGTCTCATCGATGGCAACTGCACATTCCATCAATTTCTCACTTCGTTTCGTGAAACTGTATATAAATTAATGTTTTTTGTGGATTTAATGCTCAACAAGATTTGTGTCGCCTAGAGCCCATCGGCTGGGCATACGCCGAAGCCGAAATAGAACGAGCTGCGCCCGTTCCGCTTCATCAATCCATCCAGGTCGAAGCACTTCGCGTCGGAGCGCCAAACGGGGCACAGGGGCAGAACAAAACGGTTGCCCCGTAGGTCAGGGTTTTCGCTTCAGATGCATGCTTCGATCAGGTGCGGCCCGCGGTGCCGCAGGGCGCTCTCGATCTGGGCGTTGAACTCGGCAACGCTGGTCGCGCGAGATGCCTCCATGCCCATGCCCCTGGCGAGCTGTACCCAATCCAGATCCGGATTCGAAAGATCGAGCATGCTCATGGCCTTCGGACCGGGGTTATGGGCACCGACGCGCATGAATTCCACCTGCAGAATTGCGTACTTGCGGTTGGCGAAGATGACCACAGTGATGTCGAGCTGCTCGCGAGCCATCGTCCAAAGGGCCTGCACCGTGTACATGCCCGAGCCATCTGCCTCCAGGCTCAGAACCTTGCGGTCCGGGCAGGCAACGGCCGCTCCAACCGCTGCGGGCAGGCCCTGGCCGATAGAGCCCCCCGTGAGTCCGAGCCAATCGTGAGGCGGACATCCGGCCGTCGCTGCCGGCAGGCCGAAACCGCTAGTGGCCGCCTCATCAACGACGATCGCGCCCTCCGGCAGCCAGGCGCCGATGGCCTGGGCTATGGTCTGCGGATCGAGGGCGCCATCGCGCGCAGGCGCAGGGCGCCCGCTCCCTGCGACTTCGGGTGCACCATGGGCAGCAACAGCCTCCGCAAGCTCCGCTAGTGCTCCGGCGATGTCACCTTCGGGCCCCGCCAGAGAGTGGACGCTGCATTCCTCTGGCACCAGATTGCTGGCCTTGCCAGGGTAAGCGAAGAACGAAACGGGCGGCCGTGTCCCAACGAGGATCATGTGGCGCACGCCCGCGAGCGCTTCCTCCACCTGCTCAGCGAAGTAGGGAAGGCGTTCCACCGGAACAATCCCCGCACCACGTTCAATGCGGGCGACAAAGGTGTCGGAAAGCAGGCGCGCACCAGTGGCAGACGCGACTCTGCCTGCAAGGGCAAGCGACTCGCGCCTCAGCGCCGAACCGTTCATGAGCAACACGGCAGATTCGCCGCTGCGCAGGGCGGCGGCTGCAGCGGCCACGGCATCCGGCTGGGCAGGTGCGGGCTCTGGAACCGGCAGGGGCGCCGCCGCGCCCTCCGGCGCGGGATTCCATGCCGTATCCGCAGGCAATATAAGGGTGGCAATCTGTCCTGGCGGAGTCAGCGCGGCTCGCACTGCTTCGGCGCCGTCCCTTGCCACCTCGGCGGCGAATCTCGACGTGCGCACCCAATGTGACATCGGTCGAGCCACGCCTTCGATGTCGGCGGTGAGGGGTGCATCGTACTGGCGATGGTAGGTGGCATGTTCACCGACGATATTCACCATGGGGGAGCGGCCGCGGCGGGCGTTATGCAGATTCGCGAGTCCGTTGCCGAGCCCGGGCCCGAGATGGAGGAGGGTGGCTGCCGGACGCCCGGCCATACGCGCATAACCGTCGGCGGCGCCGGTGACTACGCCCTCGAACAGGCCCAGTACACAGCGCATATCCGGATTATCGTCCAGAGCAGCAACAAAGTGCATTTCGGACGTTCCTGGGTTTGCGAAGCAGACGTCGACTCCCGCAGTCACCAAGGTCTTCACCAGGCTTTCAGCGCCGTTCATGCCATGCTCCCTCTGGGTGTAGTTGAGCGGTTAGTGTCGCTCAAAGCCCAGCCCGGACGCACCTCACCGAGACAACAGCACAGATTCTGAGCGGACGCAGTTGCAAACGGCGGCGAAGCCGATAGCCTGCAGCGGTCCATCAGCTCACCGGAGCCACCCATGAAGCAGTACCAGACCACCGGACCGGGCACGCCGCTCGAACTCGTCGAAAGTCCGACGCCGCAACCGCAAGGTAGCGAAGTCCTGCTCGCAACCCGGGCCTGCGGCGTATGTCATTCGGATGTCCATCTCCACGAGGGCGCCTTCGATCTCGGTGGCGGCCGCAGCCTGCCTGCAGGCCAGCCTGGCATGACCCTCGGCCACGAGATCATGGGTGAGGTGCTGGCGGTCGGACCCGACGCAGAAGGTGTGCAAGTCGGCGATCTGCGCGTGGTCTACCCCTGGATCGGCTGCGGGGTTTGCAACATCTGTCGCAGAGGTGACGAACATCTCTGCCTGGCACCCAAGGTACTGGGGATCCAGGCGGGCGGAGGTTTCGGCGATCATGTGCTGGCACCCCATCCGCGGTACCTGTTCGACTTCGGCTCCGCCGATCCGGCGCTTGCAGCCACCTACGCCTGCTCGGGGCTGACTGCCTACAGCGCCCTCAAGCGCATCGGTGCGTTGGCCGAGGGTGATGCGGTAGTCATCATCGGCGCGGGCGGACTTGGCCAGATGGCCCTGCAGATCGGCCGCGCCGCGTTCGGCATCGCGCCCATCGTCGTCGATATCGATCAGCCCAAGCTGGAGGCGGCCGAGGCCGCCGGCGCGGCTGCGGTCATCAATTCGAAAGACGCCGATGCAGCGCAACAGCTCAAGACCATGACCGATGGGGGCGCCGTCGCAGCACTCGACTTCGTCGGCTCGGAGGCGTCAGCCAATTTCGGCCTCTCCGTACTGCGCAAGGGCGGCAAGCTGGTCGTGGTCGGCCTTTACGGCGGTCAGCTCACCTTCCCGTTGCCGTTCTTTCCCATGATGGCCCGGGTCATCGAGGGCAACTTCGTCGGCAGTCTGCAAGAAATGGGCGAACTGATGCAGCTGGTCCGCGACGGTGCAGTGGCGCCCATCCGTATCGAACGCCGACCAGCTGCCGAAGCCGAAAAGATTCTCAGCGAGCTCAAGGCAGGGCAGATCCAAGGCCGCGCGGTGCTGGTTTACGACTGAGCGAGCGACTACGACTGGGGAAAGACGATGGCGGAGTTCGACTACGACCTGTTCGTGATCGGTGCCGGTTCCGGTGGCGTGCGTGCCAGCAGGATGGCCGCCGGATACGGTGGCCGGGTGGGCATCGCCGAGGAGCGTTACCTCGGTGGCACCTGCGTCAACGTGGGCTGCGTACCGAAGAAACTGTTCGTCTATGCCGCACACTACAGCGAGGATTTTCACGATGCCCACAGCTACGGCTGGGACGCCGTCGATCCGGCCTTTACCTGGCAACGGCTGCGGGACAACAAAGACGCAGAGATCAAGCGCCTCAATGGTATCTACGGCAAGCTGCTCGCCGATGCGGGCGTCACTCTCCATGAGGGCCGCGCCCGCCTGCTCGATGCTCACACCGTGGCCATCGGCAAAGCCGAAGTGCGCGCCCGCCACATCCTGATCGCGACCGGAAGCTGGCCATACGTTCCCGAAATCCCCGGCGCACAGCACGCTGTCACCTCGAACGAAATGTTCCATCTCGAAAGCCTGCCGAGCCGCGCGGCAGTTGTCGGTGGGGGCTACATCGCGGTGGAATTCGCGGGCATTCTTGCAGGGCTCGGGGTCACGACGACGCTGATTTACCGCGGCCCCATGTTTCTCCGAGGCTTCGACGACGGGATCCGCAGCTTCGTCGCCGAGGAGGTGCGCAAGAAGGGCGTGGAACTCCGCTTTGATACCGAGGTCAAGGCGATAGAGCAGATCGCATCGGGCGGGTTGCGGTTGCAACTGGAGGGGCCTGGAGAGAGCACTTTGGATACTGGCCTGGTGCTGTATGCGACCGGACGTCGGCCTCTCGTCGAAGGGCTTGGACTCGAGAATGCCGGAGTGGAGCTCGATGAACGCGGCGCAGTCCGAGTCGACGAGCACTTCCGTACCTCTGCTCCAAGCATCCTCGCCCTTGGCGACGTCATCGATCGCTACCAGCTCACCCCCGTCGCCATTGCCGAAGGCATGGCGGTCGCGAAGGATCTGTTCCAGGAGATACCGGCGCGCGTCGATTACGAGGCCATTCCGACGGCAGTATTTTGCCAGCCCAATATCGGCACCGTCGGTCCGACAGAGGCAGAAGCCAGGGAGCGGTTCGGCCAGATAGAGGTGTTCGAATCCGTGTTCCGGCCCATGAAGCACACCATGACCGGAAGCGGGGAGCGCACCATGATGAAGCTGATCGTCCGCGGCAGCGACGATCGAGTGGTCGCGGCGCACATGGTCGGGCCGGAAGCCGGCGAGATCACTCAGGGCCTCGCCGTCGCCATAAAGGCAGGCGCAACCAAGGCCCAGTTCGATGCCACCATCGGCATCCATCCGACCGCTGCCGAGGAATTCGTCACCATGCGCGAACCGGTGCGCAGGTAAACGCAGACACGTCGCAACAGGAAACATGACCCATGAGTGATACTCCCAAACTGCCTGCCACCGTTCGGATCCTGATCGCTATAGGGATCGCGATGGCGCTGTTCGCAGTCGCCATGCAGATTTTTCCACCACCCAGAGAAGAAGTCAGCGCCGAGCCGCCTACGGAAGAGTCAGCAGACTTCTGGATGCAGCAGGGGCGGGCGACGGTGCGCAATGCGACCCAACGCAGCCAGCCCGAGACCGCCCGTAACGTCATCCTGTTTCTAGGCGACGGCATGGGGATTTCCACCGTCACAGCGGCACGGATTCTCGCCGGTCAGCTCGACGGCAGGTCCGGGGAGGAGAACTCCCTTCACTTCGAGACGTTTCCGGTGACTGGCATCGCAAAGGTGTACAACACCAATCAGCAGGTTCCCGACTCAGCGGGCACCATGACGGCGATCATGACCGGCACCAAGACCCGGGCCGGGGTGATCGGCATCGACGGCCTGGCGCCCCGGGGTGATTGCGAGGCCTCCCTGGGGCGCGAAGTGCCGACTCTGCTGCAGCAGGCTGCTGCAGCAGGCCTCGCCACAGGGGTCGTGACGACCACGACGATCACCCACGCCACGCCGGCTGCCACTTATGCGCACTCTCCCGAGCGCGCCTGGGAGGTGGATTCCGCGATGCCGGCTGACGCCATCGAGGCCGGCTGCAGGGACATCGCACGTCAGTTGATCGAGTTCGAGCATGGCCCCTACATCGACGTCGCTCTGGGTGGCGGCCGCAGCATGTTCATGCCGAAGGGCACGGCTGACCCCGAGCACAGCCATCTTGAAGGCAGGCGTGCCGATGGCCGCAACCTCATTGACGAGTGGTTGGCCATGCATCCCAACGCGGCCTACGTCTGGAATCAGAAGCAGTTCGATTCCATTGGCGACGACGCCCATCCGATTCTCGGTCTGTTTGAACCGTCGCACATGCAGTTCGAGGTGGACCGCGCCGATGACCCTGCCGGCGAGCCATCCATCGCCGAGATGACCGCATTCGCCATCGAACGTCTGGCGCGCAATCCCGAGGGGTTCTTCCTGATGGTGGAGGGCGGTCGTATCGATCACGGCCATCACATCAATAACGCCTGGCGTGCGCTCACGGAAACGATCGCCATGGACGAAGCGGTGCGCGTCGCTGCGGAAATGACGTCTGCCGACGACACTCTGATTCTGGTAACCGCTGACCACGGCCACCCGCTGACCATCGCAGGCTATGCGACCCGGGGCAATCCGATTCTGGGGCTGGTTCGCGGCAACGACGCGGCTGGCGAACCTCGCATGGGCCTGGCCCGCGATAGCTTCGGACTGCCATACCAGACGCTCGGATATGCACTCGGCCCCGGCCACCATGGTCTCTCCAACACCCAGGAAGCCGGTCCGAAACGTCTGCTGCATAGGTTCGAGACCATGGGTCCACATCCAGAAGGCCGCGCTGATCTCGAGGACGTAGACCTCGACGATCCCAATCTTCTGCAGGAGGCTCGCATCCCGCTCGCGATGGGCGCGCATTCGGGAGAGGACGTACCGATCTATGCTCGTGGTCCAGGCGCTTGGCTGGCAAGCGGCGTCATGGAACAGAACGTCCTTTACTTCGTCATGCGCAAGGCCCTTTCCGATCGCCTCGGCTTCGACGACTGAAGCCTTGCCAAGGCGCCGCAACGGCCGCCTCCCATTTCCTTATGGCACTCCTTCGGGAACCTTGATAGCGTCTCCGCTGCTTTGAGCCGAGGGCTCGATGAGGGATGAAGGGGCTGCGCGATGACGCTCAGAATCACGTTCGATCTTGAAGACCAGGACCTCAAGTACTTCCGCAATCAAATGCTGCGCGCACGCAAGCTCGCCAAAGAGGCAGCCGAGCCTGCGGTGATCGCAAAGACCAAAGAGTTGCTCGCCAGCGTTCGCGAACACAAGAAAGTGCCTGCATTCGTGGGCGAACGCCTTGAGAAGGTGGACCGCCTCATCGAAATGCTCGAAGACAAGGAGTGGGCACTCGAGGCACAGGAGCGCAAGAACGTCACCACCGCGCTGTCCTACTTCAATGACCCTGAAGACATCATTCCCGACAACATCCCCGTCCTCGGTCTCATCGACGATGCCATCATGATCGAACTCGTGGTGCGCGAGCTGAAGCCGGAAATCGACGCCTACAATGACTTCTGTGACTACCGCAAGACAGCACCGGCAGCATCGCGGGACGAGTGGCTGGAGGCCAAACGCCGCGCGCTCTTTGCCCGGATGCGGCGGCGACGACAGGGCCTGGGTGGCAGACGCAGCGGGCGCCCCCGCTTCCGGCTGTTCTGACCAGACGCGTCAGCGCACGCTCACCTCACAACGCGCGCAGATAGCCTGAAGACCGTCACTGTCGAGTAGTTGTTCCAGCATAACCAGCTGTTCGTCGGCGAGGAGACCAATGCGCCTGACGCGGTCGAAGCGGGAACTTGACAGCTGGCTAGAGAGGATTCGGCCAACGGATCCGCCAAGCAAGCGCTCGAGAATCAGCTCACGCGATGTCGGCGGATCTTCGACATAGTCCGACGTCCAGCGCTCCAGGCCGGCGAGTTCGGCAGCAGCGGTCACGGCCGCATCAAGATCACCGAGTTCATCGACGAGACCGACTTCCTGGGCCGCCCTCCCGCTCCAGATTCTTCCAGCCGCAATGGCCTCGACCTCTGCGATCGGCATATCGCGTCCACGCGCGACGATCTCGACGAACTGCCGGTTCGCCTCTGCGACCCGCTGCTCGATGATCTCGCGCAAGACAGGGTTCAGTGGTTGCAGCGGGTTGCCCGCACCCGAGATGCTGTGCGTAGCGACGCCGTCGCTGTAAATGCCGAGAGCGGCGAACGACTCCTCGAAGGTGGGCAACAAAGCATAGACGCCGATGGAACCGGTAATCGTGTCCGCATCGGCGTAGATACGATCCGACGTAACGCTCGCCCAATAGCCACCGGATGCTGCCAGAGCTCCCATGGAGATGACCACGGGTTTGCCTGAAACCTGGGCAAGCTCGAGTTCTCTGCGGATCAGCTCGGAGGCGAAAGGCGTGCCGCCGGGTGAATTGATACGCAGGACGATCGCACGGATCGCATCATCGTTCCGAGCCTGTCGGATCAGGCGAACCGTAGCCTCACCAACACCCGTACCCCGCGCCTGCTCACCGCCCATGATGGCGCCTTCGGCAACGATCACGGCGACATCCGGCGATCTGTCACGTAATCCGGCCGCAGGAACCTGACGCAGATAGTCGCGATGGCCGATCTGGCGGAAGGTTTCCCGCTCCTCGTCGAATCCCACCAGCTGACCCAGGCGATTCCTACCTGCGTCGCGGGACAACAACTCGTCCACCAGCCCGGTTTCCAGAGCGAGACGGGCCAGATCGCCCTGGGTCGTGCGCAACCGCTCGGCCTGGGTTTCGATCAGGACGTCGAGTGTCTCCGGCTGCATTCCGCGATTGGCCGCCATGGTGTCCCGGATCCCCTCCCAGAGATCGTCGATGAGCCGCTGTGCGTCCGCTCGCGCCTCGTCCGACATGTCGTCGCGCAGGAAGGGTTCCACCGCGGACTTGTATTCACCGGCCCGGATCACGTTGACGTTGACCTTGAGCTTGTCGATGGCAGAGGCGAAGAACGTGGGCTGGAGCGCGAGGCCCGTCAACAGAACCTGGCCCATGGGATTCAGATAAAGATGATCTGCGTAGCTGGCAAGGTAGTACTGAGACTGGCCAAGACCATCGGCGACGACCGCGACGGGCTTGCCGGTCGCCTGGAAGCGCTCGATGGCCGCGCCCACGGTGCGCAACGTGGCGGGAGCAGCGCCCGGAAAGCGATCAAGATCGAGCACCAGGGCACCGATCCGGTCATCTCGGCCGGCATGTTCGAGCACCCGGAGCAGATCGCGCAGTTCTATGGGACGCCGGGCGTCCCGGCCACCGGCAAGCAGCAGTTCGAGCGGATCGGGCCGCGGCACCTCTTCCATGATAGGAGCATCGAGGTGCAGCACGAGGGCGCTACCGTCCGGTACCTCGATGCGCTCTTCGCCGCCAAGCAGCAACAGCAGGATCACGACGATGACGAGTACGAAAAGTACGTTTGCAGTGACGGTGCGCGCTGCACTGAGAAATCGACCGACACTGCGGAAAAACCCCGGCTGACTCTGGTCCTGCTTCGGCATGCGTTGCTCCTGTGGGCGCCCGGGCAGATGGTAGCAGATGAAGCCCTGCCGGCTGTGCCGTGATGCGACCGGACGAATGCTTCTTGTGGTGATCCATGTGTTGTTACCCCAGACCGGCTGTGGTGAAGTTCTGCAGTTGCAGCGACCGGGGAGCTCACGCATGCCGAATACGATCTACGACGAGAACCTGGAACCCGGTCCCGCGAACTTCGTTCCGCTCTCGCCGCTGTCCTTTCTGAATCGCACCGCATCGGTCTACCCGCGGCAGATCGCCCTGATCCACGGTGATCGTCGGTTGGACTGGGCCGAAGTCGATCAGCGCTGCCGGCGCCTGGCCTCGGCGCTGTCGCTTCGAGGTATCGGGCGTGGCGATACGGTTGCTTTCCTCGCCCCGAACGTCCCGGCGATGTTCGAGGCCCACTTTGGCGTACCCATGCTCGGAGCGGTACTCAATGCCATCAACACGCGTCTCGACGCTGCAGCCATCGCCTTCATCCTCGATCACGGCGAGGCCCGCATGCTGTTCGTGGACCCCGAGCTCGCGGCCGTCGCCAGCGAGGCCATCGCCCAGGCACAGCGTGGCGCTGATATCGTGGTCGTCGATATTGCCGACCCGGCATTCGAGAACTCGGCGCCGATCGGCAGCATCGAGTACGAAGCCCTGCTCGAGGAAGGTGATCCCGAATATGCGTACTCGCTGCCCGCGAACGAATGGGATGCGATCTCGCTCAATTACACCTCCGGCACCACCGGAGATCCGAAGGGCGTCGTCTACCATCATCGCGGCGCTTATCTGAATGCCGTTGCCAACGCCATGGCCTGGGAACTCGGGCAGCATCCGGTGTATCTCTGGACCCTGCCGCTGTTTCACTGCAACGGCTGGTGCTTCCCGTGGACCCTCGCAGCCGTGGCAGGCACGTCGATCTGTCTGCGCGCTGTCCGCGAAGAGCCCATCTTCGCTGCCCTCGCAGAAGAGGGCGTGACCCACTTCTGTGGAGCGCCGATTGTTCTCAACACGCTGGCTAACGCCCCGGAATCCGTGCGCCGACCACTTTCACAGACGGTCCAGGTCATGACAGCAGGCGCAGCACCGCCGGCAAGCGTCATCCAGAAGATGGAGGCGATGGGTTTTGCGGTGACCCACGTGTATGGCCTGACGGAGACCTACGGACCCTGCACGCTATGCGCGCCACAGCCGGAATGGCGGGACCTCGATGCCGATGCCCTGGCTAGAACGAAGTCGCGCCAGGGCGTGCCCTACCACATGCTGGCCGGGCTGATGGTCGCGGATCCCGAGACGCTCGCACCGGTGGCCCGCGATGGCGAGCAGATGGGCGAAGTGTTCATGCGCGGCAACAACGTCATGAAGGGTTATCTGAAGAATCCGGCCAGTACTCGTAAGGCCTTCGAGGGCGGCTGGTTCCATTCGGGTGATCTTGCTGTCTGGCACCCCGACGGCTACATCCAGATCCGCGACCGGTCGAAGGACATCATCATCTCCGGCGGCGAGAACATTTCCAGCATCGAGGTGGAGGACGTGCTCTACCGTCACCCGGATGTTCGCGAGGCGGCCGTGGTCGCGGTCAGTGACGAGAAGTGGGGCGAAACGCCGTGCGCGGTCCTGACGCTGGCCGATGGCGCCACCACCAGCGCAGAGGAGATCATTGCCTGGTGCCGGGACAACATGGCGCGCTTCAAGGTGCCACGACACATTCTTTTCGCGCCACTGCCCAAGACCTCCACCGGTAAGATCCAGAAGTTCGTCCTCAGACAGCAGGCGGAAGACTTGATTCACGGTACCCGCGGCGGATGACCATCCCGCTCTGGAGCCGAGACGAACTGACGGCTGTGCTCGAGCTGGATGAGGCCGCCGCAGTGGACGTAGACGGTGTCAGCATCGATTCCCGCACCCTGCGTCCGGGCGACCTTTTCGTTGCCTTGAGTGGCCATGCCGATGTCCGTTACCGGGGTGCCGGCGGCAGTGGCCGCGACGGTCATGACTTCGTTGCTGACGCGGCGGAGCGGGGCGCTGCCGCAGCGCTCGTCAGTCGTAGAACCGATGTGGCTATTTCGGAACTGCTCGTCGACGACACCTTCGATGGCCTCTGGAATCTGGCGCGTGCGGCCCGAGCACGCTTTCGTCGCCCTGTTTTCGCCATCACCGGGTCCAGCGGCAAAACCACCGCCAAGGCCATGCTCGCGGCCGCGCTGCCCGGGTGTCATGCGTCGGAGGGCAGCTTCAACAATCACATCGGCGTGCCCTTGTCACTCGCGCGGCTGCGCACCACCGCCGTGGCCGGCGTATTCGAGGTAGGCATGAACTCGCCAGGAGAGATCGCGCCCCTGTCCCGGCTGATAAAGCCCGATGTGGCGCTGGTCCTGAATGTGCTCGGCGTGCACCTCGAGGGACTCGGCAGTCTGGAAGCTATCAGACGCGAAAAGCTGTCCATCGCGGAGGGACTCGATGGACGAGGGATGCTCGTGGTGCCGGATACGCTGGATATGCACGATCTACCCGGCGATGCCACCCGGATCACGTTTGGTCGAAGCGAGACCGCCGATGTACGTCTGGCCGATGCGGGGCGTGGCTGCCGCGTCCTCCTGCCAGGGGGGCAGGTCCTGGAACTGGAACTGGCAGTCGATGGGCCACACCGACGGCTCACCGCAACTGCGGTGTTGGCCTGCCTGTACGCAGCCGGCATGGACCCGGCCTGCGCCCTGGGGCCGTGGCGCTCCCTGGAGCCGCCGGCTGGTCGTGGCGGCGAGCTGCAGATCGCAGGAATCACCATCGTAGACGACAGCTATAACGCCAATCCCGAGAGCGTCCGACTGGCGCTGGCATCCCTCGAGGAGCGGAGCGGACGGCGGCGTTTCGCCCTGCTCGGCGACATGCTCGAACTTGGCTCCGAAGAGCTCGCTCTGCATGCCGGTCTGGCCGAAGCATGCTCCGGTCTCGATGGTGTCTTCTGCGTCGGCGAGCGCATGCGCGCGCTGCACGAGCGGCTGCCGCCAGGGCTGCGCGCAGGCTGGTGGCCGGATTGCGACGCTCTTGATCTCGACGCGGTCGCCGGGTATCTGAACTCGGGTGATCTACTCCTCGTTAAGGCTTCGAACCGGCTCTTCTGGAAGGCTGGAACGGTCAATCGCATCGCCGTCGCTCTGGCCACCAAGGTCGACTAGGCGGGCGGCAACGAACATCATCCTGTGCCAACGGATCGCCCATGGCATACTCGAGCGATGCAAGGAGCGTTTTACCTATGATCGTTGACCGCTTTGGCCGCCGCTTCCGCAATCTTCGCGTCAGCCTCACGGCTGCCTGCAATTACGCCTGTACGTATTGCGTCCCGAACGGCAAACGCCTGATGCGTGCCCGAGACGAGCTCAGCGTCGAGGAGCTGCTCCGCGGCGTCGAGCTGCTGATGGAAGTGGCCGGCATAGAGAAGCTGCGAATTACCGGTGGTGAGCCCCTGGTCACACCCAAGTTCGACGGGTTTCTCGAAGGCGTGATGGGCATGGGCCTCAACGACGTCAGCTTCACCACCAATGGCCAGCTGCTCGCGGGCAAAGTTCCGCTCCTGGCTCGCTGTGGAATCGAACGTGTCAACGTTTCGCTGGACACCTTGCACCAGGATCGCTTTCGTCAGATTGCTCGAGGCGGCGACCTCGACGCAGTCCTTACGGGCATCGAGCGCTGCCTCGATGCCGGCATCCGGGTCAAGCTCAACATGGTTCCGCTGAAGACGGGCAATGCCGATCAAGTTCTGCCGATGCTCGCCTATGCGCTCGAGCGCGGCATCGAGCTGCGTTTCATCGAACTGATGCGCATGGGTCATCTTGCGCACTCGGCGGCCTTCGAGCGCGACTTCCTTGGTATGGAAGATATCCTCGCCGTCATCGGTAGCCATTACCGCTACAGCCGCACGGACGCAGCCTGGGACTCCACCGCCGTGCGCTTTGACGTCCACAGTGAAGATGAAGGCGTCGTCGGTCAGTTCGGAGTAATCGCGAACGAGTCAGAACCCTTCTGTGCCACCTGTACCCGGCTCCGGCTCTCCGCCGACGGTCATCTGCATGGCTGCCTGTCCTCCAGCAACCGACACCCTATTGCGGACCTGCTGCGCGCTCCCCGTGAGGAGGCGGTGGCCGGACTCGAACATGCACTCTACGGTGCGATGGCCGACAAACAGTCCGTCGCCTTCAGCGGCGGCGCCACCGTCATGAAACTGATCGGCGGCTGAAGCTTCGAAGCCGCTCGGAGGCAGATTCCGCATGAGCTCAGAGCGCAGCAATCGCGCAGAGACCCTCTTTCAGACGTTGCTAGACGAACAAAAATGCAAAAAGCTGCCACCTGTCCAGCAGTGGCAGCCCCAGCGCAGCGGGTCGATCGACATTCGTATCGCGCGCGACGGAACCTGGTACCACGAAGGAAGTGCCATTCAACGTACGGCGATGGTGCAGCTCTTCTCCACCATTCTGCGGCGCGACGGTGATGCCTATTACCTGGTCACGCCGGTGGAGAAACTCGCAATCAGCGTCGACGACGCTCCATTCCTGGCCATCGCGGTAAATCGGGACGGGGAGGGCGCGCAGCAACGGCTTCTGTTCACCACCAATGTGCAAGAGCACGTTCTGGCCGATGCCGAGCACCCTCTCGATGTTCGCGAACGCGACGGCGAGCCGGCTCCCTACATCCACGTCCGCGACGACCTCTGGGCTCTACTGAGCCGCAACGTATTCTATGAACTGGTGGACATGGCCGAACCGCACCACGACGATGCCGGCCGCCTAGGGGTAAGAAGCTGCGGCGAATGGTTCGAGCTGGGTCATTCCTGATCCGGCCACGCGTGACCGGACCAGGTCGCGAGCATCTGCTTTAGTAGTCACATGTTCGGATAGTTCGGGCCGCCGCCACCCTCGGGAACCACCCAGGTAATGTTCTGGGCTGGATCCTTGATGTCGCAGGTCTTGCAGTGCACGCAGTTCTGGGCGTTGATCCGGAATTGCGGCTCGCCGTTCTCCTCGATCACCTCGTAGACGCCCGCCGGACAGTACCGCTGTGCAGGCTCCGCATACTCCGGAAGATTGCGCTCGATGGGAATGTCAGGGTCCGTCAGGACAAGATGGACCGGCTGATCCTCCTCATGATTGGTGTTGGACACGAACACCGATGAGAGTTTGTCGAAGGTCAGTTTGCCATCCGGTTTCGGGTAGTCGATCGGCTTACACTGCGACGCCTTCTTGAGGGTCGCGTGGTCAGGTACCGGATCCTTCAGCGTGAAGGGCAGGCGACCACCGAACAGGGTCTGGTCGAAAAACGTGAAGGCGGAACCGCCGAGCATCCCGAACTTGTGCATGGCCGGTCCGGCGTTGCGCGCCCGTTTGAGCTCGGCATGCAGCCAGGAGGCCTCGAACTTCTCCCGGAACTCGGGGACGCGCTCACCGCCGGCGGAACCGGCCGCCAGTTTGGCGTGGATCGCCTCCGCCGCGAGCATGCCGGATTTCATGGCCGTGTGGCTGCCCTTGATCTTGAGAAAGTTGAGAAAACCTGCGTCGTCACCCGCCAGCACCGCACCCGGCACCGTCAGTTCGGGCAGAGCTGGCAGACCACCCTTGACGATGGCCCTGGCACCGTAGGAGACACGCTTGCCGCCTTCCAGTGTGTCCTTGTAAAGAGGGTGCAGCTTGAGGCGCTGCAGTTCATCGAACGGTGAGAGGTAGGGATTGACGTAGCTCAGGTCGACAATGATACCAATCACCACCTGCTGCCCCTCGAGGTGGTACATGAAGGCACCGCCCGTGCTGCCCCGGCCGCTGGATAGGGGCCAGCCGATGGAGTGGACGACCTTTCCGGGCACGTGCTTGTCCGGTTCCACGTCCCACAATTCCTTCAAGCCGATGGCGTAGTGCTGCGTTGCCGAGTCTTTCGTGAGATCGAACTTAGCCATGAGCTGCTTACCGAGATGGCCCCGGCAGCCCTCGGCGAAGATCGTGTATTTCGCTCGCAGCTCATAGCCGGGCGTAAACGTGCCCTTGCGTTCGCCGGCCCTGCTGACGCCCAGGTCGCCGGTTGCTACTCCGGCCACCGCCCCCTGCTCGTCGTAGAGCACTTCTGCGGCGGCGAAGCCCGGGAAAACGTTCACACCAAGTGTCTCGGCCTGCTCACCCAGCCAGCGGCAGAGATTTCCGAGACTGACGGCGTGATTGCCATCATTGTGAGTGTCGCGAGGAACCATGAAACCGGGAATACGGATCTTGTTCTCCGCGCTGGGCAGCCAGTAGACCTCATCGTCAGTCACAGGATTGTTGAGGGGTGCACCACGCTCCGACCAATCCGGAAACAGCTCATCCAGCGCCCGCGGGTCGACCACGGCACCGGAGAGAATATGCGCCCCGACCTCCGACCCCTTCTCGACGAGGCAGACGGAGAGTTCCTCACCCGCTTGTTCGGCAAGCTGCATGAGCCGGCAGGCTGCAGCAAGGCCGGCGGGCCCAGCGCCCACGATCACAACGTCGAACTCCATTGCTTCGCGTTCGACAGCTTCTTCGGCAGCTTCGGTCACCCGGACCTCCTAGGCAGATGAAATTGATGGTCCACGCGAACGGCAGTGCGGCAGAGCCGGTAGTCCGTGCGGGCGAGTCTGCAGCGATCACGGGGGGAGCCGTAAACCGGCAGCAGACGGTATGCAAGCAGTTGAAAATTATAACGAACAGTGACGGTCTCCACCATGGAAACGACAACCGCAGAAGCTGGAGCGGCTGCGCCTTGACCCCCCCGGAGGCAGCCGTCAGAATACGCGCCTTCCGATTTCGGGGCTCCTGCTCTGGCCATGGCTAACCGCGCATATCGGTCGCCAGACGCTGATGGGTGCGCGCGAAATTCCCGCGATGAAGACCTGCGAGGCAGCTATCGATGAAAGTACTCGTCGCCGTGAAACGCGTCATCGACTACAACGTCAAGGTTCGGGTCAAGTCAGACCAGTCGGACGTTGACCTGAACAACGTCAAGATGGCCGTCAATCCTTTCTGCGAGATCGCTATAGAGGAGGCGGTGCGGCTCAAAGAGGCCGGGACGGCGGAAGAGGTGGTTGCTGTTTCCATCGGCCCCAAGGTCTGCCAGGAACAGCTACGCACTTCGCTGGCTCTCGGCGCTGATCGCGCCATTCTGGTGGAGACCGACGAGGAACTGCAGCCGCTTACGGTTGCGAAGCTGCTCAAGGCGGTCTACGAGAAAGAGCAGCCGGGCCTCGTGATCCTCGGCAAGCAGAGCATCGACAACGACAACAACCAGACCGGCCAGATGTTCGCTGCGCTCACCGGATTGCCCCAGGGAACCTTTGCGTCGAAGGTGGAAATCGACGGCGAGAGCGTCAAGGTCACGCGGGAAGTCGACGGCGGCCTGCAGACGGTCGCGCTGAAGGCACCCGCGGTGGTTACCACCGATTTGCGCCTGAACGAACCGCGCTACGCGTCGCTTCCGAACATTATGAAGGCGAAGAAGAAGCAGCTCGACACGATGTCGCCCTCTGACCTCGGCGTCGAGGTCAAGCAGACCTTCAAGACCCTCAAAGTCGAGCCGCCGGCCGAGAGACAGGGCGGCATCAAGGTCGAGTCCGTAGAGGAACTCGTCGACAAACTCAAGAACGAAGCCAAAGTCATCTGAAGCGGGGTCATCCGAGATGAGCATTCTGGTCGTCGCAGAGCACGACAACAGCAAGCTGAACCAGGTCACCCTGCACGTCATCGCTGCCGCAAAGGCACTTGGCGGCGATATCGACCTGCTCGTGGCCGGCAAGGACTGCAAGGCCGTAGCCGACGCCGGTGCCGCGGTCGAAGGCGTCACCAAGGTCCTGTGTGCAGATGCGGACTGTTATGCGCATCAACTGGCCGAGAACATGGCGCCGCTGGTCGCCGAGCTCGGCAAAGAGCACAAATACGTTTTGGCGCCTCACAGCACTGCCGGGAAAAACTTCATGCCCCGGGTCGCAGCGCTGCTGGACGTCGCGATGATCTCCGACATCATTGCGGTGGAATCCGAGGACACCTTCAAACGCCCCATTTACGCCGGCAATGCCATCGCTACAGTGCAGAGTTCGGATGCCATCAAGGTGGTGACGGTTCGCCACACGGCTTTCGACGCCGTGTCCGCGGAAGGCGGGTCAGCGAGCGTCGAGAGCGTGGATGCGACTCATGATGCCGGCATCTCCGAGTTCGTCGGCGAAGAGATCGTCAAGCTCGACCGCCCCGAACTGAGTGCCGCCCGGGTCGTCGTATCCGGCGGTCGTGGCATGGGAAGCGGTGAGAACTTCAAGATCCTCGATGGCATCGCCGACAAGCTCGGTGCGGCCATGGGCGCGTCACGGGCCGCCGTCGATGCGGGCTTCGTACCCAACGACATGCAGGTGGGGCAGACGGGCAAGATCGTGGCACCCGAGCTCTACATTGCGGTGGGCATTTCCGGAGCCATCCAGCACCTTGCCGGCATGAAGGACTCCAAGGTCATCGTCGCCATCAACAAGGACGAGGACGCGCCCATCTTCCAGGTCGCCGACTACGGTCTGGTCGCGGATCTCTTCAACGCTGTGCCCGAACTCGAGAAGAAGTTCGACGAAGTGCTCTGAGCGCCGCCCTGCTCGAGCGGCTTGCGCCTGTGGGAGAGCGTGCTGCGTCAGCGCAGCGCGCCGATCGGCGGAGTCGACGCCTTCTAAGGTGTCGACACGCCGAATGATGGACGCGTCTGCTGGGCAGATACTCCGTCTATCGCTACTGCGTTCGCACCCACGACGGTTTCTCCGGACAGGGCTCAGCCGGCCTCCCGTCCGCCCGTGAACCAGGGCACCTCCCGCGCCTGATCGTCCACCTTGTCTGCCACGTCGAGCAGAAGGGCGAAAAGCGCCATCCGCACCAGGACACCGTTGTCGGTCTGGCGAAAAATGGCCAGATTCGGATTGCTGTTGAGATCGTCGTCGAGTTCCCGAGCCTCACTGCGGGAGTCCCGGGGCAGGGGATGCATGATCACCGTGCTCGGAGCGCAGTAGCTCGTGTAGATGTCCTGATTGATACGAAACAGCCCGCGGTAGCGATCCGCTTCGTCCTGGGTCGGGAAGCGCTCTTCCTGGGTCCGGGTCACGTAGAGGATGTCGGCTCCGCGCAAGCCGTCCTCGAGCCTGTCCGTTGCTTCCGCGCGGTGGCCGGCACGCGCCAGTGCCTGCAGATACTCCGACGGCAAGGCCAGCTCGCTGGGACTGACGAGCCTGAACGTGACGCCCTGAAACAGCCCGATCAATTTGACCAGAGAGTGCACCGCGCGGCCGTACCGAAGGTCGCCGATGAGAGCAATCGTCATACCGTCCACCGTGCGTTCACGAGCGGCGAGCTCACGCCGGATCGTGTAGAGATCGAGCAGCGCCTGAGAGGGATGCTCGTTCGGTCCGTCCCCACCGTTGACCACCGGAACTCGACTGGCCGCAGCAAATTCCGCGACCGAACCCGGGGCAGGGTGGCGCATCACGATCACGTCGCTGTAGCCAGACAGCACACGGGCCGTGTCGTAAAGCGATTCGCCCTTGCTCAGAGATGAGGCCTTGATCTCGGTAGTCTCCCGGACCTCGCCTCCGAGCAGGTTGAAGGCGCAGCCGAAGCTGATCCGGGTACGAGTGCTCGGCTCGAAGAACATGTTCCCGAGAATCGCACCCTCGAGCACCCGCGTGATCCGCCGCCGCTCCGCATAAGGACGCATGCGATCGGCGATCTCGAATATCCGTTCGATGTCGGCACGGTCGAACTGATCCACCGAGAGGATGTGCTGGCCGACGAATTCCATGGACGACTCCGCTGTGGCTGGCTGCGGGACCTTACGGCGGCGTGTCTCGGTGGGCAAGCTCCACCTGCCACGCATCACGATTCGTCCAGGCCGTGAGCTTGCGCGCCAGCGCGGACGACGGAATGGCTCGATGAGGTCGGTCTCTCGGAGCAGATCGGGCGCATCGGGCCGATCAGAAACCGCTGGCGGCCGCTGCACTTGCCGCCGTCAAGCTCGAGCAGCGCTGCTATGATGTAGGTGACGCACCGTAGGTGACGCACCTGGAAATGCAGTATGGCCATCGTCCTTCCGAGCAGCGACCCATCCGAAGCCGAGTCCGGCGTCGCGCATCCGCCCCCGTCAGAGGCTCCGCCCGAAGCGCCTGCGCCGCTGCGCAAGCTGCCGTTCGCTTTTGCCCGGCGGCACGGCGTGGTGTTGCTGGAATCGCTGGAGACCGGCGATGCGCGGCGTGCGGCCTGCCGTCCCGATGCACGGCCGCTGGCGCTGGCCGAGGCGAGGCGCGTGGCTGCCTGCCCGCTTGCCTGGGAGACGCTGGACGCCGCCGAATTCGAGGCGCTGCTCGAGCGCAGCTATGCGCGTGACTCCTCCGAGGCGCGGCAGATGGTGGAGGATCTCGGTGACGAGCTCGACCTGGCCAGCCTCGCCGATCAGGTTCCGGAAACGGAGGACCTGCTCGAACAGGAAGACGATGCTCCCATCATCCGTCTGATCAACGCCATCCTTGCGGAGGCCATCAAGGAGGGGGCCTCGGACATCCATGTCGAGACCTTCGAGCGGGAACTGGTGGTGCGGTTCCGGGTCGACGGCATCCTGCGTGAGATCGTCCGTCCCAAGCGCGTGCTCGCGCCACTACTGGTCTCGAGGATCAAGGTGATGGCACGTCTGGACATCGCCGAAAAGCGCGTGCCTCAGGACGGTCGCATCACCCTGCGCATCGCCGGACGCGAAGTAGACGTGCGGGTTTCCACGCTGCCGTCCGCAGCAGGGGAGCGAGTGGTCCTGCGCCTGTTGGACAAGCAGGCAGGACGGCTCGACCTGACGCACCTCGGCATGCCGGAGCACGGGCTCGCGACCATGCGCGAGATTCTGGCCAAGCCCCACGGCATCGTCCTTGTCACCGGCCCCACCGGGTCGGGCAAGACGACGACGCTGTATGCGAGCCTCGGTGAGATCCGCAGCAGTGAACTCAACATCATGACGGTGGAGGATCCGATCGAGTACAACCTGCCCGGGATCGGGCAGACTCAGGTACACACCAAGGCCGGCATGAGCTTCGCGCGCGGCCTGCGTGCCATTCTCCGCCAGGACCCGGACGTGGTGATGGTGGGCGAGATCCGCGATCTCGAAACGGCGGAGATCGCTATTCAGGCGGCGCTCACAGGCCATCTTGTGCTCTCGACCCTGCACACGAACACCGCCATTGGTGCCGTGACCCGACTGCACGACATCGGCATCGAGCCCTACCTTTTGTCGTCGAGCATGCTGGCGGTGATGGCGCAGCGCCTGGTCCGCGTTCTGTGTTCGGATTGCCGCGAAGCCTATACGGCCAGTGCAGCCGAGTGCGAGGCCCTCGGGGTGGACCCCAGGGAGCCGCCGACACTGTACGCCCCGAGCGGCTGCGATCAATGCAGCCACACGGGCTACCGGGGCCGGACGGGGATCTACGAAATCATCCGCATCGATGACGAGCTGCGCGACATGATCCATCGCAACGCATCGGAGCACGAGATGGAGCGGCATGCCCACGCGCGCGCACCGAACCTGCTGCAGGATGGGCGCGCCAAGGTGCTCGACGGCATCACCAGCGTCCAGGAATTGTTCCGCGTGACGCGCGAGGACTGACTCCTTGGCAGCCTACGAATTCGTCGCCCTGGACGGGCAGGGCCGCGAGCAGCGGGGCGTGCTCGAGGCGGACAGTTCGCGGCAGATCCGGCAGCAGCTCAGAGACCGCGGCTGGGCACCGCTGAAGGTGGACCCGGCCGCAGAAGCACGCCGCGGCGAGCGCGGCGTGAACCTGCGCCCACGGCTGCGCAGGCGCATGTCCGCGCTCGATCTGGCGATGGTGACGCGCCACCTTGAAACCCTGATCGGGTCCGGTCTACCCATCGAGGAAGCTCTGAACGCCGCGGCACAGCAGGCGGACAAGCCCCGGGTGCGCAGCATTCTGCTCGCCGTCCGCGGCCGGGTGCTCGAAGGTCATTCGCTGGCTGCGGCCCTCGGCGAATTCCCGCAGGCTTTCGACGACCTCTATCGGGCGACCGTGTCCGCCGGTGAGCATGCGGGCCATCTCGAAGAGGTCCTGCGCAATCTCGCCGACTACACGGAACGCCGTCAGGAGTCGGGCCAGAATATCCAGATGGCGCTGCTCTATCCGGTGATCCTAGTCGCCATATCCCTGCTCATCGTGGCCGGCCTGCTTGCCTACGTCGTCCCCGAGATCGTCGCGGTCTATCGAGACACGGATCAGGCGCTGCCGATCCTCACAAGGACCCTCATCGCCCTGTCCGATTTTCTCCTTGCGTGGGGGTTGCCGCTTCTGCTGGTTCTGTTCGCGGCCGGTTTCGCCGTTCGCCAGCTGCTGCAGCGGCCGGGCCCACGCCAGCGCTTCCACCGCATGCTGCTGCACATGCCGCTGGCCCAGACCATCGTGCGTGGCACGAACTCGAGCCAGTTCGCGAATACGCTGGCCATCCTCACGGCCAGCGGGGTACCGCTGGTGGACGCCATGAGAATCTCGGGACAGGTGGTGAACAATCGGGTCATGCGCGAGCGCATCGAGCGCGCCACCCGACGCGTGGCCGAGGGTACCTCGCTGCGGGCAGCCCTGGACGAAGTGGGCTATTTTCCTCCATTGATGCTGCACATGGTGGCCAGCGGTGAGGCGAGCGGCACTCTGGACGACATGCTGGCCCGGGTTGCGCGCCATCTGGAACGCGACCTCCAGCGGCTGGTCACCGTAATGCTGGAACTTTTCAAGCCGCTGATGCTCTTGGTGATGGGTGGCCTCGTGTTGTTGATCGTTCTGGCCATTCTCCTTCCGATCCTTAACCTGAACCAGTTGATCGCATGATGACTGCAGCAACCCATCAACATTCCCACCACAGCGCCATGAAGGGGTTCACCCTGATCGAGATCATGGTGGTGATCGTGATCATCGGCATCATCGGTGCGCTGATCGTGCCCAACATCGTCGGCCGTCAGGATCAGGCCCAGGTCACCGCCGCGCAGAGCGACCTGCGGGCGCTCGGCAATGCCCTTGAAATGTACAAACTCGACAATTCGAACTATCCGAGCACCGAGCAGGGCCTGGAAGCCCTGGTGCGGCGTCCCTCCGGTTTTCCGGAGCCCCGCAACTGGCAGCCGGGCGGCTACATCCGCAGCCTGCCGACGGATCCCTGGGGTAATCCCTACCAGTACATCGCCACGGGTGATCACTTCGAGCTGTTCAGTTACGGCGCGGACGGTCAGCAGGGGGGCGAGGGTTATGCCGCCGAGATCCGCTACGAGGACCTCTAAGCAGGGATCCCGACGCGCTCACACCGCAGGTTTCACCCTGCTCGAACTGCTGGTCGTACTGTTCGTCATCGCCGTGATGTCGGGCCTTGCCGTCATTCAGCTCGGCTCGCGCGACCGCGACCGACAGCTGGAAACGGAAGTGATGCGGCTGCAGCATCTGCTGGAGCTCGCCCGCAATGAGGCCGTGCTGACGGCCTCGGAGTGGGGACTCGAGCTGGAAGGTGGCAGCTACAGATTCCTTCGTCTCGATCCGGAAAGCGGCCGCTGGGAAGCGATCGAAACGCGGCCGTGGACCGAGCATGAGCTTCCATCCGGAATCCGCACCCGCCTCGAGGTCGAGGAGCGCGAGCGGGCGCTGTCCGCGCTGGGCAATGGGGAGGGGAGGCTGCGGCCAGGTCTCTTGATCCTCTCTTCCGGCGAATTCAGTCCTTTTCGGCTGGAACTTAATCCGGAATGGCAGGGTGGCGCCTGGCATCTGAGCAGCGACGGTTTCGGAGACATCGAAGCGGAGCGGGGCGCGTCGTGACTGGGCGACGGCGGATGAAGGGTTTCACCCTGCTGGAGATCCTGGTGGCGATGGCGATTTTTTCCGTCGTCGCGGTCACTGTTTATGGCCGGGCAGGAGACGTGATCATGCAGACCGGCAGCCTGGAAGCCCGAACCTTCGCCACCTGGATCGCCCAGAATGGTCTCACCCGGCTGCAGCTCGAACTCGCACCTGGCGAGCTACCGGCTACCGGGCATTCGGTCGAGAGCGTCAGCATGGCCGGACGGGACTGGGAACTGGTGACGGAGATCACCGCCACGTCCGCAGCGGGCCTGCGACGGGTAGAGATTCGAGTTCACTCCATCGCGGAACAGGGCGAACGCAGTAGCGATGCCGTGGCACGCCTGACCGGTTTCGTAGGTCGCTACTGAAATGTCTTATAGGTTCGAGAAACCCTTCGTAAGGTATCGTTTCGAAAGGGGATTCACCCTGATCGAAATCCTCGTTGCAGTCGCAATATTCGGACTCATCGGAGTCGCCTCGGGCCAGCTGCTGATGCGCGTCGTGCAGGCCCAGCAGGTGAGCGAGGCGCGCGCCGACCGACTGGCCCAGCTCCAGAGGGCGCTGGCCACGTTCGAGAGGGACGTGCTGCAGGCCGTGGAGCGGCCGATTCGCGATCAGTTCGGTGACCCGCAACCGGCCATGCGCCTCACTCCAGGTGGCAGTTTCGAATTCACGCGCGACGGTTGGAGTAATCCCTTGGGGCTCGCACGCAGTGACCTGCAGCGGGTAGCCTGGGAGCTGAACGCAGAGGGCTACCTGGAACGACAGTTCTGGGTCGTACTCGATCGAGCGCAGGATTCAGCCCCCCGCGCACAGCGCATCCTGGAAGGCGTCGAAGACCTCTCCCTGCAGCTGCTGGATGTAGAGGGCGGAACCTGGGACGCTTGGCCGGCCGACGACCGGGCGGCCGGAATCACGCGCCTGCCTGGCGAGCTGCCGGCCGACGATGCAGACACAGGTCCCGAGCTGGCCGCCGTGCGCCTCGCCCTTGTGGTGCCACCGTTCGGACGCATCGAGCGCTTGTTGCCGCTGTCCCGGCCGACGCCGTCAATGCTGCGTCCTGAAGCCGATGTCGATCAGGGCCCGGATGTGGAGTCTCCCGTCGACACTGAAGTGCAGGAGGGTGACGCTGGCGATGGCTAGGACAGCTCACCAGCGCGGTATTGCCCTGCTGACGGTGCTCCTCGTCGCAGCCCTCGCCAGCGTGATCCTGGCGCAGTTGCTGGGACGCCATCATCTGTCCGTGGCCTACACTCGGCAGGCCTTGCATGCCCAGCAGGCGATGGGCTACGCCCTTGGAGCCGAAGCGTTCATCCGTCACCTGCTGCACGCCGACCGCATCGACGACGACCGCAATCCGCCCGTGGACAGCCTCGAGGATGCCTGGGCTGAACCTCAGGCTCCGTTCGAGATCGACGGGGGCAGCATCGAGATTCGCGTCCGCGACCTGGAAGGGCTGTTCAATCTCAACAGCATCGACGCTGATCCGGCCGCTCAGGAAAGACTGCGGCGCCTGCTCGCTGCGCTGGAACTGGAACCGACGCTCGCCGACGTCATTCTCGACTGGATCGACGCGGACGAGGAGGTTCACGGTCTGGGCGCAGAGGACCCGACCTATCTGCTCGAGAGCCCCGCCTACCGGACTGCGAACGCACCGATGGCAAGCGCCTCCGAACTGCGCCTGCTGGCCAACTTCGAGCCGGAACAGGTGGAGCGCCTGCTGCCCTTCGTGACTGCATTGCCTACCGAGGCAGACGTCATCAACATCAACACGGCCCCAGGTCCGGTGCTGGCAGCGCTGGCACCCAACATGGATCCGATCCAGGCCGGTCGTTATGCTCACCCGCTGACACCCTGGCAGCTTCCCGGCGACCTGATCGGCCAGGAAGCGGGCTTCGCGCCAGAAGCGGGCAGCATGACTACGCAAAGCCGCGTATTCGAAGCCAGGATTCTGGTGGTCTACGGTACGCAGCGCCTGATGCTGCGCTCCGTTATCCATCGAGACACCGAGACCGGTCTCACCCGCGTCCTCGGGCGTCGCTTCGGCGGCGCCCTCGAGCCCGAGTTTGACGACGCTGAGCGCTGGCCGCTCGAGGATCGCCGATGAACGACAGGCTGTATCTTTTTCCGCCCGGCGAGGACGCTCCGGATTGGCGCTTCTGCCTGCTGGGCAGCGAAGCCGAGGCCATCGAGGGAAGCGGTCTGGAGGCTGCGGCGGCAGCGCCCGTTACCCAAGGCCAGGAAGTGACCGTTACCCTCGTAGTCCCCGGCGAGCAGGCGCTGCGTACGGCGGTCAACGTCCCCGCCCGGAGCCGCCGGCAGCTGGAAATGGCCGTGCCCTATCTCGTCGAGGAGTATCTCGCCGAGGACGTCGAGCAGCTGCATCTGGCCATCGGTCAGCGCCAGGGTGACGGTCGTGTGCCGGTCGCCGTCATCGCGCCGGAGCGCCTGCAAGCCTTGCTCGACGAAGCTGCCGCAGCCGGACTGCAGATCAGCCATGCGCATCTGGATCTCGATGCCCTGAACCAAGCGGATGCTGACTTCGTGGTTCTGGTCGAGCATGAGAGCGCATGGATCAGTACACGCGGCGGTGATGCAATGGTCGTCGACCGCGCCCTGCTGGCGCAGGCCCTGTCGAACCTGACCGGTCAAGTCGACGGCGAAGACGCGCTGACCTTGCATCTACTGACTGCTGCTGGCGACGATGGCGTCGATCTGGCCCAGCTCGACAGTCTGCTGGCTCAGCAGCGACCGGTATCCATCGAGCGGGAAACCCTGCCAAGGTCGCGCCTGCACACGATTGCAACCGGCCTCGACCGTCAAACCGCATTGGACCTTCTCCAGGGAGCATTCGCCGTCGCCCGCGGATCGAGCCAGGGCCGGCTTCGCTGGCGCCTGGTCGCCGGTCTCGCGGCCGCGGCGCTTCTGTTGCAGCTCACGCTCGATGTCGGCCGCACCGCGTGGCTCGATCAGCGCGCCGTCAGCCTGCGCGAATCCTCGGTGGAACTGTTTCGGGAGATTCACCCGGACCGGACCCGCGTCGTGGACCCGCGCCGTGAGTTGGCGGCCATGCTGGACGGCACGGAGGAGCAGGGCAGTGCCACTTTCCTGGAACTGCTCGGTGCCGCAGCTCAACACCTGGCCGAGCTCGACGATGCCCGGGTACAGATCCGCAGCCTGACGTTCAACGCCCAGCGCGGTGATCTCGCAGTGGATCTCGATACGGCGGGCATAAGCACAGTGGATCGGTTCAAGGAAGGCATGGAAAACGCCGGTTTCCCCGTGGTCATCGACTCAGCGGTTCAGGAAGCCCAGACGGTCAGGGCCCGGTTGCGTATCAGGGCCGGGGGGACATCATGATCCAGACCCTGACAGCGCGGTTGCAGGACTCCACGGCCGGGCGCTGGTACCTCGAACAGAGCGAGCGCGATCAGCGCGTGTTGTTCCTGCTCGCCATCTTCCTGGTTGCGGTGCTGTTCTGGCTGTTCGTCTGGCTGCCGATTCAGGACCGCCTCAGCGTGGCAGAGAACCGCCATGCGCGGGCCCTTGCCGATCAACAGTGGATTCTCGAGCACCGGGAAACGCTGCAGCAGCTCGCGACGACCCGAACCGGCGCCGGTCCTCGCACCGGGCAGGCGCTGCTGAGCACCGTCGCCGGCTCAGCCCGACGCCACGGCATCACCTTGAACCGCTTTCAGCCGGAAGGCAGTGACGCGTTAGCCGTTTCACTGGACGACGTGCCTTTCGGCGAACTGGTCGTCTGGCTCGAGCGGCTCCAGCGCGAGGACGGCATCCAGGTCCGAAGCGCTACGCTCGATGCGCAGAACGCACCGGGTCGCGTGCGCGCCCGCATTCTTCTGCACTGATCACGCCTGAGGCGGCTTCAGCTGGGTGTCAGAAGGTCCCTTCAGGCAAAACGAGGCCACTAGGGCGCAGTCCGCTGATATCCAGCCGCGTGCGCTGGCCCGCGCCGCGCCTGACGTCGATAACCAGACCCTCCCAGGCGCAAACGACTTGCGTGCGACTGCCGCGACGCTCGAACCACTCGCGACTTTCGTCGAGAATTTTCGCAACCTCCAGGTCGGTGCGATCCGGATCGTGGTGATAGATCACCAGACAGCCGACACCGGCCTCGTGCGCCAGCTCGCGCACCTGGGACACCAGTGAGTGCCCCCAGCCGTGCTTCATCGGCATGTCCGCCTCGACGTACTGCGCATCGTGAACAAGTACGTCCGCACCCCCACAGAAATCGACCCACTCTCCGAAGGTGGTGGCCGGAACCTGCGGCGGGTCGAGTTCGTTGTCGGTGACATAGGCAAACACGGCATCACCTTCATCGATTCGGTAGGCGTATCCGCCGCCAGGGTGGTTCAGCAGCTTGCGGCTGAAACCGAAGCCGAAAGTCGCGAAGAAGCTGAGCGGGTCGTCCATATAGCCGACCGCTGCCGGCAGCGTTCCGTGTTCGAGTGGGTGGTTGTGGCCATTCATCTGCTCGAGGACGCCGGCAAACGCGGCGTCGCCTTCCGGCAGACTGCGACAGATGTGAATCTCCCGATCCGGTTGATAAATCGGTGCGAAGAAGGGAAGGCCCTGAATGTGATCCCAGTGACTGTGCGTCAGCAGCAGGTGCAGTGGTTTGGCGATTTCACTGAGGTGCTGACCCAAAGGTCGCAGGCCCGTACCCGCATCGAAGATCAGCACGGTGCCGTCGGCAAGTTCGAGCAGCACACACGAAGTGTTGCCGCCGAAGTGAGCCGTAGCGGGTCCGGGGCTGGGCACCGACCCACGTACGCCATAGAAGCTTATCCGCATTGATCGGCCAGCCCCGGAAAGCTGAGACACGGCGCCAAGTGGTTGCTTGGATCCAGCTCGAGGCTCCGCTCACTTGTGAGTTGCCGCAGCGCCAGAGGGCGATGCGTTTCGCTTTGCAAACGGTAGAACGAGCTGGCCCAAGCCCTGCAGCCGATGACTGCCGAGTGTGCCGGACCCATCATCGCTGACGCAACTTGCATCCCGCCGCGCTGTGGGCTGCTGCACACTTCCCAGAAACGCGGCGAGCCTGCACCATGAGGAACTCTATCCGAGCAGGCAGAGGAACGGACGCAGCCGTGGATTTCGAACTGGATTCGGGTCAGGAAGCGATCATCGACGGTGTTGAACGGCTCTGCGCAGACTTCGATGCCGCATACTGGCGACGTTGCGATGAAGAGGGCACTTTCCCCGAGGCTTTCGTAGCCGCCATCACGGCAGCCGGCTGGCTCGGTATCGCCATGCCGCTGGCGTATGGCGGGGCCGGTCTGGGCATCACCGAGGCGGCGCTGCTCGCCCATACGGTCGCGCGATCCGGCGCTGGCATGAGCGGCGCGTCCGCGATCCACATCAATCTCTTCGGGCCGCATCCCATTGTCGTTTTCGGTACGGAGGAACAGAAGCAGCGATTCCTGCCGGCGCTCATCGCTGGCCGCGATCGCACCTGCTTCGGCGTGACCGAGCCGGACTCCGGTCTCAATACCACCGCCATCGAGACACGAGCGCGGCGGCAGGGGGACCACTATCTGATCGACGGCCGAAAGCTCTGGACCTCGACGGCCCAGAGCGCGACTCGCATCATGCTGCTCACACGCACCACGCCACTCGCCGAATGCCGTCGTCCCACAGAGGGTTTGACACTGTTCTACGCCGAACTCGACCGCACCCGCATCGAGGTTCAGCCGATCGCCAAGATGGGCAGGGCAGCGGTCGACTCCAATGCCTTGTTCATCGACGGCCTCGAAGTTCCGGCAGCAGACCGCATCGGGGAAGAGGGTGACGGTTGGCGCTGCCTTCTGCACGGTCTTAATCCGGAACGGATTCTGATTGCTGCCGAGGCGGTCGGCCTTGGTCGAGCCGCCCTCGAAAAGGCCGCGCATTACGCACGCGAACGCGTCGTTTTCGGGCGCGCGATCGGCCAGAACCAGGCCATCGCACACCCTCTCGCACGTTGCTGGATGGAACTCGAAGCGGCATGGCTGATGGTGCTGAAAGCGGCGGGGCGCTACGACCGAGGGGAAGCGTGTGGCGCCGAAGCCAACGCCTCCAAGTACCTGGCCGCAGAAGCCGCGTTCCGCGCCTGCGAGCGGGCGGTACTGACCCACGGCGGCATGGGCTATGCGCGGGAGTACGATGTGGAGCGGCTGTTTCGCGAGGTGCTGATCCCGCGCATCGCCCCGGTGAGTCAGGAGATGATCCTGAACTTCATCGCCGAGCGTGTGCTCGAGCAGCCCAAATCCTATTGACCGAGCCGCCAGCCAGTCAGTGACAGGCGGACTGACGAATACCGCGAATGTTCAGAGTGTGCGCGAGCGCAACCAGAAGCACTCCGATCAGGGTCAGGCCATGTGTATGGTCGTCGTGCGCGGGCAACAGATCATAGGCCATCAGGCCCAGGCCGAAGGCGCCAAGTGCAGGTACCAGCCAGCGAGTGTGGCGCTGGAAGCCCTGCCATAAACCGAACACCGACAGCGGCACGGCAAGGAGCAGCATGAGCCAGTGAAAGTGCTCCGCTTCGAGCCAGTGCAGACTCAGCATGGGCGCCAGAGTGAGCAGCAGCGGCATCCCCAGACAATGGACGACGCATACCATCGACACGAAGATTGCGCTGCCATCAATACGGCGAATCGTCGACATGGGTAACTCTGCACTGGACTGCTGGAGAACACGCGGCCGCAACCGCACCGGAGTTCCAAGTTATAACATAACGATCCTCATCCTGGCCACGCTTGCGCTAGCGTCAGGCTCCGCAAGAGCGAATACCGAGTGCACCAACCTGCGTGCAGAGTTCGATCAGGCCGTCTCGCTGCAGCGGGTGGCCGACCCCCGTTACCACCGCCATCCGCTTGGCCCCTGGCTGCGCAGCGACCGTTTTCATAGCGATGCGCTCCGGCGCGCGCTCGCTAAGCAGACCGACCCGTTGCCGATTCTGCAGGCCATGGCAGACATGGATGCCCGTGCAACCGCCCGCGAACACGCACGCCTCGCAGCGGGTGCGTATCCCGACAATGCCTGGATGAGCACCTGCCGCGAAGCGGCCGTTGCCAGCGTGGCGCGCCAACTCGAAGACGACCCGCGCCTGCGCGAACGCGCCATGGCGCATACGCACCCGGATGCCTATCGCAACTGGCAGCGCGTCATCGGGGGTTACGTCTTCGCTCGCCCGTTCCTGCGCCTGGGTGCACAGCGCTGGCGCCTCGGTGAGCACAGTCTGCAGCAGCAGAAGCCACCGCCCGAGATCGCCATCCGCTGGCAACCAGAGTCCGGGGCATCCTGGAATCGAAGCAGGGTAGCGGAAGCACTCGACCTGGCGCGCCGAGAGCATCCGCTCGGCTGGCCGTGGCCTGATGCAGTCACCCGCAACGCCCTTTTCGAAACCTTTGCTCCGGTCGTCGACAGTCCGTCGCTGGCAACCGCGGATCGCATCGGTCGCCTCGAGGCCCGCGATGGACGTGCCCAAGTCGACACGGAAAGTCCCGCGGCATACACGGAAGCGAGCCTGGTACGCCTAGGCAGCGAAGTACTGCTGCAGTTGAGCTACACGTTCTGGTTTCCGGAACGCAGCCCAGAGTACCCGCTGGATCCTTACGCAGGACCTATCGACGGCCTGACCTGGCGCGTCACCCTGGATACCGACGGTCGACCCCTCCTGTGGGACAGCATCCATGCCTGCGGCTGTTACTACACCCTGTTCCTGCCTGCCGATGCCCCCATCATCTTCCGCAACCCAGACCCAGTGGCGCGCGAGGATCCGCTGGTCCTGATCGGCCCGCCGGCCACCGCGCGCCTACGCTTCGTTGCGAGCCCGGGCGCCCACTTCCTGCGCTGGCCCACGGATATGGAAAGCACAGGGCAGGGCGCCGCGGTCAATCTCGACTACACCATCCGCCCCTACGCGGAGCTCCTGGAGGCTGGCACCAGGCGGCCTCCGTTCCGTCCCGACGGCTTACTCACCGGCACCTCGCGCCTCGAGCGCCTGTTCCTGTTTCCCGCTGGCATCCCCGATCCCGGCGCCATGCGCAGCAAGGGCCATCACGCCACGGCCTTTCTCGGTCGCCGGCACTTCGATGATCCGGAGCTCGCCTCCGGCATGGTGCAGCGCATTTCCAAGTGACCAACGCCAAAACAGGTCTGACCCCGGAAGGGAGGGCCGGCGCCGATTCTTCCTGGCCGCCTGCAATGCGAATTGCTCATTTAACATAATATAGATTATGCGAACCATTACCTGGTGCGAATCTGGTCGATGAGGCCTGGGATATCGAGATCACCGCTGTTGTCCACCTCGAGCAGCCATGCCCCTTCCGACTCAGCCGGCGGCTCCAGATGCTTCATCTGCGCAGCCAGCACTACCGAATTTGCTTCAGAGGGATCCGTCGACTTGCGCGCTCGCTGCTCGATGCGCGTCCGCAGTACCGCCGGCGCTGCCGTGACGTGAAGAATCCCGGCTTCGACTCCGCTTCGGCGCGCGGACTCCAACAGTGGCCCTCGCTGCGCGCGCGTGAGCATGGTCGCGTCGATGATCACCCCATGACCGCACTCGAGCACCCCACGCATCAATGCGGCGAGACGCGCGTAGGTCATCTGTGAGGCGTTTTCGCTGTAGATCCCCGCATTCAAAGCTGAGCCGGAGCGCTCGTCATAGCCCAGCCCGAACAGACGCTTGCGCTCCACGTCGGAACGGATATGCACCAGCCCGAGGTTGGCAGCCACCCGGCTTGCAACCCAGCTTTTGCCACTGCCGGACAGCCCGGTGGTCAGGAGAACCCGCGGCGCCGCCGGCGCGACCAGCGCCTGCGCATACTTGATGTGAGCTCGAAAATTGTCCTCGCTCGTTGCGCGCTCTGCGCCGCTCTGCTGAAGACTGCGCAGCGCGGCGACCTTGGCGCGGACCATACAGCGATACAGGGTATAAAAGCGCAATACGGCCAGGCCTCGGTAATCGCCGCTGGACTCGAGCCAGGCATTGACGAACCACCAGCCAAGGTCGTTTCTAGATTGGAACCCTAAGTCCATGAATAGAAAAGCAATATCATTGACAACGTCGATCCAGCGCAGGTCCGCTGAGAACTCGATGCAGTCGAACGCACGGATGCCCTCGGGCAAACGCGTCAGATTCGCCAGGTGCAGATCACCATGCCCCTCGCGGATGAAGTCGCCTGCCCGCCTGGCCTGAAAGACCTCCCGGAGTTCGGTGGCCCAGCGTTCGCTGACAGCCTCGAGATTGGCGAGCCGGTCCCGTTCGGTGCCCGACTCACCCAAGGCAGCGCGGATCTGGGTGAAGTTTTCCCGCACCGGGTCGAGAACGTGCGCAAGCGTTCCATAGGGGTCGCCGAGCTCCGCCCGTGGCGCCCGTTCCTGGAATCCGGCCACCTCGCGCGCGACTTCGATCATGTCCTCGGGCATCAGGCGCCCTGCTTCGAGTTCGCGATCGAGCTGCTTGCTCTGATCGAACTGACGCATGCGCACCGCGACCTCCAGCGGCTTTCCTGCCCCGCAGACAACAGGCCGCCGCGGCGTGCCCGAGATGCGCACGACATCGAGGTAGAGTTCCGGCGCAAAACGTCGGTTGAGTCGAACTTCCTCGTGGGCGCAGTGATCGCGCTTGACGAGGGTGCTGAAGTCGAGGAAGCCGAGGTCAACGGGCTTACGGATCTTGTAGGCTACGTCGCCGGTCAGGAACACCCATGAAATGTGCGTCTCTACGCATTCGACGCGCTCCACCTCTCCAGGCCAGACTTCCGGTTGCTTGAGGGCCTCGATCAGCTGCTCGGTGTCCGGATCCACGCGCTTTCTCCATCCCGTGAGCGTCGCTCGCTTCGTCAATAACCGAGGTTACTTCACGAACCCGCACCATGAGGAGTGGTGCCCGCCCGGTGACCGCCGGCTACACCATCGAGGCCGGGGCGATTAGACTGTCTCAGCACGGATTACTCATGGCGACACTTGGAGAGACAATGCCCTCCGCGCCTGCTCATGATCACGACCACGAAGCATGCATCGCTGATGCGCTTGCGGCTGCAGAGGCCATCTGCGCAGAGCGCAATGCTCGCCTCACGCCCAATCGGAGACGCGTCCTGGAACTGATCTGGGACAGCCACGGCGTGGTCAGCGCCTACGACCTTCTCGCTGAAATGCAGAAAGAGGACCCCTCTGCAAAGCCGCCGACGGTCTATCGAGCCCTGGATTTCCTGATGGATCTCGGGCTCGTGCACCGGATCGAGTCCAGCAATGGCTTCACCCGCTGCGAGGCGCCGCTGCGCCATCGGGTCTGCCAGTTCCTGATCTGCGACGGTTGCGGCCTCGTCGAGGAGCTTCATTCCCGCCCCCTGTCGGACAACCTCGCCCGCCAGGCCGCAGCCGTCGGCTTTCAGGCCGAGTATCAGACCGTGGAAGTGCACGGCCGCTGCGCCCGTTGTGCAGCCGCTTGACCTGATCCCTGCGAGCGCGCTTCGACCTTCAAGAACAACACCCGCAGGAACCGGAAACATGCGCATAGCCCGTTTCGACACCGCTCATGATGACGTCGGACCGCGACTGGGCCTCGTCAGCGACAACAGCATCATCGATCTGGCCGCGCATGCGCCAGATCTGCCACAGGACCTGCGCGAGGTGCTTGCCCGCGGTAGCGTTGCGCGCGAACGCCTCGAGGTCATCGCAGACCGGGGCGGTCCCGGTCTGCCGCTGGCACAGGTGCGCCTGCTTGCACCGTTGGCGCCACGCAAGTGCCTGGCTGTCGGACTGAATTACCGGGATCACGCCGAGGAGATGGGCAGCGCGTTTCCTAAGCACCCCATCGTCTTCACCAAACAGGTGACGGCCGTGCAGGCCCCCTTTGGACCCGTGCATCTGCCCCGGGTGTCCGATCAACTGGACTACGAAGGGGAATTGGTCTGTGTGATCGGCCGTCGCTGCCGCCACGTGCCTCGCGAGCGGGCGGCCGAAGTCATCGCCGGCTATTGCGTCGGCAATGACTTCAGCGTTCGCGACTGGCAGCGTCGCACCGGCCAGTTCACCATGGGCAAGTCATTCGACACCCACGCGCCGTTCGGTCCCTGGCTGGTCACAGCGGACGAAATCGAAGATCCCCACGGCCTCAAGCTCGCCACCTACGTCAACGGTGAGCTGCGGCAGACATCTTCGACGGACAAGCTGATCTTCGACAGCTATGACCTGGTTACGCACCTGTCCCAAGCCTTCACGCTCGAACCTGGAGACCTGATCTTCACCGGCACCCCGGCAGGCGTCGGTGCGGCCAGCGACCCACCCCGCTATCTGCGGGCGGGCGATGAGGTACGAGTTGAAATCGAAGGGTTGGGCGCAATCGAAAACCGGATTGTTCCGGAACCCTCCGCCACTGCCTTTATCGACTGACGGCGCTCTCCGGCTGCAGCGCGAAAACCTCGGCCAGCAGCTCGTAGCTGCGCAGACGCTGCTCGAACTCCGGGGTGATGGTGACGATGGAAAGTTCCTCGGCTCCGGTTTCCGCTGCCAGCTTCTCGAGTTGTTCGCGGACCTGTTCCGGAGTGCCCAGAATCTGATGCCGGCTGCGCGGGTCGCTGCTTACGAATCCCTCGCCGAGTTCGGCCCTTGCCTCAGCGATGCTGGGCCAAGGCCCCGGTTCCCGTCCGCTCTGCATACGGCGTCGCCAAAGGTCCCGGCACAGAGCCAGATCTCTTGCTTCCGCCTCGGTATCGGCGCACAGAACGAAGACACCGAGACTGACCCGCGGAACCGGCTGCGCCGCCGCAGGCTCGAACCGCTGCCGATACATGCGGATGACGGCGGCCGCTTCTTCCGGGGCAATGAAATGCGCGAACGAGAACGCCAATCCGAGATGGGCCGCGAGCTGTGCGCTCTGGTCAGTGGATCCGAGCAGCCAGATCTCCGGATGGTGGTCTCCCGCTGGGCTAACCCTGACTCGCGCCAGCGCTTCGGTATGCGGCGCTTCGCAGCGTACCCAGCGCATCATGTCCGCCACCTTGACCGCGAAGTACTCCATGCCGACCTGATTGCCATAGGCAAGAGCTGCCGCAGTCAGGCCATCGGATCCCGGTGCCCGCCCCACCCCAAGGTCGATGCGACCGGGAAACAGCGTCTCCAGAACCCTGAACGTCTCTGCCACCTTGTAGGGGGAATAATGCATGAGCATGACACCGCCGGAGCCCACACGAATGTGCTCAGTTGCGCCAGCAATACGCGTGATGAGAATTTCCGGTGCGGCGCCCATGAGCCCGCTGGAGTTGTGGTGCTCGGCTACCCAGTAGCGGCAGTAGCCGAGGCGCTCGGCTTCGGTGGCGAGCATGACCGACTCGGCCAGGGCCTGCTCGGGCGTTGCGCCCGAGCGGAGCGGCGACTGGTCGAGGATTCCGAGCCGCACACTAAAGACCGAGGACGAGTTTCGCCATGATGTTGCGCTGAATTTCGTTCGAACCAGCGTAAATGGACGACTTACGCATGTTGAAATAGCGCAGCGGCGCCTTGTGCGATTCCCATTCGAACACCGGCTCCTCGTTGAATCCGGGTTCCGGTGGCGGATGCAGGAACGGCAATCCTTGCGGACCCACGGATTCGAGCGCGAGCTCGGTCACCTGCTGCTGCAGCTCGGTGCCCCGGCATTTCAGCATCGATGACTCCGGTCCGACGTTCTGCCCCGCCGCAAGCGCACCGAGAATGCGCAGCTCCGTGTACTCCATCGCGCGCACGGCAATTTCGGTCTCGTCGATACGGCGACGGAAGCCTGGCTCCTGAAGCAGGGTCTGGCCATCACATTCGTTGCTGGCGGCATAGGCCCGGATACGCTTCAGGCTGGCCTGCAAGGCCGGGGAGTACGCATTGCCCCGCTCGAACTCGAGCAGATATTTGGCGCACGTCCAGCCCTTGCCCTCTTCGCCCACCAGGTTCTCCACCGGCACCTTCACGTTCTCGAAGAAAACCGTGTTGATTTCCTGATGACCACGTACCGGCCTGTCGATGGTGATGATCGGGTCGACCGTAATGCCCTCGGACTTCATGTCGATCAGCAGGAACGAGATCCCCATCTGCGGCTTGTCTTCCTTCGACGTCCGCACCAGGCAGAAGATCCAGTCAGCGTGCTGGGCCAGCGTCGTCCAGGTCTTGGTGCCGTTGACGATGTAGTAGTCCCCTTCCCGTTTTGCCTGGGTGGAGAGTGAAGCGAGATCGGACCCGGATCCGGGCTCCGAGTAACCCTGGCACCACCAGACCTTGGAATCTCGAATGTCTGGCAGGTATTTCTGCTTTTGCTCGTCAGTGCCGAACTTCATGATCACTGGCGCGACCATGGTGACACCGAAGGGCAGCATGCGCGGCGCCCCTGCCCGGCTCATCTCGAGATCGAAAATATATTTCTGTGTCGGGCTCCAGTTCGGGCCACCCCAGGCCTCCGGCCAGTTCGGCACCGACCAGCCCTTTTTGGCAAGACGCTGCTGCCAATCCATTTGCAGTGCCTTGGAAAGATGTCCGGTTGGACTGCGTTCCTGCACCTCCTGCATCTCCGGAGTCAGATTCTCCTCGATCCAGCTGCGCACTTCCTGCTGAAAGGCAAGATCTTCCTTTGAGAATTCGAGATTCATTGCGGCTCCTGTGTCCTGCGTGTCGACCGGTGCGGAAACAAACACCGGACCGCCTAGACCCGTAGCTGCCCGCGTCAGAATGATACGCCTGAAAGCATGTGGACGTCCTGTTGCAGGACGTCAGTGATGGGTGTCGCCGCTGTCGTCAGGCCCTGCGATCATCAGTCCGCCAAGCCACCCGAAGACCACGCCGACGACGGCGTAGCTCACGAAGTCGCCGAAGTACCAGCCGAAGAGCAGACCGATGAGCAGGCCGATGACCGCCCAGATGATCGCGCCCGGCCCGCCCGTATAGTCTGACCCTGCCATGCTGTTACACCATTCGAATACGATGAGGCCCTAATTATAGAGAGCGCGGCAGAGCCGGTCACGCCAGGAGTGCCCGCCCGACCACCTTCAGAGCCAGAGTCTCCTCGGCACCTTCGAATATGGACAACACACGGGCGTCGACCCAAAAGCGGGATACGTCCGTCTCTTCCGCATAGCCCATCCCCCCGTGAATCTGCAGCGCCTCACGCGTCACCCATTCCGCTGCCCGGCAAGCGAACAGCTTCACCAGACTCGCTTCCATCTGTCCGGAGCCAGTGTCCAGCAGTCGGCCAACGTCGTGGCTGAACAGGCGCGCAGCCATGAGCTGCGTGGCCATGCGTGCCAGCTTGACGCGGGTCAACGGGTAATCGGCGACTGCCTGACCGAACACTTTGCGGTCGCGCGCGTAGGCAAGGGCTTGCTCGAAAGCCGCCTGCATCAGACCGGTGGCACGCGCAGCGGTCTGGATTCTGCCGCCCGAGAAGCCGCGCATCTGATAGTAGAAACCCTTACCCAGCCCGCCTTCCCCGCCGACCACATGCGAATCGGGCACGAAGAAGTCGTCGTAGAACATTTCGAAGGAGTGCATGCCGCGATAGCCAAGGGTGGGTATCGCACGTCCCGAGACCCGCCCGCCTCCGGTCGACTCGAAGTCGAATTCGTGGCCGTCAGTCGACGGCTTCTCGACCATGAACAAGGACAGGCCCTTGTGCCCTGCTCCAGGGTCTGCATCCGTCCGCGCAAGGACCAGAATCACACCGGCCTTGCCAGCAAACGTGCACCAGGTCTTGGCACCACTCAGTCGCCAGCCGCCATCCACGCGCTTTGCCCGCAGCGCCACTGCCGCCACATCGGATCCCGTGTTCGGCTCGGTGACGGAAATCGCGACCAGGGGATCGCCCGCCGCGATCCGCGGCAGCCAGAGGCGCTTCTGCTCCTCAGTACCGCCTTCGAGAAGCGCTCGAGCCATGATTTCCGGGCGGGTGATCAGGCTTCCAGCGGCGCCCAACGAGCCACGGGACAGCTCCTCCGTGGCAATGATCATGCCCAGCGAGTCTTCCCGATCATCAGGCAGCAGGCCACCGAAGCGTTCCGGTACCGACAGGCCGAAACAACCAAGATCGCGGACCCCGTCGATGATCGCATCGGGAATCATCAGGTCCTGGCGATGGATGTCTCCGGCCAGGGGCTTGACCACTTCATCGGCGAAGCGGCGAAACGTATCCCGCATCATTGCCTTGTCGTCGTCGAGGTGTACGGCTCCGGTATCACCGTTGCGCTCGAGCAGGAGCGCCCCAAGCGCCTCCAGCGCAGCCCCGCTGCTGGCCTCCTGCAAGGTTGCCTCGAGCAGCCCGGCGAAAGGCGCGTCGAGGGACTCGCGCGAGAAACCGAAATCCGCAGCGCGAGCACCGATCCTATAGCGCAGGCTGGCAACGGTCTCGCCGATGAATGCACCTGCATAGCCGGCCGCGAGCTCGGCTTCCGCCCCACCGGTCATGGAGTTGGCGTAATCGAGCAGGGCACGGGCGGCGGAAATCTCCGCGCGCGTGAACGCGAGGTCGTAAATCTGGAGCTGGAAGCGATCTGCAGCCGGACCCGGTCCCAGGTCTTGGCCGAGCGCCGTAACCTCACCGCGCACGTGATCAAGGGCACGCTGCAGGCGCTCCTCGAGTGCATCGACGGCGTCGCCGAGCTGTTCGAGGGGAATCCGAACGGGAACTTCAGCGGCTGATGTCACGCTTTTCTCCTAAGTGCATCGTTCTGGCCCGTCATTGTAGCGAAGCCCTGTCGTAAATCAGGCGGCACGGGCCAGATACGGCTCTTCACCCGCAATCGTGATGCGATAGAGCTCACGTCGCATACCCAGGTAATCGCTCACTGGGTTATGCAACGTGCAGCGATTGTCCCACATGGCGATGGTGCCTGGTTCCCAGCGAAAGCGGCACTGAAAAGCGGGATGGGTCATAACCCGGAACAGATAGGCGAGCAGATGTTCAGCTTCCTCTGGCCGCATGCCCTCGATGCCTGTCGTGTAACCCGGATTCACGAACAACGCCCGGCGCCCGCTTTCGGGATGAGTCCGCACCAGAGGATGCCGTCCCTCGAGATGCGCCTTTTCTCCATAGAGAATCTTCATGTTCTCAAGCAGTTCGTTGTGGCGAGCGTCCGCCCCGTAGGCCCGCTGCGGACTGTGCACGGCAGTCAGCGGTTCCAGCATCGACTTGAAGGTGTCCGAAAGCCACTCCCACGCCAGGCAGGTATTCGCGAACAGCGTGTCGCCCCCGTACTCCGGAACGTCCCGGGCGTACAGCATGGTCCATGACGGCGGTGTCGGCAGGAACGTCCAGTCGCTGTGCCAAGCACCGCCGAACACCAGCGGATGCTTTTCGTCCGCCTCCTTGAGAACCCGGATCACGTGCGGATGCTCATCCATCGTCGCCACGAACGGATCGGCTCCGAACGCGCCCCAGCGCGAGGCGAAGGCTTCATATTCTGCGAGATCGAGCAGCTGATCCCGAAAAAACAACACCAGATGGTCCGTCGCTGCCTGCTTGAGTTCGGCGAATGCATCGTCGCCGAGGCGGCGCAGGTCGATGCCATAGATCTCCGCGCCGAGCGCACCCGTGAGCGGACGGGCCTCGATGTGCTGGTAGCTGCGCGGAGCGTTGCTGCGTGCTGTGGTGCTGATGAATTCCATGCTGCTCTCTCCTCGCCCATTAGCCCCGCCGGCCAGCTTAGCTGCCCTCGAGGATGTCGATGACTTCGGCCACGAAAGTATCCATGGCCCAGCGGCGACGATCGGGCGTGTAGCCCAGGCGGACCACCACCAGCTCCCGGGACGGTATCACGGTCAGATACTGTCCCTCGAAACCCGACGCGCGGTAGGTATCCCTTGGCAACGAAGGCCAGGGCCGCGCCTCCGGATCCTCGTCCGGACCGGCATTCAGCCACCACTGCGCACCGTAACGTCCGCCCGGATCAGCGACCGTCGGTGTGACACTGTAGGCGACCCAGCCTTCCGGCAACAGGCGTCGGCCTTCCCAGACGCCATCGTTGAGATACAGGAGGCCGAAACGCAGCCAATCGCGTGCGGTCGCGTAACCGAACGAGGAGCCCACCATGGTCCCGGCAACGTCCGGCGCGATCGTCGTGCGCGTCATGCCCAGGGGGTGGAACAGCCGTTCGCGAGCGAAGGCATGGTAGCTCTCGAGATCCTCGAAACTGTCGCGAAGAATGCGCTGCAGCAGATTCGTGGTGCCACTGGAGTAGTTCCAGATGGTGTCCGGCGGACCCAGCAGCGGCTTTGCCGCAGCGTAGCTGCCCATATCGTCACCGTGGGGCCCGAACAGCATCTGGACGGCATCGGAGCGCAGCGAACCGTAGACCTCCTCGAATTCCAGACCGCTGGAGGCTCGCAGGAGCTGATCAAGGGTGATGTCTCGGCGCGGGTCCCCGTCATCCTGCCACTCCGGGACCGGAGCCGGAGCATGCAGATCGAGAGCGCCATCCCCAACGCGCAGCCCGATCAGGGCGGACGTAAGACTCTTGGTCATAGACCAGCCCGTCAGGGGCATGTCGCGATCGATTCCGGCTGCATAGCGTTCGGCGATCAGATGGCCGCGCCATACGATACCGATGGCGCGCGTATGGGCCGGAGCCTCGCCGTCGGTTGCAAAGGCACGCTCGAGCAGTGCATCGAGCCTGGCTGCGTCGACTTCCGGTGCTGGCGTCCCGGCTGGCGCGTCGCCGGTGGGCCATGGCAGCGCCGACAGATCCGGTGGCGACGGCAGACGATCGAGGTCGATCTGGCGGGCGAGCTCGCTCGCGTCGATAGCCAGGAGGCGGGTGCAGCCGAGACCCGGACGATAAAGCGCCTCCGCACGCGTCCACAGCAGCGACGCGGTGGTGCGGCCGGATTCCGGGTGCACGGAGGCAGCGATCTGTGCCAATGCGCCAGCGCCCATCTCGGCGGCCATGACCTCGGACGGCTCGCGGCCGGAAACGAACACGGAGGAACAGGTGAGCTTGGCCTTGTTGGCCGTGCCGACTGATCCCTGCAGATGCACCGTGCGACCGACCCAGGCCGCAGCCAGCAAGAGGACGACGCCGACGGCCAGGAACAGGCCTGCGACTCTGCTCAGGCCCCGCTGCCGGGCCCGCTGATGCGCCCTAGACCCAACTGCTCTCTCCCGCATCTTGTCGCTGCTCCCCTCGAACCTGGCAGCTGCGGATCATTCCCTGATCCGCTCGCCATTTCCAGGACGATCAAAGGGTAGGGCTACGGCGGCGAGTGCGTTTCGGTACCGGGGTGGCTCAGTTGCGATCCCTCCGCCGATGCATCCGCCGCTGCTCTACGCGCAGTTCGTCGTATCGCTCGAGCTGAGCGGGCGTGAGAATCTCACTCAGCCGATCCCGGAGCTCAGCCTGTGCTTCCTGCCGTTCTTGGTGCAGGGCAGCCCGGTCGCCGCCAGCGAGGTTCCCGCGCATCCGCGGCTTCGGTCGGACTTCGCTCATGGTATCGGCGAGCGCCTCGCGCACCAGGACCTCCTGGCTTACATGCAATTCAAGTTCGCGCCCGAGGCGTTCGACCATGCGTTCGATACGCGCGCCGCGCATCCCGGCACGGGATTCGCGCAGGATCGCAAGTTGCTCATCGGTCAGGATGTCGGCATAGGCCTCGCGCATGCGCTGCGACGCTTCGGCCAGGGCCTCGCGGTGAGCAGCCCGTGCTTCCGCAAGCGCCTGGCGCTGCTCTGCGGTGAGTTCGAGACGATCCGCGATCCGCTCGCGGCCCTCACCGTGGCGCGGATGCGCTTCCACCGGACCCGTGAGCTGCAGCCCGACTACGAATCCCGCCAACATGATGGCAGACAGGTACAACTTGGACATGTCGTTCTCCACTCTCGATTCACGGTAACCCCATCGGTTCCGTCGTCCAGTTACGATCGCAGCCCAATGCGCAGCCTCTGCGAAATGATCGAGGAGAAACGGTGAAGTCTACGTAGGGATCGCGCGGACCTGCTCCGGGCAGGTTATGGTTGCCAAAGGCATCTCATTCTTCCGGCTCTCATGGGCACCCAGGACCCTCACCCGTCTCGCAGATTCCATCGTGGCCTCACGGCGCGTCTGATGATCGCCATGGTGCTCGTTGCCGTGACCGTGGTCCTGCTCGATACCGCCCTGACCCGCTGGGCTTTTCAGGCGCGTTTCCTGTCGTACGTCAACGAACAGGAGCGATCCGCGGTGGCCAATCTGGCAGAGCGGCTGGCAGACCTACACGCCGAGACCGGCGACTGGCGTGCTCTGGAAAATCGCCGCGACCTGGCCCGCCTGCTGAATCAGAGTCTGCGCGAAGACTTGCACGATCAGCTGCGCGAACGCGAACTCCATACGATCACTACGGATCACGGGCACAGCGAAATCCAGCCGGACCCGGATCGCAGCCGGCGCTTTCGTGCCACCCGCATGCTGATGCCGCGCATGCACCTGCTCGATCCCGACGACGGCGTGGTCGTGGGCGCGCGGGAGAGCCTGCCTACAGGCAGTCGCGTCCATCGCACAGACGTAGTCGTCAATGGTGAAGTGGTTGGCCGGATTGCGATTGCGCCGCTGCACGCGCTCGCCCAGGAGAGCGACCGCCGTTTCGCTGCGGAACACACCCGGACGATGTGGTGGATTGCGGCCTTGGCCATTGCGCTCGCCTGCCTTGCGGGCCTCGCCCTCGCCCGCTATATGCTGGCACCGGTCCGCGCCATCGCAACCGGTGCCCGAGAGCTGGCGCAGGGCCATTACGACGCCCGCCTCGATGACAGCCGCGGTGATGAGCTCGGTGCCCTGGCCCGGGACTTCAACGTGCTTGCGGCCGGGCTCGAATCGAGCCGAGAATCTCGCCGGCGCTGGCTGGCCGATATCGCCCACGAATTGCGCACGCCGCTGGCTGTGCTGCGCGCGGAAATTGAGGCCCTGCGCGATGGCATACGCCCGCTCGACGACGCGGCCATGCACGCGCTGGCCGACGAAGCCGAACGTCTCGGCCGTCTGGTCGACGATCTCCACGAGCTCTCGCTCGCGGATGCGGGCGCCCTCTCGTATCACTTCGCAGACATCGAGCCCGTCAAGCTCGTGCAGAGCGCCGCAGATCGCTATCGCGGCCGCCTCGAGCAGGCCGGGCTGCAGCTCGAGTTGCATCTGCCCGCCGCCGTCCCGGCCGTACTCGGCGACGCTGATCGTCTTGGCCAACTGCTCGCGAACCTGCTCGAGAACAGCCTGCGCTACACCGACCCGCCGGGCCCGGTCGTACTATCGGTCGCGCAGGAAGGCGCATGGATCCTGATCCAAGTCGACGATGGCCCCCCTGGCGTACCGGAAGCCGAGATTCCCGCCATGTTCGAGCGCTTCGGTAGGCGCGAGGCGGCTCGCGACCGGGCCAGTGGCGGCACCGGACTTGGTCTCGCCATTGCCCGCAACATCGCCGAGGCGCACGGTGGAGCACTCTCAGCCACACCGTCGACGTTCAGAGGCCTGCGCCTGAGCCTGCGGCTTCCGGTTGCCCGCTCGGAGGCTGCGAAGTGACGGCACGCATCCTCGTCGTCGAGGACGAGGCCCGCATCGCTACCGTGCTTCGAGACTACCTCACGGCCGCCGGCTACGAAGTTGAACTCGCCGAACGCGGTGATCATGCCTGGGACCGGATCAGGGAGGCTGCCCCCGATCTCGTGCTGCTCGATCTCATGCTGCCTGGCCTCGACGGTATCGAACTCTGCCGGCGTATCCGCAACGCCGATGACGCAGGCGTGCGCGGCGTGCTGGTCATCATGGTGACGGCAAGAGTGGACGAAGTGGATCGCCTGCTTGGGCTCGAAATCGGCGCCGACGACTACGTCTGTAAACCGTTCAGCCCACGCGAGGTCGTCGCCCGTGTCCGCTCCCAGCTGCGTCGGATTGCGCGCCTGCAGCCTGCGGCCACCGATGTGGGAATCGAACTGATCGAAGGCGCCATGCGGGCAAGAGTGGGTGCCTGCGAGGTGGATCTGACACCGGTTGAGGCGCGAATCCTGGAGCGCCTTCTGGAGCAACCCGGCCGCGTCTACTCACGGCAACAGTTGATGGACGCCGCGTACACGGACCACCGAGTGGTGAGCGACCGCACCATCGACACCCACGTCAAGAACCTGCGCCGCAAACTGAGTGATGCGCTCAGCGCCGACGCGCCGATCACCTCGGTCTACGGCGTCGGTTACCGCTTCGAAGTATGAGGGCAGCGGCCTTGAACCTGACCTGGGTCAAGGACGCCACCTCTTACAACCGCGAAGCTTGCTGCGCCTTTCTGCCGACATCATGGGAATTCAAATGCCGACTTTGCTCTCGCGAATGTGCCGTCTTGCAGTGCTGTCCGTGTTTACGCTTGCTGCGCCATCACTTTTGGCCTATCAAGCCGGGGACTGGATCCTGCGGGCTGGAAGTATCACGGTCGACCCGACCAACAGCTTCTCTGAGGTGGCTGACGGAGCCTTTGAGTTGCGCGCCGGCTCGGACACGCAGCTGGGCGTCAGCATCACCTACATGGCGATGGACCAACTCGGACTCGAAGTCCAGGCGGCAACGCCCTTCTCCCATCCCGTAAACGCTCGTGGAGCCGGCAAGATAGCCAGGGTCAAGCATCTGCCGCCCACCGTGACAGCCAACTACTATCCATTCGGCGGTACGACGCGGGACCTTCAGCCCTTCATCGGTGCCGGCATCAACCACACTGTTTTCTGGTCCGAAAAGCTGAACGACCTCGGCGAAGCGGCTACCGGCGCCACGCAACTCAACGCCGGCTCGTCCTGGGGCCTCGCTGCTCAGGCAGGACTAGACTACCGCCTCAACGAGCAATTCGGCGTTGGCCTGTCCGTCTATTACATCGACATCGAGAGTCGGTTGAAGCTGGACGGCAATCGGATTGGCAAGATCAAGATCGATCCCTGGGTTTACCGCCTGCAGCTCAGCTACCGCTTCTGACGAGGGCGTGGGGCGCACTCAAGGAGTGCGCCCCACAGCGTCCGGCAAACGAGCTTCAGAGTGCGCCGATGATGCAGACAGCGGCGACGTTGGACATGGGCGCACCACCGAGATTGTGCGTCATGCCTATGGTCGGATTATCGAGCTGGCGCGGCCCTGCCCTGCCCTGCAGCTGCAAATACATCTCGTAGAGCATGCGGATCCCGGATGCACCAATGGGATGGCCGAAACACTTCAGGCCGCCGTCGATCTGGCAGGGTATCTGGCCGTCGGCGTCGTAGAAGCCATCGAGAACGTCCTTGATGGCGCCACCCTCGGGCGAAAGCTGCAGATCCTCCATGGTGACGAGTTCTGTGACCGAGAAGCAATCGTGGCACTCGAACATGGAGACTTCCTCACGAGGCTTGCGAATCCCTGCCTCTTCGTAGGCTTTGCGGGCAGCGATGCGCGTCGTGTGGAAGTAACTGCCGTCCCAGGAATTGTGACCGCTCTCGCTGCCGTTGGACAACGATAGCTGCAGCGCCTTCACCGTCACCACGTTGCTCTTGCCGAGCGAACGGGCGATTTCCGGCGTGGTCACGATGCACGCCGCTGCACCGTCGGAAACGCCACAGCAGTCGAACAGCCCGAGCGGCTCGGCGATCATCGGCGCATTCAGCGCCTGCTCCTCGGTGATCGGCTTACGCAAATGCGCCTTGTCGTTTTTGGCACCGTTCGCGTGGGACTTCACCGAGATGTGTGCCATAGCGCGCTTGAGGTCATCCCGGGAGACGCCATGCTTCGCGCGGTACGCGGAGGCGAGCTGGGCGAAGTTGCCAGGCGCCGAGCCGGTTGCGGCCCACTGCGCCTGGAGCGGACTCGCGCTTCCCGGCAAACCGCCGTAGCCCGTGTCCTTGAGTTTTTCAACGCCGAGCGCCAGCGCGATATCGCAGGCACCCGAAGCAACCGCATAAACTGCACCGCGGAATGCCTCAGACCCCGAAGCGCAGAAATTCTCCACCCGCGTCACCGCGATGTTGGGCAGCCGCAGCGTGACGCTGAGCGGAAGGCCACCCTTGCCGACGTTGATTTCCTCGTAGTGGGTCGAGAACCATGCCGCATCGATCTGACTGGCGTCGACGCCGGCGTCGGCGATTGCCTCCTCGAACGCCTCGACCATGAGCTCTTCGGCCCCGGATTCCCAGCGCTCACCGAACTCGGAGCAGCCCATGCCCAGGATCGCCACTTTGTCCTTGATTCCCCGTGCCATCGACCTTTACTCCTGTTGCCGTATGGATGCCGCTCAGCCTGTCGCCACAGCGTTCGCCGCTGCCGCAGCACGAACCGGAACAGCCTTCCAGAAATAACGCACGAATCCCCGCAGGGAGTCCACCGACTTGATCCGGAACATCATGCGCACCCGCGTTCCCACTTCCAATTCGCCTACATCCACATCCGTGAAATCGGTCATGAAGCGGCCACCGTTGTCGAACGCGATCATGCCATAGTGGCTCGGCGGATTCGGAATGTAGGTCAGATAATCCGCGGACCAGGTCAGGACCTGGGCGGGCTCGTCCCGGAACGCATAGGGCTCCTGGGAATGGTGTGCGCGGCACTGCGGATTGACGCAGACGTCCGTCCGCGGGAACTGCAGGGTACCGCAGCGCGTGCAGCGCCCGCCCACGAGCCCGAGCAGCATATCGCGTTTGCGATAGGTCACCGTGAGCGCCGTTTTGTAGTCGTCGCGTTCCGCGCGCATACCCTTGTCGAGCACGATCAGGTCGTTGAACGCCAGGTATTGCTGATAATTTTCGGTGGATCTGCCGGCTGCGAGCGCCCCCCGGATACCGAGCCCGCCGGCCGCCCTGGCCTCGGAACAGGCGGCCGTCGCCTCGAACACCAGCACATCGCAGCCCTGGCCGAAAGCCGCCACCACGACGATTTCGCCGGGCTTCACCTCGCCTTCCAGCGCGTGCAGCAGCATCACGAGGGCATGGGCACAGCCACATTCACCGAGTACGGCATGCAGGTTGTCGCGCACCGCGCCATCGGCGATGCCGGCGGCCTTGGCGATGCCGGCGACCGCGCGGCCGATGGTCGAGGGCATACAGAAGTGGGCTACGTCACTCGCCTCGACGCCGGCTTTCTCCAGCGCCCGGGCAATCGCCGGCGGTACAATCTTCGCGAGGCCTTCATCGCGGATCCAGCGCTCTTCCCAGGTGTATTCGAACGTCTGTCCTTCGGCGCGGAAGTGATCGATGAAATCCACGGTCACCGTGTGGCCACCGCGAAAGGCGAGCAGGCCGTCGTCAGCGCTCACTCGAACCGCCGCGGCGCCATCACCGTAGGCGAATTCACCCGCGGAGCTCGCCTTCGCTCGGCGCTTGTCCGCGGCGACGACCAGAGCGTCTGCGACCATGCCGCCGCTCACCGCCGCAAGCGCCTGCATCAACGCAGTCGTACCAGCGCGCTGGGAGCCCGTCACGTCCATGGACAGCCGATCGCCCTCCAGACCGAGGGCAGTCGCCAGAATTCCGGCATTCTGCCGCTCTGCGAATGGAAAGCTGGTCGACGCGAAGTAGATCGCTTCCGGCAGCGCTGCCGGCTGTCCCTCCTGGCCTTCTCCGAGACAGTCACGGGCTGCCTCGACACCCATGGTGACCGCATCCTCGTCCCAATTGCAGAAGCTGCGCTCGCCCTTGCCACGGCCCTTGATAGCCGGATCCGACCAGGCGTGAGCGGCGGCAATCGCCTGCCGCGCCAGGCGAAGTCTCGGCACATAGCCCCCGAACGCACTGATTCCCGCCATGCTGATCCCCGACAGCCGATATGAATGCGGCGCCAGCATAAGCGATGCATCGGAGCTGCGACAATCAACCGCCTCCATGCTGCGACCCGGGAGATCGTAGCGCGCCTTGATCTGGAGCATGGCCACGGCTCCGAGAGCCGGGCATGCTCACCAGCGCTACGCACGACCCGCGGAATTGTCGAAGAGAGGTGCCCACCATGTCCGACCGCCCCGACGTGATGAAGGTGCGAGACAGCTTCATGGCGCTGCAGACGACCATCTGTGATGCGCTCGCAGCAGAGGACGGCGCGGAGAATTTCAGCATCGAGGAGCTGCCCGGCCCGGGCGGCGGTTTGGCGCGCCCAAGGGTGCTCGCAGACGGTCCGGTCATCGAAAAGGCCGCAGTACAGTTCACGCACTCAGTGGGTGCAGCACTCCCAGCCGCTGCCACGGAACGCAATCCGGCATTGGCCGGCCGAGGTTTCCAGGCCACTGCGATATCGCTGATCGTGCACCCCCGCAACCCCTACGCGCCGACCACCCACATGAACCTGCGCTTCTTCATCGTGGACGCCGAAGCAGGTGAGGAATCCTTCTGGTACTTCGGCGGGGGCTTCGACTTGACCCCCTACTACGGCTTCGATGAGGACGCAGTGCATTGGCATGAGCAGGCGCGCGCAGCCTGCGACCCCTTCGGCGGCGACATCTATCCTCGCCTCAAGGACTGGTGCGACCGTTATTTCTATCTGGATCACCGCAACGAACATCGCGGGATCGGCGGGGTCTTTTTTGACGACTGGACCGAGGGCGGCTTCGAGCAGGCCTTCGCCTTCACACGAAGCGTCGGCGAGCATTTCCTGCCTGCTTATATCCCTATTCTGGCCCGCCGCAAGAACCTGCCTTACGGTGATCGGGAAAGGGACTTTCAGCTTTACCGTCGCGGGCGCTACGCCGAGTTCAATCTGGCTATCGATCGCGGGACGCGCTACGGCATGCAATCCGGACGCAGAATCGAATCCGTGCTGGCATCGCTGCCGCCGCTGGTGGCGTGGAAGTACAACTGGCAGCCCGAAGCGGGCTCGCCGGAAGCGGATCTCACGGAACGTTTTCTGCAGCCGAGAGACTGGCTGAGTGCCAATCATGCCGCTCGGGCCACTGCCAAGTGAGTGCCGCGCTCCCCGGGGTTTTCCACAAATTCTGTGGATAACTCTGGGGACAAACCGCGACCACCGGCTCCGGGGGCCCGTCGCAGCGCTGGCGCACGTTCCTGATCAAAATTCGTACATTGAAGGAATTATATAAATAACAGTCAGTTAGAGCCACCTTCTCGAAACCTTATTCTGGCGAGCATGGCGTCATCCCGCTGTCACGCAAGTTGCGGTAACTGTGCATAAGCGCAGCTTCGCCCAGCCTCTGTCCGCCTGGATCAGCCGCCGCAGAGGTTACGTCATGCCCCGAAAGCACCTGCAGAGCGCTTGAGCACCGTTTCTCTGCCGAAAGCCGTCCAGCTTTTGTCACAGGACCGAAACCAGCGTGATGGCCACCGTCCGATACCTCTAGTCTTCCGGTTCGAGCACAACCAGACGTGACGTCACGGCCACGACGCCGGGAACGCCCGCTGCCAGATCCATGGCTCGCTGCTCCAGAGCCGCTGAGGAGACATGCCCATACAGCGTCACCCCGCCACGACGTGTCTCGACCTCGATATCCCGCGCTCGCACTTCGTCGTCCCTGACCAGTCTCGCCCTCACGCCCGAGGTGATGTTGAGGTCGTCGGTCAACTCGCCCAGAGTTCGCCGCTCATCGTCAGCGTAAGCGCCGGTCGTGAGCGGCGCACAGCCAGATGCGAACAGCATGAGCGCGGCTGCGAGCCCGATCAGCAGAGCATGGCGGTACCTTGTAGTCATCTGGCATCCTCCTTGGGTCACGCTGAACATTGCCACACGGCAGCACACTCCCGCGGCAGGAATTCGTGAAACCGCAGCCCAGGCAGGCTAAAGTCGGGGTTCAGGGGCTTTCGCCCGACTCGGAGAGCTTGAGACCGTGACGGACGAACCTCCTTCGCAATTGGAATCATCCCGCGACGCGGCAACGCACGCTGCACTGGATCCTGATGCACCAGGGGCGACGCTCTTCGAGGCGCTGCTGCCGGTGGTGCTGCTGGTGACGCTACTCGCGTCATCCGTTGCGATCTTTGGCGAAGACTCCTCCTACGGCCCGAATCAGATCGCCCTGCTCCTGTCTGCGGCCTTTGCGGGCCTGCTCGCATTGCGCCGCGGTATCGGCTGGCGAGCCCTGCAGGACGGCATCGTACAGGCCATCGTCATCGCGCTGCCTGCGATGCTGATTCTGCTGATGGTCGGCGCCCTCATAGGAGCCTGGATCCTGTCCGGGACCGTGCCCTATCTGATTCTGCTCGGCACGAACCTGCTGTCGCCACAGTGGTTCTACCCTGCCGTGTGCCTGATCTGCGCACTGGTGTCACTGTCCATCGGCAGTTCGTGGACCACCGCCGGAACCATAGGCGTTGCGCTGATCGGCGCCGGCCAGGCCATGGACCTGTCGCCAGCCGTCACAGCCGGAGCGATCATCTCCGGCGCCTACTTCGGTGACAAGATGTCGCCGCTCTCCGACACCACCAATCTGGCAGCGGCAGTCAGCCGTGCCGATCTCTTCGAGCACATTCGCCACATGCTCTATACGGCCCTGCCGGCCGGGATCACCGCCCTGGTTCTTTTTACCCTCATCGGCCGCAGCAGCATCGAAGCCGACTCGGGCCTGCAGGAAATGCTGACGCGGGAGCTCGGCGCCGAGTTTCACCTTTCGTTGCTGACGCTGCTGCCACTGGCGGTACTGGTCATCCTCTCGGCGCGCCGCTATCCACCGCTACCCGTGCTGGCGCTCGGTGCCGTACTTGGCGCGATGCTCGCCGTGTTTCTCCAGTTCGATGCAGCTGTAGCGCTGGCACCGGAAGGCATGCACGGCGTAGCCGCGGCCCTGGCCGGTGCCTGGATCGCGCTCTTCGACGGTTATAAAAGCACCACGGACGCAGCATCCGTCTCGAGTCTGCTCGATCGCGGTGGCATGTCGAGCATGCTCAACACCATCTGGCTGATCCTCTGCGCCATGACCTTCGGCGGCGTCATGGAGCGCAGCGGACTCCTGCACCGTTTGCTCGAGGGGTTACTGACGTTCGTGCGCGGCACGACCAGCCTGATCATGACAACGCTCGGCACCAGCTTCCTCGGTAACGTTCTGGCAGCCGATCAGTACATGGCGATAGCGATTCCAGGACGCCTGTTCGAAAAGGCCTACCAGGATCGGGGCCTGTCGCCGCTCAACCTGTCGAGGTCGCTTGAGGACGGCGGCACTCTCACCTCGGTGCTGATCCCCTGGAATACCTGTGGGGCATACATGGCCGCCACGCTAGGGGTCGCCACATTCGCGTATCTGCCCTTCGCTTTCTTCAATCTGGCAGCTGTCGGATTCGCCCTGATCTGGGCTACGTTCGGAGTCGGTCTGATCCGCGACCCGAGCGCCGGCCTGGTTCGCGCCTGAACCCTGCATCGGGAGATATACCCATGGATGAGCCCGCCATCACGATCGTCGCCGAGGGACTGCGCTTTCCGGAAGGTCCCATCGCTATGGACGATGGCAGCGTGATTCTGGTCGAGATCGCCCGCGGGACACTGAGCCGGGTTCTCCCGAATGGCACGGTGGAAGTGGTGGCCGATCTCGGCGGAGGCCCGAACGGGGCAGCCATCGGGCCCGACGGCAAGTGCTACGTCTGCAATAACGGCGGCTTCATCTGGCATGAGCGCAACGGGCGCCTGTACCCGGGCGAGCAACCACCGGATTACTCGGGCGGACGCATCGAGCGGGTAGACCTCGAAACCGGAGCCGTAGAAGTGATCTACGACGCCTGCGACGGCAAACCTCTTCGCGGCCCCAACGATCTCGTCTTCGACGCCGACGGCGGATTCTGGTTTACAGATCACGGTAAGACCGCCCCACGGCAACGCGACCGAACCGGCGTTTTCTATGCGCGCTGCGACGGCAACCACATCGAAGAGAAGCTGTTTCCCCTCGAGGGCCCCAACGGCATCGGCCTTGCTCCGGCTGAAGACGCACTCTACGTGGCGGAAACGCTGACGGGCCGGCTCTGGGAGTGGCGGCTCTCTGGACCCGGCACAATCGTCCAGGAGCGACGCGACCGCCCGGACGGCGGCCGCCTTCTGCCGGCACCGCCGGGCTACCTCCTCTACGATTCGCTGGCCGTGGACGGCGCAGGCCGGATCTGCGTCGCCACCATCGTCCAGGGCGGCATCAGTATCATCGATCCCGTGGCAGGGACCGCCGAGCACCTGTCTCTTCCAGACCCCTTGACGACGAACATCTGTTTCGGCGGGCCTGGTTTGCGCACGGCCTTTGCCACCCTTTCAAGCACGGGACAACTGGTCAGCTTTCCTTGGTCAGGGCCTGGTCTGCCTCTGAATTTCTTGAATAAATGATATTTATCAACGCTTTATCTTAGCATTCAAGAAAACGCATTAGGTCTGAAGCAGGCCAGCGCATGTCAGCGCCCAGTGCTGACCCGTGTCAGCAGGTCCAGCAGGCGCTGCGCGTAACCCATCTCGTTGTCGTACCAGGCCAGCACCTTCACGTGATGACGATCCACCACGAGGGTCGTCGCCGCATCGACGATCGAAGAGCGCGGATCACCGACGTAGTCGATGGACACCAGGGGCCTCTCCTCGTAACCGAGAATGCCGGCAAGCTCATCCTCCGCCGCCTTAGCGAGCGCGGCATTGACCGCATCGCGATCAGCGGGATCACGGGTCTCGAAAGTGCAATCGGTAATAGATGGACAGACGACCGGCACGCGCACGGCGACGCCCGAGATGTGGCCTTCGAGATCGGGAAATATGCGTCCGATAGCCTTCGCCGAGCCCGTGGTGGTCGGTATCAGCGAGGAGAAACCAGCGCGGCCCCGCCGCTGATCCTTGTGGAAACCATCAAGGACCACTTGGCTGGGCGTCACGGCATGGATGGTGTTCAGGGAGCCTCGGACGACGCCGAAAGTGTCGTTGAGAACTTTGAGCACGGGGGCAACGCAATTGGTCGTGCAGGAGGCGCCACTGACCATCCGGTCGCGCTTCGGGTCGAAGGCGCCGTCGTTTACGCCAACCACGATATTGGGAACCTCCGCATCACTCACCGGAGCACTGACGATCACGTGACCGACACCGGCATCCAGAAACGGCGCGAGCAGTTGCGCCCCGCGGAAGCGCCCGCTGCACTCGATGAGCACGTCCACATCGACGTCGGCCCAGCCAGCCTCGGCAGCATCACGTCCGCTGCGCCAGCGCACCTGCCGGTCGTCGATGACGAGGGTATCGTCCTTGGCACCGACATGCCGGTCCCAGGTGCCCTGCACGCTGTCGAACTCAAGCAGATACGCAGCGCTTGCGGCGTCGCCGCCCGGATCGTTTGCCTGGACGATCTCGACGTCGGACCGCTCCCAGGCCGCGCGGAACACCAGCCTGCCGATCCGGCCGAAGCCGTTGATCCCGATTCTCACCACAGTACACTCCTCCTTCTGAGACTGATGGGCAATCTTCCTGCTTCTGTCGCATGAACGCATTGACGCATGACAGGTACAAGACGGATCGCCACGCAGTCCGCTGTCGACGATGGCTTTGTATCACTCAGCAATGGGAGTAGACTCCCGGGAAGCTTGGGAGTGCCCCTATGGCCCCTGACTCAGGAGATTAGGTCTTGCGACGTCCGCTCGGTGCCCGCCAGGAAGACGAAGAGAGCCAGATCAACCTCACGCCCATGCTGGACGTGGTATTCATCATGCTCATCTTCTTCATCGTCACCGCCACCTTCATTCAAGAGGTGGGCCTGGATCTTGTTCCGCCCGATCCAACCGAAACGCCCCCACCGCCCGACCCTGACAAGCGCACCATCGTTGTCCAGATCGACCAGCGCGACCGCTTCCGCATCGCCCAACGGTTCGTTGATTGGCGTGCCGTGCGGCCGATGATCGAGCGCATGCGGGCCGAGAATCCCGATGCACCGGTAGTGGTTGTGCCGCACGCGGATTCGACGACCAACGCCCTCATTCACGTCATGGATTCGGCCCGGCAGGCTGGCATTTACGATGTTCAGATAGGCTCCATCGTCAACTGAGCAGACCGATCAGGGCGCCCGTCATGAACGTGGCGAGCGTCCCGGACACCAGGGTTTTGGGTGCAAGCGCAAGCAGCTCTTGGCGGCGCTCTGGGCACATGGCGACGAGCCCTCCCGTAAGGATGCCGAGCGAGCCCAGATTGGCGAAGCCGCACATGGCATAGAGAAGGATCAGGCGGCTCGATTCGCTCAATGTTTCTGCCGGCAGAGCTGCCATTTCCAGATAGGCGATCAGTTCGTTCAACACCAGCTTGGTGCCAAGCAGGCTGCCGGCCGCCATAGCCTCCGACCACGGAATGCCGAGCAACCAGGCGAATGGCGCAAATATCCAGCCGAGCATACGTTCCAGCGTGAGCACCTCCCCTGCCACAGGTGGCATCAGCGCCAGACCGGAATTCACCAGCGCGACCAGGGCTACCAGCACAAGCAGCATGGCAATGACGCTGAGGCTCAGGCTGAGGCCGTCCTGCGTCCCCTGCGTGATCGCGTCCATCGTTGATTGGTAACGCGACGGCTGGTCGATAGTCGGGCCCGCCGTGGCACGGGTCATGGGGACCATGATCTGGCCGATGAGTATGGCTGCCGGCGCGCTGATTACCGACGCTGCCAGGATATGCCCGAGGGCACCTGGCACCACGGGCTCGAGGATGCTCGCATAAAGCACCATGACCGTACCCGCGACGGTGGCCATGCCACAGGTCATGAGCACGAACAGCTCACCGCGATCGAGGCGAGGCAGCAAAGGACGCACCGTCAGGGGGGCCTCCACCATCCCGACGAAGATGCTCGCACCCGCCCCGAGCCCGACTCCACCACCCACACCCAGCGTGCGTTCCAGAAGCTTGCCGATCCCACGCACCAGCCACGGCAGCACGCGGAAGTACCAACCAAGGGCTGCGAGTACGCTGAACACCAGAATCAGGGGAATGACACGAAACGCAAGCACGAACAAAGCACCGTCGCGCGAAACCTCGAATGGCGGTTCGGCGCCACCGAGATAGCCGAACACGAAACTCGTGCCCTCTAAGGTCGCCCGTTCGAGCACCTGCACGATGCCGTTGGCGAGCATGATCACGTCACGCACGATGGGCACATGCAGGATCAGCAGAGCAAGGACCAGCTGCAGGACAAGGCCGGCCAGCACCAGGCGCCAGGACACAGCGCCGCGGTTCTCGGATAGGCACCAGGCTATGCCGATAAGGACCAAAACTCCGAGCACTGCTTGCATCCACCCCTCCATCGCAGTCGAATTCAAGCTGAATTAGCCGCCGCGACATTATCGGTCGCGGCAGCTTGATTCGGCTTGCAGCCTTGCATAACGTGCCTGCTCACCGACGCTGTCGCAGTGACGCAGACCTCATGCCAACCGGCCGCATCATTCTGCTCAACGGGTCTTCCAGCGCCGGCAAGACGACGCTCGCGCGGGCCATACAAGTCGCGCGCTCCGAGCCTTGGTTTCATCTCGCGCTCGACCAATTCCGAGACGGCATGCCGCCCGCCTATCGCGGCCTCAACTCGCCCCCGGGTACGCCTGGTGCACGCGGACTGAACGTGGTTCCCGTGGAGCAGAATGGTGAAAGAATCACCGCTATCCGTTTCGGAGACGTCGGCAAGCGTATGCTGCACGGTATGCACCGTGCCATCGCTGCTTTTGCCGCTTCCGGCAACGATGTGATCATCGATGATCTGTTCCTCGAGGAAGATACGCTCGACGACTACCTCGCCGCGCTAGACGGCTTCTGGGTGCTGTTCGTTGCTGTGCGTGCACCACTCGAAGTCGTCCAGCAACGGGAGGCGAGTCGAGCTGGCCGCTTTCCAGGCACGGCTCTTTCGCACTTCAGTGAGGTCCATGCCCACGGCATCTACGATCTCGAGATCGACACCCACCACAACACGCCCGCCGAATGCGCTGCGCTGGTCAGCACGCACATTGACGCGGCGACCGCTCCGGAGGCTTTTTCGCAACTGCGCGCCCATCGGCAGGCCGGTCTCCACGTCACGTCGCAGGAACTGGCGGGTCGAGACCCTTGATCATCTCGTTGTGGCGACCCCTCGCGTTACCCAGGTCGCGATGCGGGGCCCGGGCATGGCGTGACCCGCGCGCACGTCATCAAGGCGAAAGCCCCCTTCTTCCAGCATGAGCTTCGTATCCCGGTTGAGGTGGCAACCCCCGGCCAGCGCCTTCCAGATCGGATTGATACGTCGCTGCCAGCGCGCGACTCGATCGTCAGGCGCCAGCCCATGCTCAGCAAAGATGAGTTTCCCGCCAGGCTTGAGCAGGCGTCGCACTTCGGAGATGGCACTGTAGACGTCGGGAATGGTGCAGAACGTGAAGGTGACCACCGCAGTGTCGAAGCTTGCGCTTTCAGCGGGCACTGACTCGCCGGACAACCCAAGCAACTCTACTTCGAAGGGACAGGCCGCGATGCGCTCGCGAGCGAGTGCAGTAATGTTCTCACCCGGATCTACGCCCGTGACGCGCCGTACGCGGTCTGGATCGTAGCAAGCGAGGTTCAGACCGGACCCCATGCCGAGTTCGATCACGTCACCCTCTGCAAGCGGTACCACTTCCCGACGGATATCCATGACCTCGCGCGTCCCGCACATGCGGTCGATCATCGGCGCCAGTACATAGCGGTCATAAAGACTCATTGAGCCGGGCCTCCGAGAGCATGGTCGACCAGAATCAGGCGATCGTTACCGAAATACATGTCGTCTTCGTCGACGTACATCGTCGGCGAACCGAAACCGCCACGGCGGATGAGTTCGTCGGTATTGTCTCGCAGCGCCTGCTTTGCTTCGGCGGTTGCAATCCAGGCGAAGAATGCATAGGCCTCCAGGTCGACATCCTGTAGGACCCTGGCGAGCACGGAATCCTCGCTGATGTCCTCGAGATCGCGCCAGTAGGCCTGAAAAACCCGCCGCGCATACGGCACCAGACAGCCTTCGCGAGCGGCCAGAAAGGCGCCGCGCATCGCCTTGACGCTATTGACCGGAAACACCGGAGGCTTGCCGATTTCGAGGCCGTACAGGCGGGCCCAGTCCACCAGATCCTTGGCGTAGTAGCGAGCCTTCGCTGGAACCGGACGCTCGCGGTTTTCGTACACGCTCGTGTTCACCGCGTTGAAAACGCCGCCGACAAGCACGGGTCGCCACTCGATCTCGATGCCATGACGCTTGGCAAGCGGCAGGACCCCCTCGAAGGCGAGGTACGTCCAGGGACTCGAACAGTCGAAGAAGAACTCAAGCCGTCTGGTCATAAGCCCCGCCCTCCAGCCCGTCTAAGGATGGTGCCGCCGGCACCTACGCCAGTGCGCTCGTCGATACGCCTCAGCTGCGCTGGTAAGT
>SLQW01000058.1 GCA_007131295.1 Pseudomonadales bacterium | reverse complement strand
GTGGCCGCCGGAATCGGCTTGTTCATAGCCTTCATAGGCCTGCAGAACGCCGGCATCGTCGTCCGGGATGAGGCGGTCTTGGTGTCTCTCGGTGATCTGGGAGCACCCTCCACGCTGCTTGCTCTGTTCGGACTGGCAGTGACTTGCGTGCTGGTTGCGCGTGGCTTCGGAGCGGGGGTTTTCCTCGGCATGCTGGCGACGGCAGCGGTCGGGATCCTCAGCGGCGTGATTCCGACGCCGGAACGACTGGTCGCTCCGGTGCCTGATCTGGCACCGACGTTTGGAGTCGCGTTCACGCATCTGCCTGACCTGCTGGTCCCGGAGCTGGGCGTCGTGGTGCTGACCATGCTCTTCGTCGACTTTTTCGACACCACTGGAACGCTCGTCGGAGTCGCCAACCAGGCTGGGCTGGTGCGAGACAATCGATTGCCGCGTGCCGGAAGGGCACTTTCAGCCGATGCCATGGCCACCATCTTCAGTGGCGTAGTGGGGACGTCGAGTACGACTGCGTACATCGAGTCGGCCTCCGGCGTGGCGGCGGGCGGCCGGAGCGGATTCACCGCTGTGGTGACTGCGTTGTTGTTCCTGCTCGCGCTGTTCTTCTCGCCGCTGCTCGGTGTGGTCACCGCGGCAGTGACGGCACCGGCTTTGATCCTGGTGGGCGCGCTGATGACGACGTCGCTTAGGCACGTACCCTTCGAGCGCATCGAGGTGGCGCTGCCCGTCTTCATGACCATGTTCATGATGCCGATGTCTTTCTCCATAGCCATCGGTATTGCAGTCGGCTTCATAACCTGGACCCTGACGCTGTTGGCATCCGGTCGTGGACGAGAGTTGCACCCGGTGATGGCGGTGCTTGCTGTTCTGTTCATCGCCTACTTTGCGTTTCTTCGATAACCTAGTGGCATGGGATCGAGAGACGACTGCATCCGCTTTCTGCTCGACGGTGAAGTCGTCGAGGTCAGTGGCTTGCCCGCAACCACGACCGTGCTCGATTGGCTGCGCGACCATGCGGGTCGCACCGGGACCAAGGAAGGCTGTGCCGAAGGTGATTGCGGCGCCTGTACGGTGCTGCTGGGGGAGTATCAGGGCGGCAATGCGCCCTTACGTTACCGTACCTTCAACAGCTGCATACGCTTTCTCCCGACCATCGACGGTTGTGAATTGGTGACCGTCGAAAGCCTCGTGGACGATGGCGTGCTCCACCCGGCGCAGCGGGCGTTGGTAGCTGAACATGGCTCTCAGTGTGGCTTCTGTACGCCCGGTTTCGTGATGTCGTTGGCGGGGCTGTACCTGGAGCAGCCAGCACCCGATCGTGAACAGGTGGTTCGCGCCATTGCAGGCAACCTTTGTCGCTGTACGGGGTATCGGCCGATCATCGATGCTGGTCTCGCCATGGGCGGCCTCGAACCAGCTAAAACCTGGCATCCCGAACGGGTGGATACGCCTGCACGGCGTGCGGCCCTGGCGAAGCTGGTGCGGCGCCGGACACTCGAGCTTCCGGACCTTGTCGCGCCCCGCAGCCTCGATGAACTGGCTTCATGGCGGCAGGCAGAGCCGGATGCGCAGCTGCTCGCTGGCGGCACTGATCTCGGCCTCGAGGTGACGAAAGCGCTGCGGAACCTGCCGAAGCTGATCTACACCGGGCAGGTTCCGGAACTGCACGTGCTCGAGACGGCGGCGGCGGGGCTCAGAATCGGTGCGGCGGTGCCGCTTGCAGATGCCTGGGCGGCCATCGTCGACGCGTTTCCGGGCTTCGAAGAGGTTGCAGATCGTTTCGCCTCACCACCCGTGTGTCACTCGGGGACGCTTGGAGGCAATGTCGCCAACGGCTCGCCCATAGGCGACTGCATGCCAGTGCTGCTGGCGCTCGATGCCCGCGTTGAACTCCGCCGGGGCGCCAGTGTGCGTGAACTCTCGCTTGCCGACTTTTATCTGGATTATCGGCGTACGGCAATGGCTGCCGATGAGTTTCTGGTCGCAATCACCATTCCTGGAGCTCAGGGTTGTTGGCACTACGCCGGCTACAAACTGGGTAAGCGTTGGGATCAGGACATCTCGGCGGTATGCGCGGGGTTCGCGATTCAGGTGGATGCCAAGGTCATTGTCGCTGCCCGGCTCGGTTTCGGTGGGATGGCTGGGATCCCGGCCCGAGCGCCGGCCGCCGAGGCAGCGCTCATCGGAGCGACGGTCGAGGGTGCCAGTTTCGAGGTCGCTGCGGACGCGCTGGCCAGTGACTTCGAGCCGATCGACGACCTGCGCGCGAGCGCTTCTTACCGGCTCATCAGCGCTGGCAATCTGCTGCGGCGGTTCGGACTGGCGCTTACGTCGGAGGAACAACGCAAGCCATTGTCGGTATGGGAGGTGACGCCTTGAGCCGCCCCCACGAGAGCGCCGAGCTGCACGTATCCGGCGCTGCACTCTACACCGACGATCTGGCACTGCCTGCGCATACGCTGCATGGGGCGTACGGGCTCAGCGAGGTCGCACACGGGCGTCTGTGTGGGCTCGAGCTGGAAGCAGCGAGGCAGGCGCGAGATGTTGTCGACGTGCTCACGGCGGCGGACGTGCCCGGTGTGAACAATTACGGCGGCATCGTCGCTGACGATCCCATCTTCGCGGACGGAGAGGTGCACTACGCTGGGCAGCCATTGTTCCTCGTTGTGGCGCACGAACGCGAGGCGGCTCGACGTGCTGCGCGTCTGGCAAGCGCCCGGATCGAGCCGTTGCCTGCGATCCTCGATATCAGGGCGGCAATCGCCGCCGAATCCTTCGTACTGCCTAGCAAACGTCTTGTCCGCGGCGATCCGGACGCGGAGCTCGCGCGCGCTCCGCAGCGGCTCTCCGGCAGTGTCGGTATGGGTGGGCAGGATCACTTCTACCTCGAAGGGCAGGTCGCGGTGGCCCTGCCTCAGGAAGACGGCGGCATGCACCTCTGGAGCTCGACTCAGCATCCGAGCGAAGTGCAGCATCTGGTGGCAGCAGCGCTCGGCGTTGCCAGTCATGCCGTATCGGTCTCTTGCAGGCGGATGGGCGGTGGTTTCGGCGGCAAGGAGAGTCAGCCGGCCATGATCGCCTGCGCGGCCGCGGTGGCGGCACGGCGCAGTGGTCGCCCGGTCAAGATTCGTCTCGACCGCGATATCGATATGCTGGCCACTGGCAAGCGTCACGATTTCCTGGCGGACTACGACGTAGGCTTCGATGGCGACGGCCGCATCCGCGCCCTGTCGGTCATGCTCGCCTCCCGGTGCGGTTACTCGGCCGACCTGTCAGGACCCGTGAGCGACCGCGCTGTCTGCCATCTCGACAACGCCTACTTCATCCCCCACGTGGCAATCGTCTCGCATCGGTGCCGGACGAACACGGTTTCGAATACCGCCTTCCGTGGCTTTGGCGGGCCACAGGGCATGATGGTCATCGAGCACATCCTCGATGATATTGCGCGCCACCTCGGCTGCGATCCGCTCGCTGTACGTCGCGTCAACCTCTATGGCATCGGTGAACGGAATGTCACGCCTTACGGGCAGATCGTGGAGGACAATATCCTTCCTGATCTGCTGGAGCAGCTTGCGAGTGAGGCCGACTATGCCGGCCGCCGGCGAGCGGTCGCCGAGTGGAACGAACGCGAACCCGTCATCAAACGCGGGCTGGCGCTGACACCGGTGAAGTTCGGCATATCCTTCACCAAGACCAGCTACAACCAGGCCGGTGCGCTTCTGCAGATCTACCGCGACGGAACCATGCTGCTGAATCACGGCGGCACCGAAATGGGGCAGGGTTTACACACCAAGGTGCTCGACATCGTGGCGCGGGAACTCGGCGTTCCGAACGCCTGGGTACGGATCACCGCGACCGATACCAGCAAGGTTCCAAACACATCGGCCACCGCTGCCTCGAGCGGATCCGACCTCAACGGCAAGGCGGCGCAGGACGCCGCGCGCACCTTGCGTGAGCGTCTTGCGGCCTTCGTTCGCGAACGCGATGGCGTCGAGATCGGCCCCGAAGACTTCGATGGTGGCCGAGTGCAGATCGGCGCAAACAGCATTCCCTTCGCGGAACTCGTAGAGGCTGCCTATCGGGCCCGTATCTCTCTTTCTGCCACCGGCTTCTATCGAACGCCAAAGATCCACTGGGACATGGACCGTCTGATGGGGCGGCCTTTCTATTACTTCGCATACGGCGCAGCCATTGTCGAAGCGGCAGTGGATACGCTTACCGGCGAGTCGCGGCTGCTCGCATTGGACATCCTTCACGACGTCGGCCACTCACTGAATCCGGCCATCGATATCGGCCAGATCGAGGGAGGCTTCATGCAGGGTGTGGGTTGGTTGACGTCGGAACAACTGTACTTCGACAGCGATGGGGCTCTGCGCACTCATGCTCCCTCCACGTATAAGATTCCCACTGCCAGAGACTGGCCGGAGCGCGCCGAGGTACGCCTGTTCGGACGGCCGAACCCCGAGGAAACCATCTACCGGTCGAAGGCCGTGGGCGAACCCCCCCTGATGCTTGCCATTGCTGCGCTGCATGCGATACGCGATGCCGTGGCGGCTACCCCGGGCGGTGCCGGGCGCCCTCGGCTCATGGCACCTGCTGTACCCGAAGCGGTGCTGCGTGCAATGGGGGCTGTATGCGAGCTGTCGGAGGAGCGGAGCCCCCTTGGTGACACGATGGGCACAACCAGCCCGGACGCGACCGAGCAGACCGCATTCAGGCTGATATGAGCAGCTTCTGGGCTGATGTGTCGGCGGAACTGTCCGCCGGGCGACCTGTTTTCCTCGCTTTTGTAGTGGCCCATGGTCGTGGTTCGCCGGGCACCGCCGGTGCGCGCCTTGCACTTTTCGTGGATGGTCGCCAGCACGGCACGATAGGTGGAGCGATCATGGAGCAGCGGACCCTTGACGCCGGACTTCAACGTCTCGCAGATGATACCGGTAGGCATGACAGGCCGCGGCTGGAACGGCTGCGGCATCGCCGGCGCGACCCGACGGTCATCGGTCGAGGCGAGTCGGGCTTAATCTGCGCGGGCTGGCAACAGAACGTGGGTCTCGTGCTGCGCCCAAGGGTTGATGAGAGGGTCGCGGGCGAGCTGGCGCGTCGGGCGGAGCAAGAGCGTGGCTCGTTGCGCATCGACGCTGCCGGTTTGCACCTGGAGGACGACGACTGTGGAGGTGATACTGGAATTCGCTTCAAGCCGGGTGATGACTGGTGCTATCAAGAGTCTCTGTTGCAGCGGCGGCGGGTTGCCATTCTGGGAGGAGGGCACTGCGGTGCTGCGCTGACTCGTTTGATGCTCGAGCTTGGCTGGCACGTCACCCTGTTCGAACGACGGAGCGACCTGCACACGCTCGGGACTGTCCGCGAATCATTCATCCCGGTGCAAAGCTTTGATGAGTCAGCTTCACGGCTGCGACGGCCCGAGTGGACGGACGCGGTCGTCATGACCAGTGACTATCGTGGGGATGTGGACGCGCTCGCCGGTTGCCTGCGTCAGCCGCTGCGATCGATCGGCGTCATGGGTGCGCCGGCCAAACTCAGGGCGATCAGGGAAGCGTTGCGTACCCGTGGGGTATCGGAGGCGGAGCTTGAGCGAATCCGAGGTCCGGTGGGGCTTCCCATTGGCAGCGATACGCCAATGGAGGTTGCGGTGAGTGTGGCGGCTGAGCTTCTGCAGATGCGCGGGACGCAGGCGAGTGCGCCATAGCAGTTCACGCTATCGTCATCTGCACTATCAGCGAGCCTTTCGTCTGCCCCTGACGTGGCGCGCATCCTGGCCACTTCAGGGTCTTGCCTGTCGTTACAGTGAGACACTCGGCTGAGACGGGTCTCCTGCGCCGGTCGCGATCGCTCGTTCGATCCGAAGATGAAGGCCATATGCTGTGGCACGGATGCTGCAGTAAATGCGGTAAATGGGTTGCGCAGTGGTCATAACATGCGTCGGTTCCTGGCTATTGCCATCGTCCTTTCGAACCTGGTTGTCTTGCCGTGCGCCGTCGCCGAAGAAGAGATCTTCATTGCCGTTGTGGGTGGAACCAGCTTCGGCGCCCCCGAGCGGTTCGGTGATGGTCTTGCGGTAACCGAACGCGAGTTCACCATCGACACGGTGGCGGGCACGAGTCCCGTGATCTACCAGATGCGCTATGAGGGCGTGCCGTTCTACTACATCCGACTTTACGGTCACGAAGTGCGCGAGGCCGGCAAGCCGGAGTATATCGGCCTCATCCGAACTTTTGCCGCACTCTATGACCTCGGTGTCACTCACGTATTGTCGGGGGCCAGTTCAGGCGGTATCCGCGAAGATTACGATTACGGCGACATCGTCATCCTTACGGACTTCATGGAGTTCGAGACGCAGCGCCCGGCCAACATTGTCCAATACGCTGGCATCGACCGTAGCGGCTGGTTCGCCAACTTCGAGGTGCCATTCAGCCCAAGTCTCAACAGGCTCCTGATCGACGAAGCACGCCAGCGAATCGATGAGTACGAGGGCAATCTTTACGAGACCGGGATATTCGCGCAGCACTCCCCCCTGAGATTCGAAAGCCCAGCTGAAGTGCGCGCCATGGCAATGCTCGGTGGGGAGCTCACCAGCATGTACCAGGCGACTTGCGCGATCTACGCGCGTCAGCTCGGCATGCGTTATGCGTCAATCAGTTCCATCGGGAATCCAGCCGTGGGCGTCCGGCCGTTCACATTTGCTGACATGCAGGCAGCAGTTCAGCGAATCGCTGCGTTTACGGTCCCGGTCGTGCTCGATGTGATTGCGCGCATTCCCGCTGAGGCCATGGATCCGGAGCCGAGCAGCACCGGGGAGCGGTTTCGAGGCACGTACACGGATCCAGACGCTGAGGATTGAACGCAAAACGAGTTCGAGGTCATTCGCGTTGAGAAGCAACACGGGGCTGCTGCGTCAATTGGGGGTCAAGCAGCCCTTCCCGGGACTTGTCCGGTACGGCTCCGGATCAGGGACCTGACCAAACGGAACGCACTTATCAATGGAGCTTAAAGGATGGGATCGATCGCAGGTGATCGCCTAGGGGCAAGGTGTGGCATTAGGTGGGGTGGACGGCTGCTGGTGATGCTGGGAACAGCGCTTGCGGTTCAAGGGCAGGCGAATGACGACGTTATCGATGAAATTCTGGTCAGAGGGGAGGTAGTGGATCGCCTGGGGATCATTCCCGATGAGGATGTCGACTCGATTTTCGGGACATCGCGCTCACTTCTCGAGACGCCCAGGTCGGCGACCATGGTCAGTGCCGAAATGCTCGAGCAGTATAACGCTGTCGACATCAACGATCTGGTGCGGTTCTCGCCTGGAGTCTACACAAGCTCTTTCTTCGGGGTTGCAGGTAACCTCGATGTGCGCGGATCACCTGGAGACAACTACTTCAGGGGCATGAAGCGGATCGAGAATCCGGGAAACTTTCCGACACCCATTGCAGCATCGGACCGGGTAGACATTGTGCGCGGGCCGTCGTCTCCCGTTTTTGGTCCCGGTAAGGTCGGAGGCTATCTCAACTTCGTTCCGAAGTCCGCGCGTGCGGAAACGGGCCGCTTCATGCGAGGCACTCGAGGGTCAGCATCTGCAACCTGGAACAGCCATGGTAAGCGGCTGGCCACCGCGGAGATGGGCGGTCCACTGGAAGTGGGTGATACTGCGGCCGGCTACTACGTTTACGGCCTCTATGAGGATTCCGGAAGCTACTACCGCAACAGCTTCCAGGACCAGCTGATCATCCAGTCGACGTTCGACTTCGACCTTGCTCCAAGCGTGAACCTTACAGTCGGCCAGCAGTACCACACCTTCAAAGGGACCGAAAATGCGGGTTGGAATCGTATCAGCCAACAGCTGATCGATGATCGCATTTACCTTGCTGGTAGCCCGCTTTTGCCGCTGGACACGGACGGCGATGGCCGCATCAGCGCGGCAGAGGTAGATGCCGTAGGTGGACTGTTTGTTTTCCACCCATTCGGTTCGCCCGTGGATCAACCGCAGTTCCACCTCGATCCCGATACACTCCAGGAAGTGCGGCTCAGTCACAAGCAGGTACTGATTGACGATATCGACCGCATCCGTTCGGAGAGTTTAGCTGTCTTCGCCGACGTCGAATGGGATGTTAATGACACTCTGACGATCACGAACAAGTTTTTTCTCGACTATCTCGACCGCGACAAGCGTGCTTCCTACGGCTTTTCGCAGGACAATGATGCCCTCTCGATCGAAAACAAGATTCTCGTCAACTGGGAGCAGGAGTACGACTGGGGCAGTCTCAACGTCGCGCTCGCGCCGTCGTTTCGCTATTACAAGGCGGATGACCGGGGAGACTTCGACTATGAGTATTTCGACCGTCGCGATCTGACTCTGCCGCGCGGTACGCCACTGGACCGCATTGCCAACGCGCTGGACGATCCAACGCTCACGCCCTGGTCCGTTGACGACCGTTCAGTCCTGAAGAATCCCGGTGTCGGGCTCTTGGTGGATGCGGAGTTTGCTGATCGTTTTTTCGTCATCCTCGGATGGCGGTATGACTGGATGGACCTTACCACCACTGATCGTGTCGACGGCGATCGTAAAGACAGCGGTACATTCCGTGCTCCATCCTGGTCGGCCAGTCTGTCCGTCGATGTCGGCGCTGGGCTCCGCCCCTATATCACCTGGGCCGAACAGAGCACGCTCATCACTAACCAGACGGGTGGCGTGCCTTCGGTCCTGGTTCGGGATGGCAACGTCCTTGACGACTCCGAATTGCGCGAGGCGGGCATCAAGGGTTTGCTGTTCGACGGGCGGGTTTATGCGACTTATGCCTACTACGAGCAAAAGCGATCCAACTTCAGTGCTCAAACGCTGACTGTCCTCGCAACTGAGAGCAAGGGGCATGAGATCGAACTGCGTTGGGTGCCGACTGATGCGCTAAGCATCACTGGTGCTGCCAATTGGCAAACGACGAAGTACAACCCCGTCACTGATCGTTTCATCTTCGCCAGCCCGACACTCACCGGACTGCCGCCGGAACTCAGTTACGGAGGCACGATTGGTTCTACAGTCGGATTGGTGGGCGGCGATCCTACCAAGCGTGCGGGAGTGCCCGAGTTCCTGATGAGTGTGTTCGTGAATTACGAACTGCAGGACTGGGACTTCTCAGTGGGCCTGACTCATCAGGAAAGCGTCTTCTCGGGCGTCGCCCAGGCCGTAAAGCTGCCCAGCGCGAATCTCGTGACGGCTTCAGTTGGTTGGACGCGCGGACCGTGGAGGCTGCAAGCAAGCGGTACCAATCTGCTCAATGAGCGTTACTATCGCGGGCTGTTTCCGGATATTTTCGGGGATTCTGTGGTGTTTCCCGAAAGGCCTCGTTCCTTCGAGTTGAGGGCGCGTTATGCTTTCGGTGGACGCAACAACCGCTGATCTGTGTTCGGCAGACCGCCGCTGTGGGAGCTCTAATATGGACTATGCGACCTTTCTGCGGCGGGTTCCGAAAGTTGAACTGCACTGTCACTTCGAGGGTACAGTGCGTGCCGCCACTGTAGTCGACCTTGCTCGCAGGCACGGCATCGCGCTGCCGACCGAGGATGTGGAGAGCCTGTATGACTACGACACCATCGAGGGTTTCCTGACAATCTTCGGATTGGTGGCCTCGACGCTGATCGACCGTGAAGACTTCGCCCGCGTTGCTTTCGAATCTCTCGAGGATGGCCAGAAACTTGGCAACCTCAAGCATCGTGAGATGTTTTTCAACCCGACACTGCACACGCGCCGCGGTGTGCCGTATGGGACTGTTGTTGACGGCCTCGTGGATGGCATTCGCGAAGCGGAACGTCAGCTCGGTGTGAGCTGCCGGTTGATAGCCGACGTTTACCGGCAGGACACCCCGGACGAAGCGCTGGCCATGGTGGAGTCGGTTCTCGCGCATCGCCCGGATGAGGTCATTGGCCTGGGTATGGACGGTGCTGAAGCACCGGACCCACCGGAGCGCTTTGCAGCAGCCTTTGCGCGCGCGAAGGCAGGTGGCCTCAGACTGACGAGCCATGCCTGCGAGGACGCGCCTCCGCAGAACATTGTCACCTGCCTGGACCTGCTGGGCTGCGAACGCATCGACCATGGTTATCACATTCTCGCCGACGAGAATGTTGTTAAGCGCGCTCTGGATGATGGCCTTTATTTCACCTGTTGTCCGACGGCTACTGCTCGCGTCTACGGCTGGCCGGATCTGAGCCGACATCCGATAGGGGGTATGGTCGCGGCGGGGCTGAACGTGACCCTGAATTCGGACGACCCCACCATGTTCCATACCGATATCGGCAAGGAGTTCGTCGACCTGTGCACTGCACTCAATTACGGTCCGGAGCAGGTTCGGGCATTTTGCCTCAATAGTGTCGATGGAAGCTGGCTCGATGCATCCGAGAAAGCACGGCTTCGTGCGCACATGGATGCCGAGCTCAAACGCATGCAGTCGGAGTTGGTTGCGTGAACCTTCGCCTGGCGTCAGGACACCATTGGCTTCATTCGACGTGGATAGCGCAAACGCTTTTCGCTGTGTGTCCTTCCTTGCAAGGAGCATATCGTCGGACTCGCGCACGAGGTCTGGTGTTCCTGACGTGACTGCAGTAGTACGCATCCTGATTCTGTCGGCCGTACTGACTACATTCGTCGGTTGTACACAGGTTCGCGGTGGGGATGTTCTTGAGGTTGAGGACTGCGGTGACAGACTGCAGCCTGCTGCTCGAACTGAACTCTTCTTCGGATTGACGCATGCGGGCGGCGAGGCCATTGCTGAGGCGGAATGGGACGATTACCTCGCGAACAGCGTCACGCCTCGTTTCCCAGGCGGCCTCAGTGTCCTTGAAGCACGTGGTCAGTGGCGTAACCCCGCTACCGGCGTGCTCGTGCGCCAACCAGCTCGCGTTCTCATCATTGTTCATTCAGCCGACGCCTCCAGTGATGCCGCTATCGACGACCTGCGTGAGGATTATCGCCAACGCTTCGAGCAAATTTCCGTGCTACGCGTCACTCAGCCGGTTTGCGCCGCGTTCTGAGGTAAATGATGTCAGAACAGTCTAGCGACGCCATTCGAGCCTTCATTCGTGGTCTTCCGAAGGCGGAGCTTCATGTGCATCTCGAGGGCGTGATCGAGCCGGAGCTCTTTCTGGAACTTGCCGCCGTAAACCGGTTGGCGACAGTTTACGCCGACGCCGAGGCCGTTCGGGAACGGCTCCGTCATGCCCGCGACCTCGCCACTTTCATTGAGGTCTACACCGAGATGCTTGGAGTCCTCATTTCCCCGGATGACTTCGAGCGGGTTGCTATCAGTTACGTAGAACGCGTCGTTGCTCAGGGCGTGCGGCATGTGGAGATGTTCTTCGATCCGCAAATGCACACGTCTCGCGGTATTCCATTGGATGTGGTCATGCAAGGCCTGTTGGCGGCGCAGAGGCGGGCACAGGCAGATCATGGACTCGCTGTTTTCTTCATTGCTGCTTTCAATCGCGATCGCAGCGCGGAGAGCGCGTGGCAGCATCTGGATCTCTTGCTGAAGTGGCGGGAGCTGGTAGTGGGAGTTGGGCTCGATAACCTCGAGGAGCCAGGATTTCCTGCCAAGTTTGCCCCCCTTTTCGAGCATGCAGCGGCGCTCGGTTTTCGACTGACGACACACGTGGACGTCGATGTGACGAACACGCTGGATCATCATCGCGATGCACTTCGCCTGCTGGGAGTGGAGCGGCTCGATCACGGTCTGGGGACGCTGGAGCTCCCAGAGGTGATGGAATCGGTTTGCGAGCGCGGCATCGGCATTACCGCATGTCCCACCATGCTCTACCAGGAGCTTCCGGGACGTTATGAGGATCATCTGGAACGAGCGCGCCTTTTGCTCAAAGCAGGAGCCAAAGTCTCCCTGCACTCTGATGATCCGGGCCTTATGCGCTCGCTGTACATAGGCGATCTTTATCAGCTCGCGTGGGAGCGTGGTGGCTGTACTCGCTCTGAACTGCTTGCTTTCGCGCGTAACAGCTTTGCCTCTGCCTGGATTGATCCTGATACGCAGCGAAAGCACCTGAAGGCGGTGGATTCCTGGGTTGCGGAACACGCTTTTCTGGAATTTTAGCGCGCAAGTCTGGCGCTTTGCGATGCTTGAGCGGGGGTCGCAATGCGACTGAGAGTACGTCTTAGCCGGTCCTGGATTGTTGGATCACGGCTCTGCCTCGCTGAGCACCGAACGGGAGGAGCATGTACGATGTCTCGATGGTTGCGCCTGACCGCCGGTCTTACACTACTGCTCGCGTTGGCCATTCGTGTTCATGCCAGCGAAGATGCTGATGCAATCAGATCCTTCATCATGGGCATGCCGAAGGCCGAATTGCACATTCATCTCGAAGGTACGCTCGAAGCAGAAGATTACCTGGAGATCATGGCGCGCAACGATCTGCCATCTCGCTATCCGGATGCGGCTGCCGTTCGCGATCGGCTCCAGTATGCGCGCGACCTCGATACGTTTATCGAGGTCTATGAAGAACTTCTTTCCGCGATGCAAACCGCATGGGACTTCGAGGATGTAGCCATGCGATACGTGGCGCGTGTTGCGGATCAGGGCGTCGTGCATGTGGAAATGTTCTTCGATCCGCAGATGCATACCTACCGGGGCATACCCTTAGCGACGGTGATGGCTGGGCTTCAGCGGGCCCACGAACGCGCACGAGAGGAATTCGGGGTATCGCTGTGGTTCATAGCCTGTTTCAATCGAGATCGATCCCGGGACTCTGCACTTAGGCATCTGGAGGCGCTGCGACCCTATCGGGATCTCGTTATCGGAGTCGGTCTCGATAATCCTGAGGAGATCGACTTTCCTGAGAAGTTCGCGCCGGTGTTTGCGCGTGCAGCGGAGCTTGGCTTCAGGCGTACCACCCATCTGGATGTGGACGTTCCGAACACCAACGCACATCACTGGGCCGTCTTGGATCTGCTTGATGTCGAGCGTATCGACCACGGGCTGAACGTTGCGGACGATCCTGAGTTGATCCAAGAGGTCAGGGCACGCGGCATCGCACTGACTGCGTGCCCGACCTTGCTGTTTCGTGAGATTCCCGGTCGACTGGAGAGTCGTCTGGCTCGGATCCGGACACTGCTCCAAGCAGGGATCCAGATTTCGCTGCACTCGGACGATCCCGGCCTCATGCGTGATCTCTACATCGGTGACCTGTATCTCCTCGCGCACGAGGAGGGGGGATTCAGCCGTAAAGAGATCGAGGCGCTGGCACGCAATAGCTTTTTGAGTTCCTGGATCGATGACGATCGGCGGAATGCCTGGATGGGCGCCTTCGACGATTGGCTGGCAGCCCACCCCGTTGCGTTCTGAGAGGTTCTGCAACCTGATTCCGCGTCCATTGCCGCATCTTTGGACGAAGTGCCAACTTCGCTCCGGCTTGTAGCAACCTGGATTGTTCCGCTGCGTCATGTCCCTCACCCACTTTGCTTTCTGCAGTGGGCTGGCCACTTGCCTTGGTATTCGACCCCCGGAAGGACCGAGTTCCCTACGGCGGGACGCAGCTCTCAGATACGCTACCCTTCGCGAGCGCTCAATCGAATGAGATGCCGAAGTTGCGCTTTGCGTACCCGTAAGTCTCAGCGTCCACCTCCCAGAGGAGAGCGCGCCAGTCCCCTCTCAAGAAGCGCGCCTCGAAGGCGGCGATTTCAGCGTCGTACTCGGCCAGCATGCGCTCTCGTATCGGTTCCTCAACGAATGCCCATTCGAGGCTGTTGCGTCCGACTTGTACCAACTCGGGCCAGGAGAGATTGAAGTTGGTGACGGCGACGAAGTACTCGTCGGTCATGTTCGAGTCCCACATGCCGCGGTCGTCGGTGTTCAAGGCAACAGGTATGCCGAGCCGGAGGAACTGTGGGAAAGGATGCTTGGAAAGATCCGGCGTGTACTCCAGTAGATGGTTGCTGATGAGGTTGTTCTCGAGCAGATAAGGTCCATGGCGAAGCAGCAACAGGGTGTCGTGATCGTGAATCACGTCGATTCCGTGACCAATACGATCTGCGCCGAGGAGAATTGTTTCGCGTACGTGGCGAGATGGCCGATCCGTTTCGCCAGCGTGGATGGAAAGGCGTATGTCAGGGTACTGACGCCGCATCTCTGCGAAGACCTCCCGGAAGCGCTCCGGATGGCCGCGGTCGTCGTCTTCGCGACCCGCCATGTTCACCGCGACCCAGAGGTCTCGATAGCGGTCGACGAATGCGTAGGCCTGGCGGACTCGTTCCTTGGCGTCGGGCGCAAAGCGCAGCACGGTTACCTGGAATCGCACGGTGACGCCGGTCGCGATGGCATCCGGCTGCTGCAGGCGCTGCCGGTAAAGATCGACGACATCGTCAACTGGAATCGGTGTGCCGTCTGGCTCGAGGTAGCCGGTAGCGCCGGTCTGCAGTTCCAGATAGCGCAATCCTTCGGCTCCGAAGCGCTGCATGTTCTCCACGAGCAGTTCGACGGTAATGTGCGGATTGCGGAAAAGCTCGCCGATTCGAGCCCAGATGCGCTCAAAGAACTCATCGCGGCCTTCGTCAGGACGCTCCAGCCGCAGGCTCGACAGCCACGCTTCGCGCGTCGCGTCATCGAGATCGTCCAAGGGCTCGTACTCCTGCTGTTTGCAGTCGTCGAGGGCCTCGTAGGTAGAGGCCATGATGGTCTGGAAGTAAAGAAGGTAAGTGCGGCCAACGTTGAGCGGTCGTTCCAGGCCGCTTGGGCAGTTCATGATTCGTGTCTTCGTGTAGTAACGGTAGCCGCCGTTTCGTTCCTCATCGACCGCCAGCTCAAACCACCACTCCGAACGGCTCGAGCCGCCAAGGTGATTGTGAATGTCACCGCCTTTCGGCATGGCGTAAAGGAAGCGGTATAGCTCCTCGGCGCTGGCTTCGCGCTTGATGCGTTCGAAATGGGCTACGAAGTCGAGTCGGGACGACTCGAATGCGCTGGCGGGAGCCAGTAGACATAGCGCAAGAATCAGTACGCTGAGTGTCAAGCGGTTCATTATCGGGAGCTCCGGTCAGAGTTACGTGAGGCGTTCGATGATCGCGTTCAGTTCGGGATAGTGCGCTAGCAGATCGGCCTTGTTTGCGAGTTCGAAGTCGGCGAAGTCGAATGCAGGCGCCACGCTGTTGCCGACGAGCGAGAAGCCTTGAGGGCCTGCTGTCGGCGCAGCGCCGAACCAGACGCCCGCTGGTGCAAGTGCCTGCAGTTGCTGACCGCGTTCGCAGCCGAGCACCACCTCTTCGTGGTGGCCGTATGGATGGATCAGGTGCAACGTCAGTGGGTCGCCCTGGTGATAGAACCACATCTCATCTGAAGCGAGACGGTGCAGCCTGGACGTCTCTCCCGCTGCGAGCAGAAATATGATTGCGCTTGCGACGTGTCGATCGCCGGTATGATCAGGCAGGACGCTGGACGGTAGCATGAGCTCTGCGGTGTAGGTGCGGCGATAGTGTCCGCCTTCCGGGTGCGGTTCGAGGCCGAGTCGCTCGACCCAATGCATGGCGGCAGTGTTCATGCTGCAAGCGTCTCGCAGGTCTTTTCTGGTCCCGCCAGAGCGCTCGACCAATGCCTGAAAGTGACCGTCCGTTTGCAGTACTGGCTCGAAGTGGCAATCGATTGGTGGTCGCCTTGAGAGGCCAAGCGCGCCTGCTTCCTCATGGGGACCTGTACGTTGCTGTCCATGCTGCTTCCGTCAACATTCGAACACTGGTGGGGATTCGCGTTGTCAGGAATTTCGAAGCAGGAAACGTACCAGGGTGATTCGTCGCGTTGACTTGGAGTGGCTGCGCTGGCTTGCGCGGCGTCGCTCAAGGCGGCTCGTCAGCGAGCTCATCAGCGAGCTCGAAGCGTTCGATGCGAATGATGGCGCCGATCTGCGGGTGGTCCAGGTAGTGGAGTTCGCCGCTGCGCATGCGCCGTGACTGGCGGATGTGGATAAATTGTCCGTTCGCTTCGGCCTGGGCGCTGCCGTCAGCGCCCATGAGCGCCTCGGGCTGCCGCGGGCGGTAATAAAGATCCAGATGGGCATGGAGGAAGCGACGCAGGTCGATCGTCACCGTGCCGAGCAGCAGCTCTCCCGCCACCTGGTCTGGCGCCGTCGGATCCGCGGTCGCGATCAACTGAGCCATGCCAGGCTCGTTGGGCAGGAAAGGCTGGCGCCAGGCCAGATGCGCCAGTACCTCGTATCCCCGCGCGCGGCGCAGGCGCGCGGCTTCCGTCTCCAGGATACGCTCGCTCGGCGACAGTTCCCGGAACGCCAGATCCATGGGAATGATGCCGACGATCTGTGGAATGTCTTCCAGCTCGTGCGGCATTGCTTCTTCCGCCTCCTCGGCGGGTGGCGTCACGACCACCACCGGTTCCACCAACGGCACAGGGACGCCGTCGTCGTGCGCGATCTCTGTAACGGGCGGTTCGATGTCCTCCCAGACGAGAGTGTCCAGCTCGCGCAGAAAGGCGAGATCGATGGGATGGCGCGGCTGGCCGATGGTCGCGATGGAAGTCAGAAAGCGTTCCTGCTCGAAGGTCAGTCCTGGAGTCAGGACGAACAACTCCGGTGCCTCGCCCGCGCTTTGCCAAAGGGCCAGCAGCTCGGCCGTACGGATGGGTCGCAACGGTTCCCCCGCCGGTGGCCGTAGAGTCGCCAGCCGTGGTGTCCAGCGCGGCATGGCGTCCGGCGCGAGGGACTCGTCGGTACTTCCAGCGCCGACGTCGTTGCGGAAGATGATGATCTCGACGTGATACCAGGGACAGGCGTTGGTGCCCGAGGGCGCGCTGCCGCAGCTGCTGGTGAACTGTGCTGAAGCCCAGGGCGCGAGCAGCAGGATAAGAACACCACCGAGCAGCGAGCCCAGGGTACGCGCTCTGTGCCACCTCGTTGGAACGCGACCCGTCGGTTCAGCCATGTGCGGCCTCCTTGAGCGGTGCTGCGCTCCCCGCACCGAGCCGGTCGAGGAGTTCGCGGGCCGTGCGCATTCGAGTTTCGACGGCGGCGAGCGGTTCGCTCAATCGGAGTCGGTTGCCGCCCTCGAAGCGATAGCGGTCCGGAGCGGATTGCACCAGTTCGATCACACGCATGGGATCCACCGTCGTGTCCTGGCTGAATTCCAGCCGGCCCCCGGTTTCCCCGAGGTCGACCCGGGTGATGCCAAGCCTTTGGGCCATGAGTTTGATCTCCGTGACCCGGAACAGGTTCACCACCTGTGGCGGGAGACGTCCGAAGCGATCGATCATTTCCGCCTGCAGGTTCTCCAGCGCTTCTGCGTCCGCGGCGTTGGCGATGCGCTTGTAGTTGACGAGTCGCGTGTGGACGTCCGGGAGGTAGTCCTCCGGGATCAGGGCGGGTAGATGCAGATCGACCTCGACGCCCTCGCCGAGTGGTGCCGACAGGCTCGGCTCCCGTCCGGCCCTGATTGCCTTTACCGCCCGTTCGAGCATGTCCATGTAGAGGCTGAAGCCGACGGCCTGCATCTGCCCGGACTGGTCCTCGCCGAGCAGTTCGCCGGCACCGCGGATTTCCAGGTCGTGAGTGGCGAGGCTGAAGCCGATGCCGAGTTCCCCGGCAGCCTCGATGGCTTCGAGGCGCTTGCGTGCGTCCGTGGTCATCGCCTTTGGGTGGGGCGTAAGCAGGTAGGCGTAGGCTTGACGATTAGACCGGCCTACCCGGCCCCGAAGCTGATGCATCTGGGCAAGTCCGAAGCGGTCGGCCCGGTCGATGATGATGGTATTCGCGTTCGGGATGTCGATCCCGGTCTCGATGATGGTGGTGCAGACGAGGACGTTGCTGCGTCGGTGGTAGAAGTCCGACATGACCCCCTCGAGCTCCCGCTCACGCATCTGGCCGTGGCCGATGGCGACCCGAGCTTCGGGGATGAGGGCCTCGATCTCGGCAGCCGTACGCTCGATGCTGCGGACCTCGTTGTGAACGTAGAAGACCTGTCCGCCGCGCAGCAGCTCGCGCAGGATCGCCTCCTTGACGAGTCCGTCGGAGCGGCGCCGGACGAAGGTGCGTATGGACAGCCTCTTCGGCGGCGGGGTGGCTATGATGGAGAGCTCCCTGAGCTCGTGCATGGCCATGTTCAGAGTGCGCGGGATCGGCGTCGCCGTCAGCGTAAGCAGATCGACTTCCGCGCGCAGTGCCTTGAGCTGCTCCTTCTGGCGCACACCGAAGCGGTGCTCCTCATCGATGATCACAAGGCCGAGGTCCTTGTAGCGGAACTCCCGTCCCAGCAGCTTGTGGGTGCCGATGACAATGTCCACCCGGCCCTCGGCGAGGCGCTCGGCGACTGCGCTCATCTCCTTGGCACTGCGGAAGCGGGACAGCACCTCGATGCGCACCGGCCAGTCGGCGAAACGGTCGGAAAAGGTCTCGAAATGCTGCTGGGCCAGCAGGGTCGTGGGTACGAGCACTGCCACCTGCTTACCGCTCTGGACGGCGATGAAGGCAGCGCGCATCGCCACCTCGGTCTTGCCGAAGCCAACGTCTCCGCACACCAGGCGGTCCATGGGTTCGCTGCCGACCATGTCGCCGATCACCGCCGCGACGGCGCTTTCCTGGTCCGGCGTTTCCTCGAACGGGAACTGTGCGGCGAAGCGGCTGTATTCCGCATCCGGCGCTGCGAAGCCGAAACCGTTGCGCGAAGCGCGTCGGGCGTGGATGTCGAGCAGTTCCGCCGCCACGTCCCGGACCTTCTCGGCTGCTTTGCGTTTGGCCTTCTCCCACTGATCGGACCCGAGCCGATGCAGGGGCGCCTGCTCCGGATCCGCGCCGGTGTAGCGCGAAATCAGGTGCAGATTCGCTACCGGAACGTAGAGTTTGCTGCCGCCAGCGTATTCGAGCGCCAGGAACTCGGCCTTGTGGTCGCCCACCGCCATGGACTCCAGGCCCAGGTAGCGTCCGACGCCGTGTTCGAGGTGCACCACCGGCGCGCCGATGCTGAGCTCGCTCAGATTGCGGATCACCGCTTCCGGCGACTCTGCGGCGCGCTGCCGGCGGCGCTGCTGGCGGACGTGCTCGCCTAGCAGCAGCGTCTCGGGGACCAGCGCAAGTGCCGTACCGTCATCGCCCGCGAAACCAAACCCCGATTCGAGGGGCCCGACGCAAAGGGCGATCGAGGCATCGTTTGCAAGAAATTCGGTGAAACCCTCTACCAACTTTGGTGGCCGTCCGGCGCGCTTGAGGGTCTCGCTGAGCATTTCGCGCCGGCCCGGGGACTCGGCGCTGAACAGGACCCGGCTGGGAGGCGGCAGTCCGCGTTCTGAATCGCCGTCGCGCAGGTATGCCAACAGGCGATCCGCCGGCTCTTCCAGCCTCGGATCGAGTTCCAGATGGGGCAGGGCGGTCAGGTCGAAGCGGAAGTCCGAAGCACGGCCGTCGCCCTCCCCGTACTCCTCACGGAGGCGTACCTGACCGAAGCGGCCGAGGGCAGCGAAGAGTTCGTCCACCTCGAGAAACAGCTCTGACGGCGGTAACAGAGGCCGCTCCCTGTCGTAGCGCAGGTTCTCGTAGCGTTCGAGCACCTCGTCGCGGAAGCCGCGGGCAGCGGCTGCTGGATCGCCGCAGAAGACGGCGGCGGTTTCCTCGGGCAGGTAGTCCGTGAGAGCGGAGAGTCCATCGAAGAAAAGCGGCAGGTAGTACTCGATGCCTGGTGGCGGTGCGCCACGGCAGACGTCCTGATAGACCGGGCAGGCGTGGGGGTCGCCCTCGAAGGCGCTATGCCAGCGGTCGCGAAAGCGGCGGATCGCGGCGCTGTCGAGCGGAAATTCCCGCGCCGGCAGCAGGCGAATGCTTGGAACCTGCTCCAGGCTGCGCTGGGTTTCGGGATCGAATGTCCTGAGTGTCTCGATCTCGTCGTCGAACAGATCGATGCGGAAGGGCAGCGGACTGCCCATGGGAAAGAGGTCCATCAGCGCGCCGCGCACCGCATACTCGCCATGCTCGAGTACGGTCTCCACCCGTCGGTAGCCGGCAGCTTCGAGAACCTGGCGCCGGGTGTCGATGTCGAAACGATCACCGACATCGAGTAAGAGCGAGCGCCCCGCGAGCCACTCCACCGGGAGAATGCGATGCATAAGGGTGGTGATCGGCACCACCAGTATGCCGCGCGTAAGCGATGGCAGGCGCTGCAGTGTCTCCAGGCGCTGTGAGACGATGTCCTGATGTGGCGAGAAGCTGTCGTAAGCCAACGTTTCCCAGTCCGGAAAGTGCAGGACCTCAGGATCGGTTGCGCGGTCGAGGAAAAAGCGGATTTCCGCTTCCAGCCGCGTGGCCTCACGGGTGTCGCGCGCGACCACGAGCAGAAGCGTCGCATGCTCGCGCGCAGCGGCTGCGAGCGCCAGGGCATCGGCGCCGGGACCGGGTCCGCTCCAGCGGATGCGATCCGCGGCGGTGTGTGGCAGCGGTGGATGGAGCAGACTGGCGGAGTTGGGCATGAACCTACTTCATCGTAAGCCGGGGGCCGATGGGCGCGAGGCGCAGTATTGTACCCGCCCATCGCGGCGATCGCAGCGATCGCAGGCGTCGGAACGATGACCGTGCTGCGCTGGTCGACACTCGTGCTGCTCGGTTTCACCGCGGGCTGGTGGCTACGTGGTGCGCTGCCCACCGCCGATTCGCAGATGCCGCACGTGGCGCCGGTACCCGCGGAGCCGGCAGCCGTGGAAACGGTCTCGGCGGTAGAACCGTGGGCACAGTTCGAGGGGTATCTGGCCAGCGAGGACTGGGACGCGGCCGTGGCGTACTACGTCGGGATCGAGCGGCGGGGTGATCCGCAGGTGGCAGCGACAATGCGCGAGCGCATTCTCTCCGCACCGCGCATGGCATCGGGGCGCCGTGACCTTGCGGGCGCGCTTGCGTTGCTCGAACGCTACACGGTCCAGAATCACCGCGACACCGAGGGTCACTATCGGCTTGCGGAAGCCGCGGAGCGGCTGGGTCAGTCGCGGGTGGCGCTTGCAGCGTTGCTCGATGCACTCGATGTGGAACTGAGTGGGCCCGATCCGGGCCCCGCCAGGGAACGGGTCGCGGCGCTGGTAGATGACCTGGTGGCGGGCCGGCTTGCCATCGGCGATCGCGGTGCCGCCATGCAGCTATACGAGTCGGTGCTCGACCGCGACCCGCTGAACCACCGTTATCGATTCCTGCTTGCCGCCCAGCTCGAGGCCGCTGGCGAGTACCGCGCGGCGGCGCGCACCCTCGAGCAGATTCCTGCCGGAGGTTACGATCGGGTGGCCGTAGCCGAGCTCGAGCGCCGGATCCAGGAAGGTGAGGCGCTCGCCACGCGCTTCAGCGAGGGGCTGCCGTTGACCCGGTCGGGTGGCCATTTCGTGGTCTCGGCGACCCTCGATGACGGCCGAGCGCTGAGGCTGCTGCTCGATACGGGTGCGACCCGCTCGGTCATCAAGCCGCGTGTCGCTGCCGCTACCCTAGGGGCCGAGCGACTGCCGCAGCGGATCCGTATCGGTACCGCGAACGGTGTCGTGAGCGCCAGCCGCTATCGCCTGCCAGGCTTGCTGCTCGGCCCGTTCCGCATCGATTCGCCGGAGCTGGTAGTCCTGGATCTTGAAGGGCTCACGGACGTCGATGGCCTGCTGGGCCTCGATCTTCTCGGGCAGTTCGACTACCGGATCGATCCGAGCTCGGGCAGGCTTCTGTTGGCGCGCTGAGAGGGTCGCTCCTCTGCTTTGAGCGCTCGTGCTGCAGCGACGAAAGGGGCCCCCGGCGTCGCGAGCGCGCGTCTGACGCTAGAAAACCATCAAAAGCGCTGGTTACAATCACTCGATTCACCGATATCTCATAAGCATTATGGTCGGGGCGGTCCTCCTGAAGCGGCCGTTCGGACGCCGCGCGGCCCGAAGCCGGATCGTGCGGACGACTAGCGGGGAGTTCCAGCAGTTATGAAGCCCACAGATATCTCGGACCCCACCTACTTCCACAAAGTCGTGGACTGTCAGTGGGCGTGTCCGGCGCACACACCGGTTCCGGAGTACATCCGACTGATCAGTCAGGAGCGCTACACTGAGGCCTATATGGTGAACTGGGACTCGAACGTATTCCCGGGCATCCTCGGCCGCACCTGCGACCGTCCCTGCGAGCCGGCTTGCCGCCGAGTGCGCACGGAGGAGAAACCGGTGGCGATCTGCCGTCTGAAGCGGGTTGCGGCCGATCACAAGGGCGACATCCGCGACTACCTGCCGCGTGTTCCCGAGCAGAAGAACGGCAAGAAGATCGCCTGTGTCGGAGCTGGGCCTGCTTCCCTGGCGGTGGCGCGCGATCTCCTGCCTATGGGCTACGAAGTGCACATGTACGAACGCGATGCCAAGGGCGGTGGCATGATGCGGTCGCAGATCCCTGCGTTCAGGCTGCCCATGGACGTGCTCGAGGAAGAGGTGAACCTGATCCTCGACATGGGAGTCGTGTGTCACTTCGGTGAGGAAATCACCTCTATGCGGGCGCTGCTCGACGAGGGCTACGACGCAGTGTTCGTGGGAACCGGTGCACCCCGTGGGCGCGACCTCGACCTGCCGGGACGAGCCGAGGCAGACCCCTTCATTCATCTCGGCATCGATTGGCTGGCGTCGGTCGCCTTCGGCCACACCGACAGGATCGAGGGCAAGGTTGTCGTGCTCGGTGGCGGCAACACGGCCATGGATTGCTGCCGCACGTCGCGCCGGCTCGGCGCCGAATCGGTGCAAGTGGTGGTGCGCTCGGCGTTCGAGGTCATGAAGGCTTCGGAATGGGAGAAAGAGGAGGCGATTGCCGAGGGCATTCCCATTCTGAACAATCGGCCGCCGAAATCCTTCGTGGTGGAGGACGGCAAGCTCAAAGGCATGTGGTTCGAGTGTGTCGAACCAGTGCGGCAGGAGGACGGGCGATTGAAGTACGTCCCGAGCGGCGAGCCGGACATCTTCGTCGAATGCGACCACGTGCTCATCGCCATCGGTCAGGACAACCATTGTCCCTGGATCGAGCGTGACCTGGGGATCGAATTCGATCGCTGGGATTGTCCGGTTCTGGACGCCGAAACGCTGCAGTCGGGGAACCCCAGGATCTTCTTCGGTGGGGATGCCGCTTTCGGCCCGGAAAACATCATCTGGGCGTCTGCACATGCGCACAAGGCGGCGATCTCCATCCATCTGTACTGCCAGGGCATGGACGTCAAGGCGGATCGCCCACCGGAGGGTGTGAACCTCATTTCACAGAAGATGGGGATGCATGAGTGGAGCTACGACTCCGAGCATGATCCCGCGCCGCGCTATCACGTTCCCCACGCTGATCTCGGCCGTTCACTGTCCAACATCAAGATCGAAGTGGAGCTGGGCTTCGATCGGCACCTCGGTGCCAAGGAGGCGCAGCGCTGCCTGAACTGCGACGTGCAGACCGTGTTCACGGAGAAGCTGTGCATCGAGTGCGATGCCTGCGTCGACATCTGCCCTATGGACTGCATAACGTTCACCGACAACGGCGACGAAGAGGATCTGCGGCAACGGCTGATGGCACCCGCAGACAACAAGGACCAGGACCTTTACGTTTCAGACCATCTGGCCGATACCGGCCGGATCATGGTCAAGGACGAAGATGTCTGTCTGCATTGTGGCCTGTGCGCGGAGCGTTGCCCGACCGGAGCCTGGGACATGCAGAAGTCGATCATCAACATTCCGCAGGTGCACGCATGACCGTTCCGATTCAGGCCGTCAACGACTTCGTCATCAAGTTCGCCAACGTCAATGGTTCCGGTTCCGCCAGTGCCAACGGCATGTTCGCGAAGGCGCTTTTCCGGATGGGGATTCCCTGCGCACCGCGCAATATCTTTCCGTCCAATATCCAGGGGCTCCCGACCTGGTTCGAGGTCCGTGTATCCCAGGCGGGCCACCTCGGTCGCCGCGAGGGCATCGACCTCATGGTGGCGATGAATGCGGAGACCTACGCTGCCGATGTAGCCGAGGTTCGTCCGGGCGGTTACCTGCTGTTCGACTCCACCAAGCCCTTCCCGAAGTCCCTGCAGCGGGACGACGTCACCTTCATCGGCGTGCCGATCGCGCAACTGATCCTCGGTGAATTCAGCGACCCTAAGCAGCGACAGCTGTTCAAGAATATCGTCTATGTGGGTGCTCTCGCCGAGCTGCTGCAGATCGAGTGGGAAGTGCTCACGGCCATGCTCGAGGAGCAGTTCAAGGGCAAGGAGAAGCTCATCGGTCCCAACGTCCGGGCGTTGGAGATCGGGCGCGATTACGCCAGGACGTACCTGGATGCGCCCCTGCCGATCCGCGTAGCGCGCTGCGATGGTGTCGGCGACGCGATTCTCATCGACGGCAATACCGCCGCTGCACTGGGCTTCATCTGGGGCGGTGCCACCGTTGCGGCCTGGTATCCGATCACGCCGTCGACCTCGCTCGCGGAAGCGTTCGAGCAGCATGCGGCGAAGCTCCGGCACGACCCGGATACCAAGCGTAACCGCTTCGCGGTGCTGCAGGCGGAGGACGAATTAGCCGCCATCGGTATGGTCATCGGTGCCGGTTGGAATGGCGCCCGGGCGTTTACGGCGACCAGCGGTCCCGGCCTGTCTCTGATGCAGGAATTTCTGGGGCTGGCCTACTTCGCAGAGATTCCGGCGGTGCTGGTGGACGTGCAGCGGGCGGGTCCGTCCACGGGCATGCCCACGCGCACCCAGCAGTCGGACCTGCTGCTCGCTGCCTATGCCTCCCATGGTGATACCAAACAGGTCATGCTGCTGCCGTCGACGCCGAAGGAGTGCTTCGATTTCGCGGTGGAGGCCCTCGACCTTGCGGAGCGTCTGCAGACGCCGGTGATGATCATGACGGACCTCGATCTCGGCATGAACGATCACATCTCGCCGCCGTTCCAGTGGGATGATGCTCGCCGCTATGACCGCGGTAAGGTGCTCGACGCCGAGGGCCTCGAGCGCATCGAGGACTGGGGCCGTTATGTCGACGTGGACGGTGACGGGATCGGGTGGCGCACCCTGCCGGGCACGCATCCTGAAAAGGGGGCCTTCTTCACCCGCGGCACCTCGCGTGATGAGTATGCCAAGTACACCGAGCGCGGTGACGTCTACCAGCACAACATGGAACGGCTCGAAAAGAAGTGGGCCACAGCAGCGACTCTCGTGCCCAAGGCGGAGATTCGCGAGGGCAGCAAGCCGAAGGCCTGCGGCGTCATCTACTACGGCACGTCGGAGCCACCCATGCCCGAGGCGCTGGCGGCGCTGAAGATGCAGGGGATCGAGCTCGACGCCATGCGCATCCGGGCCTTCCCCTTCGGCGCTGAGGTCTACGATTTCATCGATCGCCACGAAACGGTGTTTGTCGTGGAGCAGAACCGTGATGGGCAACTGCGCAGTCTGTTGATCATCGAAGGCGATGTCGATCCGGCACGCCTCGTTCCGGTACTTCACTACGACGGCATGCCGCTTCCGGCCCAGGTTGTCGAGCGGCAGATCGCGGAACATTTCGCCGCCACGAAGAAGCCGCGTCTGTCGGAGGTGACCCCATGACGTTCGTTGCCAAGCCCCGAACCCATCACCCCAAGTTGCCGCGCAACGAACTCGGCCTTACCCGACGGGATTACGAAGGGGCTGTGTCGACTCTGTGTGCGGGTTGCGGCCACGACTCCGTTAGCGCAGCCATCATCCAGGCTTGCCACGAGCTTTCGATACCCGCGCACCGGGTTGCGAAGCTCTCGGGAATCGGCTGCTCGTCGAAGACGCCCACCTATTTCCTCGGCAAGTCGCATGGTTTCAATTCCGTCCATGGGCGTATGCCCTCAGTGGCCACCGGCGCCAACATGGCAAACCGGGACCTCTATTACGTCGGCATTTCCGGCGACGGTGACAGCGCGTCGATCGGTCTTGGTCAGTTCGCACACATCGTCCGTCGCCGGATCAACATGACCTACGTTGTGGACAACAATGGCACCTACGGGCTCACCAAGGGTCAGTTCTCGGCGACCAACGACAAGGGATCTACGAGCAAGAAGGGCGTACCGAACCTGTATGAGCCCATCGACCTGGCAATGATGGCAATCCAGATCGGAGCGACCTTCGTGGCCCGCAGTTTCTCGGGCGACAAGGAACAGCTCGTGCCGCTCTTGAAGGCCGCCCTGATGCACGAAGGCTTTGCCTTCCTCGACGTGATTTCCCCTTGCGTGGCGTTCAATAACCACAATGGGTCCACGAAGAGCTACGCCTACGTCCGGGAGCACACGTCGACCTTCGCAGTGGCCGATCTCATCCCGACCCAGGACGCCATCGAGGTGCAGTACGCAGCCGGTTCCGCCGAAGACGTGGCGATGCCGGACGGCACCACGCTCAGGCTGCGTAAGCTGCGAGAGGATTACGATCCACGCAATAGGGTTGCCGCCATGGATACCCTCATGCGCACGAACGAGCAGGGGGAGATCGTTACCGGCCTTCTGTTCCTCGACGACAACCCGAGCGACTGCCACGAAATTCTCGGCACGGTGGACGTGCCACTCTCCGAGCTCGGCGAGGCGGACCTCTGTCCGGGCAGCGCGCGGCTCGATGACGTCAACTCAGCGTTTCGCTGAGCGACCTGCGGAGTTCATCCAGGGGGATAACCTATCGTGGGAAGGAGTGTCGCCCCCAGGGCGGCGCTCCGATCGCCCGGGTAGTTCCATGCCGTCGCCAATCGGAGCGCCCGCTTTGCGGCCACTCCTTCCCACAGGTGCGTCGATGGCGGGCAAGGATCGGAGCGGCCCCTGCGCGACCACTCCTTCCCTCAGAGACTCCGGTAGTCGGACTCCTGCCTTCTTTCCTGTCATCCCCTTGCACTCTTCTGCATAATACGCGCCGCTCGAAACCCGCCCGGCCGAGACGGCGGCCGTGGCCCGACACGGGATGCATGCAAAGTGGCCCTACCCAGC
>SLQW01000121.1 GCA_007131295.1 Pseudomonadales bacterium | reverse complement strand
GCGCCGAACGGGCGCTCACCGAGCTTGCCGCCGAGCGGGCGCGGCTCGACGAGGTGCGGAGTGCGGAAATCGCGCGCTTCGAAGTCGAGACCCGCGCGCTTGCGGCGGCGCTTGCGCGTTTTGACGGCAGAGTGGCATCGCTGGCAGCACAGCGGCGCATCGTCGCCGCCGAACACGAACTGGTTCTCTATCGACGTGATGCTCTGCGCGACCTCCATGCTGCAGGACACGTTGCGCCGCGTCAGCTCGAGGCGGTCGAGCGGGAGCGGCTGCGTCTCGAGGAGCGGATCGAGCAGCTGCACGGTCAGCAACTGCTGCTGGCTGCGGAACGCTCGGACACGGCGGAACGGCTCGCGGCACTGCCCTCGCTGCGGACGGTTCGTCTCGCCGAGCTCGATGATCGTCGCAGCCGGCTCGAGCGCGAGGCCGTCGAGGTGAGCCTGCGTTGGCGGTTCGTCCTGAAGGCCCCGATGGCCGGAAGGGTCGCCGCGCTGAGCGTTGAGACCGGTGACGCCGTCCGGCCTGGCCGCACGCTGCTGACGCTGCTTGCGCCGGATGCAAGCATGCAGGCGATCCTGCTGGTGCCGTCGCGGGCGGCCGGATTCATCCAGCCCGGCCAGTCAGTGCGCATGCGCTACGCGGCGTTTCCCCAGGCCCGTTTCGGAACGCAGCCGGGCACGGTCGTCAGCGTCAGCAGCAGCGTGCTGTCGCCGGCACAGGTCGCGCCTCCGGGTCGGGCCGAGGAGCCGGTATACAAGGTTCGGGTTCGTCCCGAGCGTGATGCGGTCACGGCCTATGGGCGGCGCTTGCCGCTACAGGCCGGGATGGCGCTGGAAGCGGACGTGGAACTGGAGCGACGTCGGTTGCTCCATTGGATTCTCGATCCACTGCTTGCGCTGCGGGGGCGGCTGTGAACCTTGACCTCCTGAACTGGGCGCTGGCAGGGGGGCGGGGGCGGACGCCGCTGGTGCTGCAGAGCGAGCAAAGTGAGTGCGCTCTGGCCTGTCTCGCTATGGTCGCGGCCCACCACGGTCATAAGCTCAGTCTGCCGGAGCTGCGCACCCAGGCAGCATTGTCAGGACAGGGCGCGGGACTGCGCGACCTGATGCAGATTGCCGCGGGCCTTGGTCTGAAGGCACGCCCGCTGCGCCTGGAACCCGAGGACCTGCGTGCGCTTGCCCTGCCGGCCATCCTGCATTGGGATCTCGACCACTTCGTCGTGTTGGTGGCCGTCAGCTGGCACGGGCTGACCGTGCACGATCCGGCCCGCGGACGCTGTCTCGTACCCTGGCGTGACGTCGGCAATCACCTCACCGGTGTCGCCGTCGAGCTGAGCCCGGGACCGGAATTCCGGCCGGGCGGGCAGGTGGCGCGGATGCGCCTCGCCGACTTCTGGACTCATTCCACCGGGCTCGTTCGCAACCTGCTCATGGTGCTCGCGCTGTCTCTCGCGCTGCAGCTGCTGGCGCTCGGCAGTCCGTTCTACATCCAGCTCGTAGTGGACGAGGCCCTTGCCAGACACGATGCAGACCTGTTGTGGACGCTGCTGGTGGCATTCGGGTTCCTCGCGATGCTGCGGGTCTGGGTCACCTGGGTGCGGGGTCGGCTCGTCCTGCATGCGGGTGAAGCGATCGGCTTCCAGATGGGCAGCAACCTGCTGCAGCATCTTCTACGGCTGCCGCTGCCCTGGTTCGAGCGCCGTCACCTCGGCGACATCGTTTCGCGCTTCGGGTCGCTGACGCCCGTTCAGGGGCTGCTCACCGAGGGCTTCGCCGTCGCCCTGGTGGATGGGCTCATGGCTGTCGTCACGCTCGTGGTGATGTTCATCTACAGTCCGCTGCTGACGGCGGTGGTCCTGATCGCGGTGCTTCTGTATGCCTGCACCCGTCTGGCTACGTTGCCGATGCTGCGCCGGCGTCAGCAGGCGCAGATAGCTGCCGCTGCGGACGAGGAAACAGCCTTTCTCGAAACCCTGCGCTGCGTGCAGACGCTGAAGGCGTTCGGTCGGGAACTCGACCGGCACGCGTATTGGCAGAACCGTCGCGCTCGCACCATCAATGCAGAGGTGGCGAGCGGACGCCTCGGCCTTGGGATCGGCGCAGCGAACGGTGTCCTGTTTGGATTGGAAAGCCTGCTGGTCATCTGGCTTGGGGCCCACGCCGTGCTGGCGGGCAACTTCACAGTGGGGATGCTCTACGCTTTCGTCAGCTTCAAGGGACAGTTCACGGACCGCGTGATCACGCTGGTGGATCGTGCGGCAGAACTCGGCCTGTTGCGGCTGCATCTGGAGCGGCTGGCGGAAATCGGCCAGGCGACGCCGGAGTCGCTGCCGCGACCGACCGCAGTCAGACGCCGCGGCCGTGCCGGCATCGGTCTGCACGGCATCCGCTTCAGTCACGGCAGGAACCAGCCGCCTGTTCTCGACGGCATCGACCTTGCGCTACCACCAGGGTCGCTCGCCGTGGTCACCGGGCCATCCGGTTGCGGCAAGACGACTCTGTTGCGCCTCGCTTGTGGCCTGCTGCAGCCGACAGCGGGTGAGGTCCGCATCGATGGCGCCCTGCTCACGTCGGATGCGCTCGATAGCTGGCGTCGACGCAGCGCCGTCGTGCTCCAGGACGATCGTTTGCTGTCGGGAACACTGGGGGAAAACGTCGCCTTCTTCGACCCCGAACCCGATCGCGCGTGGCTCGACGAATGTGCTTTGGCAGTGGGTCTAGGCGACGTGATCGCTTCGCTGCCGATGGGCTGGCAGACCCGGATAGGTGAGAGTGGCTCGGGCCTGTCCGGCGGGCAGCGGCAACGACTGCTGCTGGCTCGGGCGCTCTACGCGCGCCCGGATGCGCTTTTCATCGACGAGGGCACGGCCCACCTGGATCGTGCTGCCGCGCGCTGGGTAGGTGACCTGCTCGCGCGTCTGCCGATGACGCGCATGGTTGTCACGCACGACCCGCATCTGCTGCCGGTTGCCGATCTGCACATCGACCTGGGACAACGCGAATCGCCGCAGGCGCGATTTGCGTCCCCGGTCCGCCTGCCGCAGGATAAAGCCTCCATCGTCACGCCGTGAGTGTCGCAGAGAGGCGATTTCGATCTCTCTGGCCGCCTAGTCGTGTGGCCGAGCGGGGGCCTCGAACTGGAGAACGCTGCATGACCGATGTGCCACCGGGCGAACCTTCTCCCGACGCTGGCTTGCGCATTCACCTGCGCGTGTTCGGGGTCGCCGCAGTCCTGATACTGGCATTCGTGCTCTTCGGCGCACTCGCATCGGAAACGGCCGAAGCCACCTTCCTGGCCACGCAGGCCTGGATCGTAGGCAATCTCGGCTGGTTCTACGTTCTGGTGGTGGCCGGCTTCCTGGTTTTCGCGCTGATGGTGGCGTTTTCCCGCTACGGCAGGATCAGGCTGGGTCCTGACGACAGCAGACCCGACTACAGCTATCCGTCCTGGTTCGCCATGCTTTTCAGTGCCGGCATGGGCATCGGGCTGATGTTCTTTGGCGTGGCGGAACCGCTGCTGCATTTCGCTCATCCACCGGTTCCTGGAGGCGATCCGGAGTCGGTGGAAGCGGCCCGTGAGGCCATGCGTGTCAGCTTCCTTCATTGGGGCTTCCACGCCTGGGCGATTTATATCGTCGTCGGCCTGGCGCTGGCCTACTTCGGCTTCCGGCACGGTCTGCCGTTGACGATCCGCTCCACGCTTTACCCGGTTCTCGGTGAACGCATCCATGGTCGGCTGGGCGATCTTGTGGATGTTTTCGCGATTCTCGGGACCGTGTTCGGCGTTGCGACCTCGCTTGGCTTTGGTGCGATGCAGGTGAACGCGGGCCTCGACTACCTTTTCGGTATCGAAATGTCGCGAGAGATTCAGCTCGTACTGATCGCGATCATCACCCTGATTGCCACCGGTTCGGTCGCCCTGGGCCTCGATGCAGGCATCCGCCGCCTGTCGCTGATGAATATGGTCCTTGCTCTCTTCCTGCTCCTGTTCGTGCTGGTCGCTGGTCCGACGGTGTTCCTGCTCAGCGCTTTTCCCCAGAACACCGGTAGCTACCTCTCCGAGTTCTTCGACCTGAGTTTCCGCCAGTTCGCCTACGAACCGACGCCATGGCTTGGGGATTGGACCTTGTTCTATTGGGGTTGGTGGATTGCCTGGTCACCATTCGTCGGCATGTTCATCGCTCGCATCTCCCGCGGGCGGACCATTCGCGAGTTCGTGACCGGCGTTCTGGTCGTGCCGGCGCTGTTCACCTTTCTCTGGATGACGATCTTCGGTAACACGGCCATCAACGCTGTGCTTACCGGGACCGCGCCGGAACTGGTGGCAATGGTGGACGAGAACATCCCGGTGGCGCTGTTCGCACTTTTTCAGGTGCTGCCGGTGGCAGAGTTCACCTCTGCGGTAGCGATCCTGCTCGTGGTCACGTTCTTCGTCACGTCCAGTGATTCCGGTTCGCTGGTGACGAGCATGATCAGCTCTGGCGGCCATGCGAACCCGCCGTTGTGGAATCGGGTTTTCTGGGCGATCGTCAAAGGGCTCGTCGCCGGCACGCTGCTGCTCGCGGGTGGTCTCGCCGCATTGCAGACCGCAGCCATTGCCAGTGCCCTGCCTTTCACGCTCGTGATGCTCGCCATGTGCGTGGGGCTGGTGCTCGCGTTACGCCGGGAGCGGGCGGAAGAGGTCCGACTGCGCCGCCCCGCGCTACCGGTAGCCCGCGCGGGCCTGGACTGGCGCAAGCGCCTTGACCATCTCGTTAGGCATCACGACCGGAAGTCGGCCGGGCGCTTCATCGAACAGACGGTGGCACCCGCTCTGGCAAGCGTGCGCGAGGAGCTCGCAGGACACGGCATCGCCGCCAGCGTCGTGCGCGACGATGATGGGATCGCGCTGGAGGTGCAGGAAGCCGATGGAGAGACCTTCAGCTATGGCGCGCGCCTGCGCAGCTATCGTTTGGTTACGTTCGCTTTCGTCGAGACCCCGGCGGCGGACGCCCGCAATCGCCACTGGTTCGTGGAGGCGTGGTGCAGCGTGACGCGGGATCAGTACGACATTCTGGGTCTGTCCCGGGAGCAGATCATCGACGATCTCATCGGTCACTACTCGCGCTGGGTTCATGCACGAACGGCACCGAGCAGCGAAGTCGGCAGCGCCTGATGCTTCAGTCGGGAAAGCGCGCCAGTAACTCCTCACCTAATGCGGTGCGCAGGGGGCCTAACCAGGGCTCGAAGTGACGCCACTGCTCGACGCTGTCTCGGAAGATAGGTCGGCGGACCTGCTCAGAGCTTGGCGTGCGTACGCTGCGCTCGGTTTCCCAGTAGCGCAGGCAGGCGGATTCGAACGGGAGTTCGCAGAAGTCCAGGATGCGCCGGACCTGCCCTTCGAGATCGTCGACGACGTCTTCGTGCATGACACGCAGCACGTGGCCGGGCAAAACTTCGTCCCAGTGATCCATCAGGGCGACGTAGTCGCGGTAGTAGCGTCCGATGTCGGTAAGGTCGTAGGAGAATTCCTGGCCCTCGGCGAACAGTTGTTTGAAACCGCTGAAGCAGCAGGCCATGGGGTGCCGGCGCGCGTCGATGATGCGTGCATTGGGCAGCATCAGGCGGATCAGGCCGATGTGGCGGAAGTTGTTCGGCATTTTGTCGATGAAGCGCGCTGCGCCCTGCCGGTGTGCTTGCGTGTCCTCGATGAATGCACGCCCGAATTCGGCGAAGCGCTCGGCAGGCAGCTCGGCGAGGATCTGTGGGTAGGCACCTGACGCCGCGCCGCTGCCCCCGCCATGCTGTCGGCGCAGGCGTTGCGCCAGCGAGAGGACGTTGGGCAGCTCGGCGGTTCCGTCGACCTCGCTGTGAGAGGCGAGGATCTGCTCGAGAAGGGTGGAACCGGCGCGCGGCAGGCCGACGATGAAGATGGGGTCAGCCGCAGGGTGACCGACGTCGGCGTGGCGTTCGAACAGCTCGCTGGAGCACACTTCCATCTGCGCGTGCAGTTCAGCTTCCATGCGGTCCGCGTCATAGCGGCTCTGCGCCTTCTTCAGGGCGTTGCCCAGACTGTAGTAGTGGAAGGCCTGAGCATACTCGCCGCGATCCTCGTAGGCCTTGCCCAGCGCGAAGAACAGATAGACCCGGTCCATGTGGCCAAGGTCCGGATCGTCTTCACGGGCACGCATGCCTTCGAGTTCAGCGTCGTCGAAGCGGTAGGTCTTGAGGTTGGCAAGCGCGTAGTAGCCTTCCCCGTGTCGGGGCTGGCTGCTTATCGCAGCGCGGTATGCCGCTACGGCCGCATCGGTTGAACCGCGGGTTTTCAGCGCATGGCCTTTGGCGGTGAGGGTCACGGGATCTCCGGGCACCCTCTCGAGGACGGCATCGAACCCGGCAATGGCACGCTCGTGATCGCCGCGCTGCATGCAGACGATTGCGTGCAGGGATCGGTACTGCGGGTTTTCCGGGTCGAGCGCGAGCAGTGCTTCCACCTGCTCGAGGGCGGCATCGAAGCGCTGTCGTTTACGCAGGGTCTGGATGTAGTCGATACGCGCAGGGACGTCGTTCGGGGCAAAGGCAACGGCGCTTTCGAGCAGAAACTCTGCATCTTCGAGGATGCCAAGGCGCATGCCGATGTCCGCTAGCAGACGCATGCCGTCGACGTTGCGAGGCTGCTGCTGAAGAAAGCGCCGACACAGCTGCTCGGCCTTGCCGAGTCGGCCCTGCGCGATCAGATCGGTGACGGCCACCAGCGGTTTCGGCATGTTAAGAAGGTGGTCGAGCTGGGCCTGCACGCGGATAGCAGCGTCCTCTCGCCCGCTGGTACGCAGGAGCTCGATCTGGCCGCGATAGCTCGCTTCGAGCGCCGGATTGAGCTGAACCGCCCGGGCATAGGCGGCAATGGCGGCGTCCATGCGGCCCTCGGCCCGCGCCAGATGGCCAGCTTCCTGCTGGGCGCGCCCGTGTTCGGGCGCAAGTGTCTTGAGCTGCTTGAGACGTACGGCAGCCGCTTCGAAGCGCCCGCGGTAACGCTCACACACTGCGAGCATATAGAGCGCGTCGAGGTGGTCAGGTTCGCCTTTGAGCAGGTCTTCGAGAGCGGTTGCGGCAGCGTCGAAATTCCCGTCACGCATCTGCTGCTGCGTGCGCTGCAGCACGTTCGCGGCAGCACTTGAGGCATCGCTCATGGCCGTTGCCTCGCATGGTCGACATGATATGCCGCGGCGCCTCGGAGAAGAGGCGCCGCGGGTCTGCGGGTCGAGAAGTCAGGCCTCAGAAATCGAAACCCAGACGCAGGCCGACGGTGCGCGGTCTCGCGTAGGTGACACGTTCCCGGTCGAAGACGAAGTTGCGGGCCAGTTCGGCGCGTTTGTCGAACAGGTTGTCGACGTAGAGTTCCGCCGACCAGTTGTCGCGAGCCACGCCGGCCGTGACGCCGAACAGGGTCCAGCTTCCCACCTTGTCGCGATTGATTATGACGATGTCGCTGAAGGAGCTCGAAGAGTAGCTCACGTGCGGCATTACGTGCGCCATCATGCCGTTGTCCAGCGTCCACTCGTAGCGGGCGCGCAGATTGCCCTGGAATTCCGGCGCAAACGCCAGCTCGTCGCCCTCTCGTACGTCGTCTGTGGGCGTTATCACGTCGGTGATTTTGGTGTCGAGGAACGAGAAGGCACCGCCGATGGTGAGCCCGTCCACCTGCATCGGCACCCAGAGGAAGTCGCCTTCGATACCGCGGATGCGGGCGTCTGCAGCGTTGTCCGAGAAGAACAGGTTGGTAATGCTCGGATCGAAGATCGTCGTCTGCAGGCGATCGATTTCCACCCAGAACGCGCTGCCATTGAACCGCAAGGTGCGATCGAGCAGCTCTGTCTTCCAGCCGAGTTCCCAGTTGGTGACGTCGTCGGTGTCGAGTTCGAACGGTACCGTGAAGCCGGCGGGCCCCTGAGCACCGCCCGGGCGATTGAGCAGGCCGGGCCGGAAACCTTCCGACCAGGTGGCGTAGAGCAGGCTGTCGTCGGTCGGCCGCCAGCTCAGGCTCACCTTGCCGATCCAGCCGCTGGTGGAAGCCTTGCTCGGAGCGCGCACCGCATTGAATACCTGCAATGCCTGGGCCTCGCTCAGACCTGCGGCCTGGATGTCCTCGACGGAGTCGTCCAGCGTGAACGTCTGCCGTAGATCCGGATCGCAGGAACCGATGAACGTGAACTCGCCGCTGCCGTCGTAGAGATCGCTGATGTTGGTGCCAAATGCATTCGCATCTGCAGCGGCGCCAGAGTTGCAGAAGGATCCGCTGGCGCTGCCCTCGAAGTCCACGTCGATGTCGTAGTAACGCGCCCCGAGGGTGATGGCGAACTGCTCGTTGATGTCCCAGGTAGCCTCGCCGAAGAACCCGAGCTGCTCATCTGTGCGTCTGACGTCGTTGCGGAAGATTACCCCCGGCGGAAACGGACCCGGGTCAGAATTGAACGCGCCCGGGTGGGGGAAATTCGGGGCGAACGGCCCGAATGGATCCGCCACGGTCGATCCGAGGTAGGTGAAGTCGTTGCGTTCTTTGAGCGTGAGGTCGCTGTAGAACGCGCCGATGGTGGCGTACACCGGGCGGTCTTGCGGCGTGTTGACGCGAATTTCGTGGGTCCACACATCGGTACGCGTCGTCGACTTCACGAACGAATTCGGTGGTTGGCAGGTGCCGACCGGACCGCCTTCGCCCGGGTAAGTCACAGAGCCGTCGCAGATGTAGTAGGGGTGGTACTGGCCGACGAACATGTAATCCGTGTAGTCGACGAACTGATCCGTGTCCCGGTCGGTGTAGGCGCCGGTGTAGAGCACCTCCAGCTCTCCGACGCGACCCTCCAGCGTCCAGCTCGTGTTGTGAAACTCGTCCTTGAGGCTGTCCTCTTCGAAGCGCTGAATCTCCAGGTCATCGAGGTTCGGATCGGCAAAGAACACGCCGTCGGAGTCGAGGGATTGCCGGGTATGCGAGACCAGCAGGCTCCACTCGGGATTGATGTCATAAAGTGCACTCAGGCGACCGCCGGCATAGGTCGTGGTGTTGAAATTGCTCTTTGTGCGGTTCGAGTTGTCGGCCTCGAGAAACTCCACGTTGCTCAGGTCCTGTCCGGCCTGGAAACCGGCGCGCTGGGCCGAAACCGGTACACCGTTGGCGCGAACCGTACCCTCGGGGCGGAAGCGCGCGCTCTCGCTGACATCGCGCGTGCCGGCCACGTTGTCGATGTAGCCACCCTGGCGGTCGACGTAAACGACGCCGCGAAGCGTAAGCTGTTCATTGATCGGGACGTTGAGCACGCCTTCGATGTTGTGGTTCATGTCGCCGCCATCGATGAAGGCGGAGCCCATGCGCACCCTGCCGTAAGTGGCGGTCGGGTCGGGCTTGTTGGTGATCAGCCGGACGGTGCCCGCCTGAGAGCTGGCACCGAAGAGGGTGCCCTGCGGGCCGGAGAGCACCTCGACGCGCTCGATGTCGGCGGTGTACACGTCGAGGTTGCGGCCCGGCTGGGCCAGGGGCTGCTCGTCGAGGTAGAAAGCGACGTTGGGCGCGAGGCCGGCCACGCCGGCGGTGGTCAGGTTCGGCGTAGTGGACGCGAGGCCGCGAATGTAGATGGTGTTCTGCCCGGGACCGCTGCCGCCGGCGGTCACGCCGGGGAGCTGAATCATGTAATCGGTGAAGTTGGAGATGCCGAAATCGTTTAGGGTGTCTTCACCGAGCGCCTGGACCGCCACCGGAACGTCCTGCATCAACTCCGCGCGTTTGGTCGCGGTGACGACGATTTCCTCGAGCTGCGCGTGAGCAGTGCCGCTGGCTGCGGTCGCTGCAACTGCCGCCGTAACGATGGCGTTGCGAAGCGGTTTGCGGGCGAAGGTGCGGTTGGTGGACTGGGCCGCGTGAACGTTGAAGGTATCGCGTTCTCGACTTCCCATGGTCATCGACATCCCCTTTGCTATGGAAAAACCTGCTCACGGTAGGGGGTGCTCATGGTGATGTCAAACTGAGGGTGTGCGTCCCGAGCTTGTTTTTCCGATGTTTTGGTTCGCGATCTGGAAAAAACAGCGTTTTTGAAGTGAAAAAACGCTTGTGTCATCGGAGATGCCGAGAATTTCAGTGTTTGAATGCGGGGGTGGGCTCATCGAAACCTGCGCGCTGCAGGGGCAGGTTCGAGTCCGCCTGGAGCCTTAAGCGAAGGGCCCATGAACGGTCAGGTGACATTACGCTATGCTGGCGCGATCTGGGCGTAGCTCAGTCTGGTAGAGCACGGGCTTTGGGTGCCCGGGGTCGCAGGTTCGAATCCTGCCGCCCAGACCAATTTCGCGGGGTACATACCGTGACGGGTTTTCAAGCACGCCGTGGCTACTGATCTTTCAGCGCTGCTGGCTACTTCGATCTGTCATGTCGGCCTCCAGCTTGGCCATGCAATTCGGACAGACCCCATGGGTGAGCATCATGTCGGCGTGGTCCTCGAGATAGTTCTCGAGCCTGTTCCATATGCCCGCATCGTCGCGGATGCTCTTGCACCACGCACATATCGGGATGCTCGAACGCAGCAGATAGACCTCGCGCAGGGCGTCGTAACGGGCGCGTAGGCCGACTCTGCGTGCGAGGTTGATAGCAAGGCCAGCGCCTAGGGTCAGCAGCAGGGTGACCACTACAAGTGCACCCGCGGCGCCGTGTACTTCCTTCCAGTAGATGTAATCCACTGCGGAAGCGACGGCGATGGCTGCGCCGCCGGCGACCGCGATCCAGATCGGTGCGGGCAGGAGAAAGATGATCAGGATGACGATCATGTCGGAGGGCAGATGTCCGGGCGTACCGCCGAGCCCGAGCCCTTGGGCGTAGCGAATCATCAGGAGCAGAGTGATGCTGGCGATGGTCGTCGTCAGCAGCAAATGGACCTGCCGTGCCGGACCTGCGCGGACGAGGGCGAACAGGGTGCCGGCAAGGCAAACGAGAAAAACGAGCCGCAGGCTGACGTTGACCCATAGCATGGGCCCTTCGAGCCTGAGGTCGAGCAGCAGCGCAAGCAGAGCGCCGGGAAAAATCAGGCCCAGCAGCCACGTCGTCCGAGTGCGTTCTTCCTCCAGAAACCAGGAAGGCCATGACAGTTCCTGCGCACGCTGAGCAGGGCTGGATGCGTACGCGCCTGGAGCTTGTTGCAGGAAACTCGCGGTCGCATTCGTTCCGTTCATGGGCGCAGGGTACCTGGGGAAAGCAGTTCGGATCGTCGCATGCCGCCGGTATCACGAACATGATACCAGCCAGGAAAAGTCAGAAGTGCATGATGTCGGCCTCGAGGGTCTCCAGATCAAGTACGCCTACCGCGTTCAACCCGCGCATGTGGCCAGCAGACTCGCCGGGATTGAACCAGAGCCGACCCTCGATCCATTCCAGGCGGCGCCTATGGGTGTGGCCGTGTAGCGCAATCTCGTGACCGGCCGTCAGCTGGCCATCGAATTCCAGGGGATCGTGGACGACGAGCAGGCGACGACCGTGCCAGAACAGGTCGAGCGGCGGCAGCACGAACTCGCAGCCCAGGCGCCTTGCGGCAGCCTCGAGCTCCCGGCGCTCACCCATGTCGTTGTTGCCATATACGCCGAGCAGCGGTGCTTCGAGGGTGGCGAAGTGCTCGAGGGTGCCTGGGCGGGTGATGTCGCCGGTATGGATGACCCGATCAACGCCCGCATCGTTGAATAATTCGACGATGCGGGCGACGTTCTTCAGGTTGTTGTGGGTGTCGGATACGACGCCGATACGCACGTATGTCCCCCGGAACCGCTCAGCCGGACTTTTCGAGAATGTGGATGCCGCAGGCGGAGCCGAGTCCGATCACGTGGGTCAAGCCGATTCTTGCGTCCTTCACCTGGCGCTTGCCGGCCTCGCCACGCAGATGCGTTGCCACCTCGTAGATGTTGGCGATCCCGGTGGCGCCGAGAGGATGACCTTTCGACAACAGTCCGCCAGAAACGTTGACCGGTGTTTTGCCCCCGAGTGCGGGCTGGCCTTCGTCGATGAAGCGCCCGGCTTCGCCTTCACCGCAGAGACGCAGGTTTTCGTAGTGGAGAATCTCGGCGGTAGCGAAGCAGTCGTGCAGCTCTACAAGATCGATGTCTTCCGGCCCGACACCGGCGCGCTCGTAGGCTTCCTGGGCAGCCATGCGGGTGCAGGTATTGACGTCCGGCATAACCAGATCGCGTTCCTGCCATGGGTCTGACGTCAGCACCGAGGCGCGCACTTTGACCGCGCGTTTCATCAGGCCGAGTTCTCGCACTTTGCGTTCGCTGCAGAGCACTGCAGCGGCGGACCCGTCGACGTTCACAGAGCACATCAGCTTGGTGTTCGGGTAGCTGATCATCTCAGCGTTCATGACTTCTGGAAGCGGCGTCTCGATCTGATACATGGCCTTCGGGTTCAGGGTGGAATGGTGATGGTTCTTGACCGAGACCTTGGCGAACTGTTCGAAGGTGGTGCCGTACTTGCGCGCGTGTTCCATGCCGGCTTCGGCGAATACCGTGGGCATGGTGCCGCCGCCGAGCAGACCCTCTTTGGGAATGCCACTGCCGCCGCCACCGCCGCCGAGCAGGCCCTTGCCCATCTGCTCGACGCCTACGGCGAGGACCACGTCGTAGACCTCGGCCTTGACCGCCATCCAGGCCTCCCGGAATGCGGTCGCGCCAGTGGCGCAGGCGTTGGCGCAGTTCACCACAGGAATGCCGGTTTGACCGATCTGCTGCAGGATGCGCTGCCCGACCATGGCGTTGGCCTGGTAAAGGTTGCCGCAGTAAAGGGCCTGCATGTCCTTGATCGTAAGGCCGGCGTCGTCGAGCGCCATCAATGCGGCTTCCGCGCCGAGATCCGGGACGCTGCGCTCGGGAAAGCGGCCGAATTTGATCATGTCCACGCCGACTACATAGACGTCGCTGCTCATGGCGGTTACCCCCTGGGAACGAAGAAGTAGGAGAGGTAGCTGTTGCCTTCCTTGTCCTTGCGGCCGAGCGCGTCGCGAAAGACGACCTGCACGGGCATGCCGAACTGGATCTTGTCCGGGTCGGGCTCGATGTCCATCAGATTGCCCTTGACGGTACCGCCGCCGTCGAGATCGACAACGGCAGAGACGAAGGGGACGTCTACACCCGGGAAAGACCGGTGAACGATGGCGTAGGTGTAGAGCGTACCGGTATCGGCGAGGCGGATGCTCTCCATCTGGTCGCGCGCGGCACAGCGGGAGCAGACTTGCCGGCTGCCTAGGTAGACGGCGCCACAAGCCCCACACTTGGAGCCCTCTAGGTAAGGCTCGCCGTCTTCGGGAATCTTCAGGTAATCCACCGCCGGCAGCGGTCGGGCGTTGCCATCGCTCATGCGCATCCCTCCCTCGTGTTGATGCGCTCGCATTATCCTGCGCCGCCTCCCCGGCGACAACGGCCGGTGTCCGCGCCCGAACGAAGCCTTGTCGGCGGCTGCGCGGCCGATCGTTGCGCCGCGCTGCGCGCGGCACAACTTCCCACAAGGTCCTGCCCTCGATCGAGGGCATCCCAAGATAGTGTGTGGGAAGGAGTGCCTCCCGCAGGGAGGCGCTCCGATGCGCTGCGCAGCAGCGCCCGAACGAAGGCAGCCACGTCTAACGAAGCGAGTCTCGAACGAAGACGAAGCCCCGATGCGCTGCGAAGCAGCGCCCGAACGAAGGCAGTCACGTCGAACGAAGCGAGTCTCGAACGAAGACGAGTCACGGCGGCTGCGCCGCCGATCGTTGCGCCGCGCTGCGCGCGGCACAACTTCCCACAGAGTCCTGCCTTCGATCGACGGTGAAGCCCGGCTCAGAGGAGGATGCCGCGTTCCTTCAGCAGGGCGATCACGCGCTTCGTGCACTCCTCGAGGGTGAGTGCGGCGGTACGCAGAATGAGGTCGGGCTCGCGCGGCGGCTCGAATTCGGCCGAAACGCCTGGGAAGTCGGGAATCTCGCCCCGGTCCGCGGCCGCATAGAGTCCGCGCGTGTCCCGTTCGCGACACACCTCGATGGGCGTATCCACCATGATCTCGATGAAGCGCTCGGCGCCGACGGTGTCGCGAGCCCGTGCCCGCGGCTGCTCGTGGGGCGCGACGAAGGCGCAAAGCGCGATGACCCCGGCACCGTTCAGGACCCGCGCCACCTCGATACCGCGTCGGAGATTCTCCGAGCGTTCCGCGGCCGTGAAGCCGAGATCGCGGGAAATACCGATGCGCAGCTGTTGGCCATCCACCGTGGTGGCGAGATACCCGCGGTCGAATAAAGCGCGTTCGACTGCTTGCGCAATACTGGTCTTGCCGGAAGCGGTCAGGCCCGTGAACAGGACCGTGACCGCACGCTGACGCAAACGATCCTTGAGCTCCGAAGGCGAGACGGGACCGGTGGCATAGACATGAGTGGCCCGAGGCTGGGCGTCCCACGCATCCTTCGGGACGGCTTCGGTCCCCGTATCGCAGACCATCCCTGCACCTACCGTCAGGTTGGTGATGCGGTCGATGATGATGAAGGCGCCGGTATCCCTGTTACGGCCGTAGCGGTCGAGCATGATGGGCTGGTCGAGACGGACCTCGCAGCGGCCGATCTCGTTGAGATTCAGCACCGGCGCCGCTTCCTGCTCGAGGCTGTTGATGTTGGTGCGGTGTCGGATCGCGGTGATGCTGCCCGTGACCTGACGCGTGGTCTGCTTGAACAAGTACTGGCGCCCGGGGACCATCGCTTCGTCGTACATCCACACGACCATGGCGTCGAAGCGGTCGCGGACGGCGGCGAGGTTGCTGCCGTGTACGATCATGTCGCCGCGGGAAATGTCGATTTCGTCCGTCAGCGTAAGCGTGACGGCTTCCGGCGTCATGGCTTCATTGCGATCGCCGTCGAAAGTGACGACGCGTGCAATCTTCGACGTGCGTCGGGACGGCAGTACCGTGACTTCGTCGCCTGGCCGCACAACGCCGGAGACGATGGTGCCGCTGTAGCCGCGGAAGCGCGAGTCGGGACGATTCACCCACTGTACTGGGAAGCGGAAATCGGCGTGATTGCGTTCTGCCGCGACGTGCACGTTCTCGAGGAGGTACATGAGCGTCGAGCCCTGATACCAGGGCATGTCCTCACTTTTCTCCACCACGTTGTCGCCCTTCAGGGCGGACATGGGAATGAAGTGCAGCTCCTCGATGTCCAGCCGTTCGGCAAAGGCAAGGTACTCGGCCTTGATCTCCTCGAACCGCGCCTCTGAGAAGTTCACCAGGTCCATTTTGTTGACGGCGACGATCACGTGACGGATGCCGAGCAGCGAGACAATGTAGGTATGCCGGCGGGTCTGGGTGAGGACGCCCTTGGAGGCGTCCATCAGGATGATTGCCGCCTCGCAGGTGGAGGCGCCGGTGACCATGTTGCGCGTGTACTGCTCGTGGCCCGGGCAGTCGGCGATGATGAACTTGCGCTTCGTGGTCGAGAAATAGCGGTAGGCGACGTCGATCGTGATGCCCTGCTCGCGTTCGGCCTGCAGGCCGTCCACCAGCAGAGCCAGATCGATCTCACCATCGCTGCCGCCTCGGGCGCTCTCCTTTTTGATGGCGGCCAGCTGATCCGCATAGATCATGCGCGAATCGTGCAGCAGCCGGCCGATCAGGGTGCTCTTGCCGTCGTCGACGCTGCCACAGGTCAGCAGCCGCAGGATCTCTTTGCGCTCGTGTTCGGCGAGGTACGCCTGGATGTCCTGGGCGATGAGTTCGGATGCGTGGGACATCAGAAATAGCCTTCCCGCTTCTTTTGTTCCATTGATGCAACGGCGTCGTGGTCGATGAGCCGCCCCTGACGTTCGGAATCCTTGGTGAGCAGCATTTCCTGAATCACGTCGGTCAGGGTGGCGGCTGTGGATTCGATGGCGCCGGACAAGGGGTAACAGCCGAGGGTGCGGAAGCGCACCATGCGGGTCTGCGGCCGCTCGTCGGGGGCTAGCTGCATACGATCGTCATCGACCATGATCAGCGTGCCGTCGCGCTCCACCACCGGTCTGGGCGCTGCGAAATAGAGCGGAACAATCTCGATCTGCTCTAAATAGATGTACTGCCAGATGTCGAGTTCGGTCCAATTGGACAAGGGAAACACCCGGATGCTCTCGCCCCGGTTGATGTTGCCGTTATAGAGCTTCCAGAGTTCCGGGCGCTGGTTTTTCGGATCCCAGCGATGGTTCTGGTCGCGGAACGAGTAGATGCGCTCCTTGGCGCGGGACTTCTCCTCGTCCCTGCGCGCGCCGCCGAAGGCGGCATCGAAACGGTGGTGGCTCAGGGCCTGCAGCAGGGCCTGGGTCTTCATGATGTCGGTGTACTTCTTGCTGCCGTAGGTGAAGGGTGTGACGTCCTGCTTCACGCCGTCCTGATTGGTCCAGACGATCAGGTCGAGACCGAGCTCACGCGCGGTGCGATCGCGGAAGGCGATCATGTCGCGGAACTTCCACGTTGTGTCCACGTGCAGCAGCGGGAATGGCAGCTTGCCGGGAAAGAACGCCTTGCGGGCCAGATGCAGCAGCACGGAGGAGTCTTTGCCGATAGAGTAGAGCATCACCGGCTTTTCGAACTCGGCAGCCACTTCTCGCATGATGTGGATGCTTTCCGCTTCGAGCTGCTTGAGATGGGTAAGGGTCTTGCCGTCCATGTCGTCTGACGGGCTCCCGGGTGGACTCGGCGAGCGCGTATTCTAGGGATTCGCCGTACGGAACAGAAACGCGGTCCAAGACAAGTTGTCTCTATGCTTATCAGTTCCGGCTGCGATCGCTCAGAGGCGCCCGTCGATAATCATCTCCACCAGCGCAGCACCGACCCAGGTCATGGGCACCAGCACCACGTAGAAGGCGAGGCGGCGAAAGCCCTCGAAACCCAGGGGCCAGGCGCTGACGGCGGTGATCCGGTCTCGCAGGCGGAGCAGCGACTCGGCATCGTCGAGCTGTGCGATCGTCGTTGTCGATGCGCCCGGTGGCGCGAACGCAGCCAGCTCGGCGAGGCGCAGGTCGATACCGGCAAGCGCCTGTTCGCGAGCGCTGCGGATCTGCTCCCGGATGCCGCGCAGCGGAAGGAAGAACAGCCACGCCACCAGTCCCATCGACGCGATCAGACCCAGGGGCGCGCCGCCGCGCAGCAGCGACGTGCCTTCGGGAATCACCAGCAGCGCATAGGCGCACTGCAGCGCGATAATGAACAGGCAGGGCCGGATCGCGGTGCGCCCGAACGCCGACAGTCTGGCGGGCCGGTAGAGGTCTATGCGGGCGCAGCGTCCGAGCAGCGAGAAGATCCGGGCATTGCGTACGAGTGGCAGCGCGATCTGGAACATGGCGACCCAGAGCAGCAGATTGCAGATCGTCGCGGCGAGCCATGCCCCGACATGCGGGGTTGTGGTCCCGAGCAGCCAGACGTGCAGCGTGCCGATGGTGAGCGCCACGGGGACGCTGCCTAGCACAGTCCGAAGCGGCAGCCGTTCCAGGGCCAGGGCAATTCCGGCGAGGACTTCGGGATCGACGTCCAGATCAGCGCGCAGGGCTTCGAAATCGTCGCGCGCGGCAGGGAAGACCACCTGGGCGAGGCCGGCTAGCAGGCTCAGGCTCGCCGTGAAGAAGACAGCGGTCGCAAGTACAGTCGGTGTCAGCAGGATTGCGAAAGTGGCCTCGGACCCATGCCGAAGCAGGATCGAGAGCAGGAAGATCGAAAGGATCGCGACGGCGACGCCCGAACCGGCCAGAGCCGCGGCGCGGCGTCGATTCGCGCCCGGTAGCAGGAACCATAGTCGGGGCGCCTGAGCCTCGACCGCCGCCTCCCGTTGGAGACGTCGCTCGGCAGCCGGTTCGGCAGCGGGCCTGCTGACGTGGCTCCCGCTCACATGCCGTTCTCCGTCAGTCGCCATCCTCGAGTCGGGCGCGCAGGAGCTCGTTGAGCTGCTGCGGGTTCGCCTTGCCGCCGGTGGCCTTCATGACCTGGCCGACGAAAAATCCGAGCACCTTGGTCTTGCCTGCCCGGAACTGCTCGACCTGTGCCGGATTTGCTGTCACCACCTCGTCCACCAGCCGTTGGAGCTCACCGCTGTCCGACATCTGGCGCAGGCCGCGCGCCTCGATGATAGCGTCTGGGTCATCGCCTTCGGTCACCATGATGTCGAACACGGTCTTCGCGATTTTGGACGAAATGGTCGCGTCGCGTATGCGGGCGATGAGCGTACCGAGGCTTTCCGCCGTCACCGGCGCGTGTTCGATCTCGAGCTCCTCCCGATTCAGCAGGCTGGCGAGTTCGCCCATGATCCAGTTCGCCGCAAGCTTCGCGTCGCCCGCAGCGGCTGCGCAGGCTTCGAAGTAGCTGGCGGTAGCTCGATCGGCGCCGACGTGGCGGGCGTCGTACTCGGACAGGCCGAACTGTTCGCGCAGGCGCTCACGCCGTGCTCGGGGGAGCTCGGGCATGCTGCGGGCCACCGCTGAGATCATCTTCGGTGTGATCGCCAGGGGCAGCAGGTCGGGGTCGGGGAAGTAGCGGTAGTCCTCTGCCTCCTCCTTGCTGCGCATCGACCGGGTTTCGTTCCGCTCCGCATCGTAGAGCCGCGTCTCCTGGATGATGCGGCCGCCGCTCTCGAGAATTTCGATCTGCCGCTCCACCTCGAATTCGATGGCCTTTTCCAGGAAACGGAACGAGTTCAGATTCTTGATTTCCGTTCGGGTACCGAATTCGCGCGTCCCGCGCGGCCGGATGGACACGTTAGCGTCGCAGCGCATGGAGCCCTCGTTCATGTTGCCATCGGAGATCCCGAGATCGCGGACGATGGCGTGCAGCTCTCGGAGGTAGGCAACGGCTTCCGTGGCGCTGCGCAGGTCTGGTTCAGACACGATTTCGAGCAGCGGCGTTCCGGCCCGGTTCAGGTCGACGGCGGTGAGCCCGGGAAGTTGATCGTGGATCGACTTGCCGGCGTCTTCCTCCAGGTGGGCGCGTGTGATGCCGATGGTCCGGGTCTCGTCGCCGGCTGCGGTCGGTACAACGATCTCCAGCCGGCCCGGGCCGATGATGGGATGGTCGAGCTGGCTGATCTGATAGCCCTTGGGCAGGTCGGGATAGAAGTAGTTCTTGCGCGCGAACTGGGTCACCGGTGCGATCTGTGCTTCCACGGCCAGGCCGAAGCGCAAGGCCATTTCCACCACGGCCTCGTTCAGTACCGGCAAAACGCCGGGTAGGCCCAGGTCGACGGCACTGGCCTGGCGGTTGGGCTCCGCTCCGAAACGGTTCGGTGCGCCTGAGAAGATCTTCGAGGCGGTCGCGAGCTGCACGTGCACCTCGAGACCGATCACCGTCTCCCAGCCGCTCACGCTGCGGCTCCCGCGGGCCGCGCGAGGTGATGATCGGTGGCGGTCTGAAACGCATGGGCGAGGTTGAGGAGCGTCGTCTCAGCGAAGTGGGGCCCGAGCAGCTGGACACCAAGCGGCATGCCTGCGCTCAGACCCGCAGGCATGGAAAGGGCCGGAATGCCGGCAAGATTCGCCGGAATCGTGAACACGTCCTGTTGATACATGGCGACAGGATCGTCGGTCTTTTCGCCGAGTGCGAACGCGACGCCCGGGGTGGTTGGTGCGAGGATCGCGTCCACGTCCTCGAAGGCGGCGAGAAATTCGTCTCGGATCAGGCGCCGCACTCGCTGAGCGTGCAGGTAGTAGGCCTCGTAGTAACCCACCGAGAGCACGTAGGTGCCAGTAAGAATGCGGCGCTTGACCTCGCTGCCAAAGCCTTCCGCGCGGCTGCGCAGGTAGAGATCTTCGAGACTCTGCGGACTGCTGCAACGATGGCCGAAGCGTACGCCGTCGTAGCGCGCAAGATTGGTCGACGCTTCGGCCGGGGCGAGGACGTAGTAGGCGGGTACTCCGGCCAGCGCGGTGGGCAGGCTGACCGCGTGGGTGGTGGCGCCGAGCTGCTCGAAGGTGCGCTTTGCGGCGTCGACCGCCGCGCGCACGGGTGCCGCTACATCTTCGCCGAGGAGGGCGTCGGGAATGCCGATCCGCCGACCCTCGATCGGTGCCTCGAGCGCCGCAGAGTAGGCGTCCACGGGACGGTCAACACTGGTGGAATCGCGTTCGTCGCAGCCCGCCATGGCCGCGAGCAGCAGCGCCAGATCGGCTGCGGTCCAGGCCATGGGCCCGGCCTGATCGAGAGAGGACGCGAATGCGATCATGCCCCAGCGGGACACCCTGCCGTAGGTCGGCTTGAGTCCGGTGAGACCGCAGAACGCGGCTGGTTGCCGAATGGAGCCGCCGGTATCGGTGCCGAGCGCCGCCGGAACCATGCCGCTGGCCACAGCCGCAGCCGAACCTGAAGACGAGCCACCGGGAACGCGTTCGGTGTTCCAGGGGTTGCGGGTCGGGCCGTAGTGGCTGTTCTCGCCCGAGGAACCCATGGCGAATTCGTCCATGTTCGTTTTGCCCACGAGCAGTGCGCCTGCAGCCTCGAGCCGCTGGATCACGTGGGCATCATAGGGTGCACGCCAGCCTTGCAGCATCCGCGAGCCGGCTGTGGTTTCGACGCCAGCCTGGCAGAAGATGTCCTTCACCGCGATCGGCAGGCCATGCAAGGGGCCGCGGTCCGCCTCCGGCATTGCGTCCAGGGCGGCTGCCCGGGCCAGGACGCGCTCGGCATCGATACTGATGAAGGCGTTGAGGTGGCTCCCCTGCTCAATGCGCGCCAGGCAGCGTTCGGCGACCTCGCGGCAACCGATATCGCCCTGTGTGATGCGTGCCGACAGCTCGACCAGAGTCCCGTCGCTGGTCATTCCACCACCCGCGGCACGAGATAGAAGCCGTCGGCTACAGCGGGCGCATCAGTCTGGAACAGCTCGCGTTCGTCCTGCTCCGTGACAACATCGGGGCGCAGGCGCTGCCCGACGTCGATCGGGTGCGGCAAAGGCACGACGCCGTCGGTGGGTACCGCGCGCATGCGCTCGACCATGCCGAGTATGGATTCGAGATCGCCGATATAGCGCTGCGCCTCGTCTGCGGCCAGACCAATCCGTGCCAGGTGGGCGATACGCCGGACCTGTTCTGCGTCGATGCTCATGATGCGTCGATCCAGGAGAGTCGTGAAATGTTGTCCCGCACTTGGAAAGTTGTGCGCAAGGTCGCGGAAATTATCATATTTTCGCCTTGCCCGGCAGCCCTGCCGTTGCTACAGTCCTAAGTCATTCCGCTAGCCTTTCGGACGGGGCGCACGCTAGTCAATGTTGAAAAATATCAGGGGGTTGTTCTCCAGGGATCTGTCCATCGACCTGGGGACGGCCAACACCCTTATCTACGTGCGTGACGAGGGCATCGTCCTCAATGAACCGTCCGTGGTCGCCATACGTCAGCACAACAACACCAAGGTGGTCGCCGCGGTGGGTGTGGATGCCAAGCGCATGCTTGGTCGTACGCCCGGAAACATTACCGCGATCCGCCCGCTCAAGGATGGGGTGATTGCCGACTTTCAAGTGTGCGAGAAGATGCTCAAGCACTTCATCGCCAAGGTACACCAGAACTCCTTCATCCGGCCCAGCCCGCGCGTGCTGATCTGCGTTCCCGGCAAGGCGACTGCGGTGGAACGCAGAGCGATCAAGGAATCGGCGCTATCGGCCGGCGCCCGCGACGTTTGGCTCATAGAAGAGCCCATGGCCGCGGCCATCGGTGCCGGTCTGCCGGTGCATGAAGCCATTGGTACCATGGTGGTCGATATTGGCGGCGGTACCACCGAGATCGCCGTGATCTCCCTGAATGGCATCGTCTACTCTGAGTCGGTTCGCGTCGGCGGTGACCGTTTCGACGAATCCATCGTCGCCTACGTTCGTCGTACCCAGGGCAGCCTGATTGGTGATGCGACGGCGGAGCGGATCAAGCAGGAGATCGGTACGGCGTTTCCCGGTAAGGAGATCCGCGAGATCGATGTCCGGGGGCGTAACCTGGCGGAAGGTGTGCCGCGCAGCTTCACGCTCAACTCCAACGAGATCCTCGAGGCGTTGCAGGAACCGCTGTCGATGATCGTGCAGGCGGTCAAGAACGCGCTCGAGCAGACGCCACCGGAACTTGCTGCGGACATCGCCGAATCCGGCATCGTTCTGACCGGCGGCGGTGCCCTGTTGCGAGATCTCGAGCTGCTGCTTGCCGAGGAGACGGGACTGCCGGTGCTGGTCGCGGACGAACCGCTCACCTGCGTTGCTCGCGGCGGCGGCAAGGCTTTGGAATTGATGGATCAACTCGGCTCGCTGGATCTGTTGTCCAGCGATTGACGCGGACACCCGTCGGCCGCACGGGCCGTGGGGAGAGACAACCATCAAGTCGCTGTTCCTCGAACGATCCTTTACCGGCTACAAGGCGCTGGCGCTAGCCCTGCTGTCCATGGCGATGATGGCAGTAGATCACCAGACGCGCTGGTTGGAGGCGTTCCGCAGCGCCGTGGTCACGGCCACGGCGCCCGTCTTCGTCGTCACCGATTTGCCCTATGCCGCGACCGAGTCGCTGATGGGCCATGTGCGTCTGCGGCAGGACAACTTGAACCTGCATAAGCAGCTGCTGCAGCTATCGGTAGAGGCGCAGCGTGCGCGTGCGCTCAGCGAGGAGAACGCGCGTCTCAGGGCGCTGCTCGGTTCGTCCGCGCGGGTCGAAGGTGAACTCGCATTCGCCGAGGTGGTGGGGGTTGCCCCTGATCCGCTCGGTCGCAGCCTGATTCTGGGCAAGGGTGACGCGCAGGGCGTTTATCAAGGTCAGCCCGTACTGGACTCCGACGGTCTCATGGGGCAGGTGGTCGAGGTCGGACGTTACAGCAGCCGCGTGCTGCTTATTACTGACCCGATGCATATCACGCCTGTCCTGGTCAATCGCAACGACTACCGCGCGATGCTTTACGGAACCGGTGATGCCGCGCTGCTGGAACTGCGTCACGTACCGGAGACCGCCGACGTGCAGGAGGGAGACCTGCTCGTCACTTCCGGGCTCGATGGGCGTTTTCCACCCGGTTACCCCGTGGCGACGGTGAGCAGCGTTCGGAGGCTCCCCGGTGAGCCGTTCCTCGACATCCGTGCCCGGCCGGCGGCGCAGCTCGAACGCAGCCGCCACCTCGTACTGGTGACGCGCTCGGCGCCTACGGATGCTGCGCCTCCTGCATTTGAGGCCGATGGCGCCTGGCTGCCCGAACCCGATGCGATCGTCGAACCTGACGGCAGTGCGCCGTGAAGTTTCCGGACACGCTGGTCATCTGGGCTACCTTGCTGTTGGCCTTGTTGCTCACTGCGGCGCGCCTGCCGGCAGATGTCCCGGAATTGTTCTCATGGCTGCGTCCCGAGTGGGCTGCGATCGTGCTGCTGTATTGGGTGATGGCCGTACCGCAACGCGTCGGTATGGTCACGGCGTGGTGCGTCGGAATCCTGGTGGACAGCCTCACCGGAAGCCTGCTTGGCCAGCATGCACTCGGTTTCGTCCTGATCGCGTTCGTCGGTCTGTCCATGTATGAACGCCTGCGGATGTATTCGCTGCTACAGCAGGCCTTCATCGTGTTCGTGACGATTGCGCTCGCACGCCTGATCGGGTTCTGGGTCGAGGCGCTCGTGCGTGGTGTCGGCTGGACGCCGATGATCCTGCTGCCTGCGGTCACCAGCGCCTTGCTCTGGCCGTTGGCGTTCACCGCGCTGCGCGCCTTGCGCCGCAAGTTCCGGATCGCATGAACCTGGTCGATGCGCAGGTCGTGCTCGCCTCGCGCTCTCCGCGCCGGGCAGAGTTGCTTGCGCAGATCGGCATCCGGTTTCTGCAGTTGGTCCCCGACGTTGACGAAGCGCCTCTGGATGGCGAAGCGCCAGGTGATCTGGTGAGCCGGCTTGCCGTCGCCAAGGCCGAAGCCGGGCGCTCATTGCTTGCTGGGCTGCCCGGGAGGCCCGACCTGCCGGTTTTGGCGGCTGACACCATCGTCGCCATCGATGGTGCGGCGCTCGGCAAGCCGCGGGATCGGCTGCACGGACTTGCGATGCTCGAGCGTCTGTCCGGGAGAGTCCACGACGTGCTCACTGCCGTCGCGGTGGCCACCGGTGCCGGCATTCAGTCTGAGGTCAGTCGTTCGAGCGTACGGTTTCGGCGGATTCCCGCAGCAGAAGCCGTGCGCTACTGGGCGACCGGCGAGCCTGGCGACAAGGCCGGCGGCTATGCGATCCAGGGCATCGGTGCCGTGTTCGTCGATCGGCTCGAAGGCAGCTATTCTGGAGTGGTAGGCCTGCCGCTCGATGCGACGGATCGCCTGCTTGCAGCAGTCGGTGTCGACTGCTGGCGTTACCGCAGCGGCTGAGCTGCGGCCGAGGATGCCTGCCGGAAGCCACGTGAAGAGGCTATGAGCCCGCGAGGAGCCGATCGAGTCACGATGAAGGAAGATGTCCTCATCAACGTCAATCCGTTCGAGACCCGCGTCGCGCTGCTGAATAACGGTGCGCTGGCAGAGCTGCATCTGGAACGGTCGAGTGGCGGCAGCGTCACTGGCAACCTTTATCGGGGTCGGGTCGCCCGCATTCTGCCAGGCATGCAGGCCGCATTCGTGGAAATCGGACTCGCGCGTCCCGGCTTCCTTCATGTGCGCGACCTGCAGCGGCCGGCGGTGTTCGAAGAGGAACTCGACCCGCCCTGCATCAGCACGCTGTTGCGAGAAGGCCAGAATCTGCTTGTTCAGGTGGCGAAGGATCCACTTGCCGGTAAAGGTGCCCGGCTGACGACTCAGATCGCGCTACCTTCGCGGTTGCTCGTGCTCATGCCCGAAGTCGACCATGTCGGGGTTTCCCAGCGCATCGAGGACGAAGACGAACGCGAACGCCTGCGGGCCCTCGTCGCCCGGCTGCGGGAAGAGGCGGGCTGTGATCACGGCTTCATCGTGCGCACTGTGGCCGAAGGCGCGGACGAGACCGAGTTGCGCGCCGATCTCGCATTTCTCTGTCGTATGTGGCAGCGGGTCGACGCCTGGCAACGCGCGTGTTCGGGGGGCGGTCTCGTCTACGAGGAATTGCCGGTCCAGATTCGGGTGATCCGCGATCTGGTTTCGCCACGGGTGACGTCGATCAGGATCGACTGCTCTGAGACCTTCGAACGCGCGCATCGCTACGTCGAACGGTTCCTGCCGGAGTTCGCCGGCCGGCTCGCTCTGCATGAGGATAACGTTGCGTTGTTCGAGCGCTATGGCGTCGAGGACGAGCTCAGACGGGCCCTTGAGCGCAAGGTGCCGCTGAAGTCCGGCGGCTACCTGTTCGTCGAACAGACCGAGGCCATGGTCACCATCGACGTCAATACGGGTGCTTACGTCGGCAGCCGCACTGGCAGCCGCGCCCTCGAAGAAACGGTCTTCCGAACCAACCTGGAGGCCGCAGCCGTGATCCCGCGCCAGCTCAGGTTGCGCAATCTCGGCGGCATCGTCGTGATCGACTTCATCGACATGGAGGACCCAGAGCACCAGCGGCAGGTGCTCAGGGTCCTCGAAAAGGCCTGCGAGCAGGATCCGGCCCGGATTCGTCTCTCGGGTTTCTCCAGCCTCGGGTTGGTAGAGATGAGCCGCAAGCGAACCCGGGAGAGTCTGCTGCAAAGCCTGTGCGAGCCTTGCCAGGAGTGCCGGGGGCGCGGTTTCGCTCGCACCCCCGAATCCACCTGTCACGAGATCTTTCGCGCCATCCTGCGTGATGCCGGCAAGCGGCCTCAGCCGGTTGCTGGCGCTGCTTATCTGGTCCGCGCGGGAAGCCGCGTCATCGATCGCCTGCTCGATGAGAGTGCCCTCGATGTCGCAGAGCTGTCCGAACGTGTCCGCCAACCCATCCGCTACCAGGTCGAGCCCTGTTACGGAGTCGAGGCGTTCGACGTGGTTTTGATGCAGAACCTGGGCTGAGCTCGTCGTGACCGACGCCACTGCCGCCACTGCCGCTACTGAAGCTCCAGATCGCTCCGCGCTTCGGCGCGTGCTGCCGATCGTGGCAGCCTGGACGCTGGCACTGACGTTTCTTGCTGTCGCGGTCGTAAGCCTGGGCGGGCGCATTGCAGTGGCGCAGCTTGCGGGCGCCGAAGCTCGTGTAGCAGAGGAGCTGGGAGCGCGCCTCGGGCTCGAGGTGGAGCTGGGAAGCCTCGACGGCCGCTTTCAGGTTCTGCATCCGGTCATCGACGTAACCGAATTACGCCTGCGTCCACCTGATGCGGACGTGGCGGTTCACGCGAGTCGGATCCAACTCGAAGTCGACGTGCTGCGCTCCCTGCTGCGGCGCAGCCTGGTTCCGGCGGCACTCGTCGTCGACGATCTGAGCGTTGCGCTCGAGCGCAGCGCGGATGGCGAGGTCCGCCTCGCCGGGAGCGTCGTCCAGGCGGATGTCGCTCTTACCGACGTCATCGAATTCTTCCGTACCGCTGGATACGTGCAGTTCGAGGCCGGCGAGCTGTTTCTCCATCGAGAGGGCGGTGAAGGCCCGGACCGCCTCGGCCTGGACGGCCTGCTGCAGTATCGCTGGGGTGAGGCCCGGGGGCGGCTCGACCTTGTGTACCAGGCCCATGACCAGGAGCGACCGGCGACGGGCAGTCTCTACTACCGGCTGCGGGGCGATCCGCTCTCTGGTGTCATACCGAGGGGACATATCGAGCTGCAGATGGCGGACCTGGTCCTGGCGGAGCGGGTCGCGGATTGGTGGCCCGAAGGTCCTGCGCTTTCCGGCGAGCTTGCAGTTCTCGACGTGATCGGTGAATTGCATCCGGAAACCGGCGTGCGTCTCGATATCGATGCCCGTGCTGATCGCCTGCGAGTCGGTGCGAGCCCGACGCTCGAGAACGTGGAGCTGACGCTCGCCGCGAGTGGCCTCGGCGCAGCCACCGGGTCCCTGCGGCTCGGACGCAGCGCCGGTGAGGTGGACGGTGTACCGCTCGACCTCGAGGGTCTCGAGGCCCACTGGCGCGGGCTCGACGACTATCCCCAGG